>NZ_RQUX01000004.1 GCF_003992115.1 Veillonella ratti
GTGATTTTCATTTCTCTGATCCATATCCTAACTATCTCTGGGATTAAATTACCAACTCAAAATGTCCTATAACCCTAAGACACGGCCATGGATAGCGCTGAGTGCTTTGGTGCCGAATAAGTCACTAAGATAAGCGGGCATGCAGGCAAAACCGCCACCGTAGCAGGTAATGATAGCGAATACGAGGAACTGGAAGAAGAAAGAGTTGCTCGTATGGCCGAGGGCAAAGAATGCCAAGATTTCGATGAGGAAGAACAACATATAAGTGAAAGGTCGACCGATGTAATCGGAGATGGTGGACCAGCCGATGCGGCCAAGACCGTTTAAAAGGCCGATGATACCAACCATGGAAGCCGCTTCCGTAGCGTTCATGCCAACGATTTCCTGCGCCATTGGGGAAGCGACCGCCAATAAGCCGATACCGCACGTGATGTTGATGAAGAAGATCCACCATAAAGCGCTGAACTGCCATGTACGCATAGCCTCATGAGCTGTCATGCCACGATTGAATAAAGCATTAGCCGGACGAGTTGCCACATTGGTCTGAGCTTTTTCAGCATTGTTTGCATCAGTAGTATTAGCTGTTGTAGTTGCTGCAGTAGCCGTTGTCGGTGGTTTTAAGTACAACGAAGACAATGTCATGATGATGATGTACGCCACGCCGAGAATCTGGAATGTTTGAACCAAGCTGTAGGCGGCCGTTAAGTATTGCATTAACGGACCGGCGATTAAGGCTGCAAAGCCGAAGCCCATGATGGCAAGGCCGGTGGCAAAACCGCGATTGCGCGGGAAGTATTTAACGAGGGTCGAAACCGGGGTGATGTAACCGACGCCGAGGCCCACACCGCCGATGACGCCATAGAAGATGTAAAGCAAGGTTAAGCTGCTTTGCTCTAAGGCGTAAGCCGTACCTAACATGCCGATACCGAAGAAGAGGGTACTCAACAAGCCACTCTTTTTAGGACCGATTTTTTCAGCAAAACTGCCCAATAAACCGGCGGAAAGACCGAGGAATAAAATAGCTAAAGAAAAAGTCCAAGTTGTTTCTTTAAGGGACCAGCCCATGGCCGCCATAATAGGGCGCGTCAACACGCTCCAAGCATAAACACTGCCGATAGAAATGTGAATTCCGATAGCCGCCAAGGCAATTAACCAACGATTTCGCATACAATCATCCTTTCTGTAACTGAAAGAAGCTGCTCAAAGTCTTTTTTGAAAGTTTAGAATGGCTTTTAAAAAGAAGGCTTAAATTAGTAGTCTTTTGATGATTGAAAGATCCTTGAAGGCTTTCAAAATATGCAAAAGACCGCCTGAGCAATCTTCTGCCCAGACGGTCGGCGTTTCTTCGCATACAATACACGTGGTTAATTCCACTAATCCGTCAGCATTGTATGTTGTTCTTTATTGTGAGGTCATTATAACAATAAAAAAGGGAGCAGTCAATCTAAAATTATAGATGAACTGCTCCTTAATTTTTAATGGATTATATGCCGTACTTATCGCAAGAAACTCAGGACAAGCACTAGCAGCAAAGTTTATTATATCGCAAAATTTTCAGGCTGCTCGGTAGTTATATGTGCAGTGGATTGTTAAATAACTGTTGCCTGAGAGTTTATGATTATAATTTGCCGGAAGAACCCAATACATCTTTAATTTTGTGCTGTACCATGCCTTTAATAGCATCGCGAGCAGGTCCCAAGTATTTACGAGGGTCGAATTCAGATGGATTATTCACGAAGAATTCGCGAATGGATGCGGTCATAGCTAAGCGAAGGTCGGTGTCGATGTTGATTTTACATACGGACATGGACGCTGCTTTACGAAGCATTTCTTCAGGAACGCCTTGAGCGCCCGGAATGCTGCCGCCGAATTTGTTACATTTTTCAACGAATTCAGGAAGTACGGTGGACGCACCGTGTAAAACGATAGGGAAACCGGGTAATAATTTGCCTACTTTTTCCAAACGTTCGAAGTCGAGGTACGGTTCGCCTTTGAATTTGTAAGCGCCGTGGCTGGTACCGATGGCGATAGCTAAGGAGTCAACGCCGGTACGTTCTACGAATTCGGCAGCCTGATCGGGATCGGTGAAGAGCGCGTCTTTTTCACTTACGTTTACGTCGTCTTCAACGCCGGCCAAACGACCTAATTCGCCTTCTACTACTACGCCGTGTGCGTGAGCATATTCAACAACCTTTTTAGTTAAGGCCACGTTAGTTTCGAAATCGTGTTTGGAGCCGTCAATCATAACGGAGGTGAAACCGCCGTCGATACAGGATTTACAGATTTCAAAATCATCACCGTGGTCAAGATGTAATGCGATTGGTAAGCCCGTGTCTTCGAGAGCGGCTTCTACCAATTTTACAAGATAAATGTGTTTTGCATATTTGCGGGCACCGGCGGATACTTGAAGAATCAGCGGAGATTGTTCTTCTTTAGCCGCATCAACGATACCTTGTACAATTTCCATGTTGTTAACGTTGAATGCACCAATAGCATAACCGCCTTCATAGGCTTTTTTAAACATGTCTGTTGTTGAAACTAATGGCATAGTATTTCCTCCTTGTAATGGAATACTGATAACTGATAAGGAATGTCATACATCAAGTTAAGTATAGCAAGAAGAACCTGAAAGGGCTACTGCTATTTATGCATAATAGAAGGGCTCTATGGCGGCGCTAACATGGGGGACGAGCGAATTTTTGTCAAAAAGAAATCTTGTTGTGCTCTAAGTACTGTGAAATCAAGGGTTCCCAGGCTGTCGGCAGCGGTGCGGTCACGTTCATGAACGTATGCGTCATAGGGTGGACAAATTGTAGCCCAATGGCATGGAGTGCTTGATTTTGAAGTAAATCAAGGGAGCCGCCGTAGAGGTCATCGCCGACGAGGGGGAAGCCCAAATGCGACATATGCACGCGAATTTGGTGCGTGCGACCGGTGTGTAATACAAAGCGAACGTGGGAGAGCCGTTTGTGGCGGGCGAGGCAGGTAATGTCCGTATGAGCCGGTTTGCCGTCAGGACTTACGGTGCGCTCGATGATACTCCCTTCTTTGCGGGCTATAGGCCAGTGGATGGTGGCAAAATTGGCCGGAAAAAAGCCGTCACACAGAGCTTCGTAGATTTTGCGAATGGGCGTGTGCGTATTGGTAAAACTGTGCTGCACCAAGGCGTTCTTAGCGATGATGACAAGGCCTGATGTGTCTTTATCAAGGCGGTGTACCGGGTGAAAAGCGGCCTGCGTTTGATTCGTTTTTTCAAAATAATGGATAAGCGCATTCGCGACGGTGTGAAAGCGCTCGGTCGAGGTGGGATGCATGAGGAGTCCCGTCGGTTTGTTGATGATAAGCAGGTGCTCGTCCTCGTAAATGATGGGAATATCATACGCCCAAGGGGTAAAGCCCGGATCTTCTTTTGGTAAGTAAATGGTTACCTTATCGCCTGGTACGACGAGGCTGTGCCATGAAGCGGCTTTCTGATTCACATAGACGATGCCGTCCGTACGCAGGCGACGCCGCATGGCTTGGGAGACGCCGGCCTGACGCACTAAGTGATTAATAGAGAGCCGTCTTGTTTTGCCCTTATTTGAAGGAGTGGGTGTTGAATCCGCTACGACTAAGGACAACAGCGGCTCACCGTTTACTATATTCTTTTTTTCAGTAGGAGCTGTAGTATCTGGCATAATAGGCTTGCTTTCTTGATTGTTTATTACAATATTTTGATTTCTCTAATACGATTTAGTCGTAGTTATATGTATATTGTAACCTATTTTAGTCTATTTGTTTTGTCAGGTATAAAAAAATTTCATACAAAGTTCAATTTTCCAAACCTTTCTATGTGAGGAACGGGGCCTATATGATATAATAATAGTACTATTTAAAAGCAAAGGAGGCACATATATGGCCAAAGATTGTTCGTTTGACGTAGTGTCGGAAGTAAATATGCAAGAAGTTGATAACGCGGTAAACCAAGCTAAAAAAGAAATCGGTACCCGTTATGATTTTCGCGGCAGCAAATCTGAAATCAGTCTTGAAGGGGAAACTATTAAGGTGATTTCTGATGATGAATATAAATTAAACGCCGTAATCGACGTGATTAAAGGCAAGATGGTTAAGCGTAATGTGGCGCTTAAAAATCTTGATTACGGTAAAGTGGAACCTGCATCGGGGGCAACCGTTCGTCAGGTGATTACCATTAAAAAAGGTATTTCCAAAGAAACCGCCAAAGATGTGGTTAAATTAATCAAAAATATGAAACTTAAAGTAACGGCGCAGATTATGGAAGACCAAGTGCGCGTTACGGGCAAAGATAAAGACTCCTTACAGGAAGTTATCCAAATGTTGAAACAACAGGATTTGCCGGTAGAATTGCAATTTGTAAATTTCCGCTCCTAAGTAGAGCCCTAAAGAGCAGCGTAATGTCGCTGCTCTTTACCATGATATCAAGTTGTGAAAGATTCTTTCACCGAAGGAGGTATGAATGGATATAGAGGCTATGCGTGGCGGTTATACGACCGGCTCCTGTGCCACGGCCGGCATGAAGGCGGCTTTGATGGCACTATTGCAGGAAGAGTATCCCACCCGTGTGACGGTGATTAATCCGCAAGACACACCCATTGATGTGCCCATTAAGTCGGTAGAGGTTCTATCTGATACGGAAGCTCGGGCGACGGTTGTAAAAGACGGTGGCGATGATCCGGATGTAACGCACGGCACTGATGTGGTGACGACGGTGCAGCTGACGACTGACGGAGAATTGAAGTTCCGCGCCGGTTTTGGCGTAGGGACGGTGACGAAACCGGGCTTGGCGATGCCACCGGGGGAACCGGCTATCAATCCGGGACCGCGCACCATGATGACCACTGTGTTTAAAGAGTTTTGTACGGCCGGTCAGGGCGTCATTGTGACGGTATCGGTGCCAAACGGCGAAGTGTTGGCTAAGAAGACCTTGAACAGTACGCTCGGCATTGAAGGCGGGATTTCCATTATCGGTACGACCGGGATTGTGAAGCCTATGAGTGAAGAAGGTTTTAAAAACTCTTTGGTGCCGCAGCTTACGGTTATGAAGGCGGCCGGTTATGAAACGGCGGTGTTGGTGCCGGGGCGCATCGGTCAGGAATTGGCTAAGAATGTGCTGGGTATCGCTATTAATCAGATGGCGGAAACATCCAACTTTATCGGCTTTATGCTGGAACAATGCGTAAAAGCCGGTTTTAAAAAGATTGTTATTATCGGTCATATCGGTAAGATTATAAAACTCGCGTCCGGCAGTTTTCACACGCATAATCGTATGAGTGACGGCCGTATGGAAACACTCGTTGCTTATGCGGCATTAGATGGTGCGTCTACGGCCGTGGCCAATGAAATTATGGAGTGTCGCACCACAGAAGCAGCTATGCCGATTTTAGCGCGTGAGCATTTGACGAGTGTTTACCAGCGTGTTGCGGATAGAGCATCCATGCGCTCGGAGCGCTATATTGCGAATGAAGCGGAAGTGGGCATTATTATTGCTACGTTGGACGGCGAAATTTTGGCGGTTGATGAAACGGCTAAGCGTATCGGAGGTGAAGAGCATTGGCAAATACCCTCTACGTTGTAGGTATCGGACCGGGAAATCCGGATTATGTGGTACCACGCGGTCTTAAGTTGATTGAAGCGGCCAAGGTACTCGTCGGGAGCGAGCGCTCTTTATTGGATTTTGCTCATGAAGGTCAGCTCACCCATTCAGTTACGGGTAAGCTTACGGAATTGGCTCTTTGGATTGAAGAACAGCTCAAAAGCCATGATGTGGTTGTTATGGTGAGCGGTGACACGGGCTATTACAGCTTGTTGCCGTATTTGAAAAAGAAATTCCCCGATACACCGATTGATGTGGTGCCGGGCATCAGTTCCATGACCTTTGCCTTTGCGCGCATCGGCGAAGTGTGGCAGGATGCGGATTTACTGAGTTTTCACGGTCGTGTGCCGAAGGAAGAAGCCCTTCGCTATGAAGCGGGGCGTAAGCTTGGCTTTTTGACGGATAAAGAACATAATCCGGCGGCTATTGCGCAAATTCTGATGGACCACGGCTGGCCGGCTGACACGAAGTCGGTGGCCTTAGAGCGGCTCAGCTATGAAGATGAACGAATTGAGCCCGGTTCGTTGGCGGAGATTGCTAAACTCCCCGGTTTTGAACATTCCGTATTTATCGTGTTGGGCTAGGGCGATATATGGTGAATAATAAGTTCACTGAAGGCAGCAGCGCCTAACAATTCTTGAAATACTATTGAACATATAAGGAGGTATCCATGCGGCACTTTTTCGGCATTGACGATGAAGAATTTATTCGCGGCGATGTGCCTATGACGAAACGCGAAATTCGTATGGCCGTACTCAATGAAGCGCGCGTGCAGGAGGATAGTTACGTTCTCGATGTGGGCGCCGGTACCGGTTCCATTTCTATTGAAGCGGCATTGGGTGCTCCCCAAGGGCATGTGTATGCTATCGAACGCTTTGCCAAGGGCATTGAGCTCATTAAAGCGAATATGGCAAAATTTAATGTTAATAATTTGACGGTGATTGAAGCGAAAGCACCGGAAGGGATGGCTGATTTGCCGGCTCTTGATGCCATTATCATCGGCGGCAGTGCCGGCGGTATGGACGCGATTCTCGATGAATCACAGCGCCTCTTAAAACCGGGTGGCCGTCTTGTTGTAACGGCGGTAACCATGGAAACAGGCTATACGATTTTGAAAGCTTTAAAAGGTCGTCCTTTCACCTACGAAGGCTATCAGATGCAGGTAAGTCGTTTCCGCAAAGCGGGGCCGTATCATTTACTAAACCCGTTAAGTCCAATTTTCATCGTAACGGCGATTAAACAGGCTTAAATATATAGAATACTTGAGGCCGTAAGGCCGGGGAGGTAAACTGTCACATGAGTACAGATAAAACAATGGCAGGCGACACTGCCATGACAAATCAGGAAGTACCGGTAGTTCATTTTGTGGGGGCCGGCCCGGGGGATCCGGAGCTCATTACCCGTAAAGGCTATCGCTTAGTGAGTGAAGCGGACATCGTAATTTATGCCGGTTCATTGGTTAATCCGGATATTTTGGCGGCTTGTAAAAAAGGCTGTGAGATTTTTAACAGCGCTACTATGAACCTCGACGAAGTTATCGAAGTTATGAAACGCGGCGCCGCTGAAGGCAAAGCAATCGTTCGTTTGCACACCGGTGACCCTGCGATTTACGGGGCCATTCAGGAACAGATGGACCGTTTAAAAGAGTTAAACATCACGTATGCCGTAATTCCGGGCGTAAGTTCATTCCTCGCGACAGCGGCCGCTTTAAAACAGGAATACACTTTACCGAATGTATCCCAGACGGTTATTATTACCCGTATGGAAGGCCGCACGCCAATGCCGCCGAAGGAAAAATTGGGCATGCTCGCTGCGCATGAAGCGACTATGTGTATTTTCCTCAGTGTGCAGATGATTGATAAAGTGGTAGAAGAGCTTGTTAACGGCGGTTACAGTCCTAAGACGCCGGTTGCGATTGTGGTAAAAGCATCCTGGCCGGATCAACGCATTATTCGCGGTACTTTGGAAACGATTGCGGATATCGTGAGTCAGGAAGGCGTGTTACGTCAGGCCATGATCGTGGTAAGTAAAGTTCTCGACAGTGACTATGAGTTGTCCAAGTTGTATGACAAGGGCTTCAGTCACATGTACCGCAGTGCTAAGGACTAATAGCGGAGCGTGAAGACTTTGGATATACAGGATAAAGAATCGGCCGTAACGACGTCGGTTGAAAAAGCTGTGGCAGCATCGGCGGCGGGTATAAATAGTACGTCCGAACGGATGGCCATTATTTCCGTAACCGCTCACGGCGCTAAGTTGGGGCAGCGTTTACGTAAGCATTTCTTGGACACCACGAATCATACGGTTGAATGTTTTGAAAAAGAAGGCCGTCAAAGTGGCGACGAGGCTACGCCGTTCAGCTCCATGAAGCCACATATGGAAACGTGGTTTAAGACTTATGATAAGCTACTTTTCATCATGGCTACGGGCATTGTGGTGCGCATGATTGCACCGTATATTAAGCACAAGTCGGAAGACCCGGCGGTGGTGGTCATGGATGAGCAGGGGCATTTTGCTATCAGTTTATTGTCGGGCCACTTGGGCGGTGCTAATGAATGGACGGCGGACATTGCTCAGGTCGTGGGGGCCACGCCGGTGATCACGACGGCTACCGATGTAAACGGTATTCCGGCACCCGATGTATTGGCACGTAAACTTGAGTGCAAGGTGGAAGATTTTAATGCTTTGCGGGAAGTTAATTCGGCCCTCGTAGCCGGTGAAACGGTGAAATATTACGTAGATGATACGCTGTATTTTTTACATCAGTATGAAGCAGAAGCAAAGGCACAGGGCATTACGCTCATTCGCTTTAACCCTCATACGGTGACGGGTAAGTTCTTATGTGAAGAAGGCGGTGAAAATGCACCGCGCGTTATTATTACGGACTTATTATTGCCTGTAGGACCGCGGACGTTAGTATTACGACCGCCCACTATGGTAGTGGGGGTGGGCTGTCGTCGTGAAACCCCGAAAGAATTAATTTTGGCGGCGATTACCGATTCCCTCAATAATGTGAATCGTTCGCCCAAGAGTGTGGCTGCCGCCGCTTCGGTGATTGTGAAATCCGATGAAGTCGGTTTGTTGGCTGCCGTAGAAGAGTTACAATGGCCCATTCACTTTTTTACACAAGAAGAAATGGCGCCTTTTATAGAAGCAAGTCATATTGAAGAATCTAATTTTGTTAAACAGACGATAGGAGTAGGCAACGTATGCGAAACAACAGCACTATTACAGGCCAAGAGCCAAACATTACTACAAAAGAAAACGGTGTATCCACGAACAACGGTAGCCATCGCCCAGGTACAATCAAAGTAATCGGTATCGGACCGGGCAACGAAGAATTCATGACACCGCAAGCTCGTGAAGCGATTTTGGCGGCTGACCGCGTGGTAGGTTATTTGACATACCTCGACCTCATTGCCGATTTAATTGCGGACAAAGAAAAAGTGGGCACTGCTATGATGCAGGAAGTTGACCGTTGTCAACAAGCTGTAGATTTAGCCATTGAAGGCCACGAAGTAGTGGTTATCTCCAGCGGTGACTCCGGTATCTACGGTATGGCCGGTCTCGTTATGGAACTTGCCAATAAAGTGCCCGCTGAACAACGTCCGCAAGTTGACATTGTGCCGGGCCTCAGCGCTGTTAACGTAGCAGCTGCCGTATTGGGCGCGCCTTTGATGCACGACTTCGCCGTTATTTCCTTGAGCGACCTTATGACGCCTTGGGATTTAATTAAAAAACGTGCCGATTTGAGTGCTGAAGGGGACATGGTTATTGCCCTCTACAATCCACGTAGTAAAAAACGTGTTAAGCATTTGGACGAAGTGCGCGAATTGGTGATTAAACATCGCGACCCTAAAACTCCTGTCGGCATCGTACAAAAAGCCGGTCGTCCTGGCCAGCATATGGTGATTTCCGACTTGGAAAACTTTACTAAAGAAGAAATCGATATGCAGACTTTGGTTATTATCGGCAACAGCCAGACCTATGTTGAAAACGGTCGCATGATTACGCCTCGAGGCTACAAATTATGATTTGGGTCATTGCGGGCACATTAGATGGTCGCAATTTGGCGGTTACCGTTCGTGAAACCACCAAAGAACCCGTATTCGTATCGGTGGTCAGTCAATATGGGGCGCAATTGGCGGCTCATGAGGGCATCGAAGTGCATACGGGGCGCCTCGACAAAGAGGCGATGAAAGAAATTATTGCCGATAAAAAGATTCGTCTTTTAATCGATGCCAGTCATCCGTACGCCGCCGTAGTTACCGCTACGGCGCGGGATGCGGCGGCGGACATGAACATTCCGTTCCTGCGGTTTGAACGTAAGGAAGTGCCGTTACCTGACTACGATAAATTACATCATGTGAGCAACGAGGCGGAAGCGGCAGCACTGGCCGGTAAATTGGCAAGCAGCTTACATAAGCGTGTCTATTTGACCACGGGGAGCAAGACGATGGGGATTTTTGCCAAAGCGGAAGCCCTTCAGGATATTGACGTTTGGACACGTGTATTGCCAACGGCGGAGGTGCTCGGTATTATGGAAGACCTCGGCGTATCGCCAAAACGGATTATCGCCATGCAGGGACCATTCAGTTATGATATGAACAAGGTCATGTTTGCCGATACGAAGGCGGACGTGGTGGTCATGAAGAATTCCGGTCTTGTAGGCGGATCTGATACAAAACTGCAAGCTGCTATTGATTTAGGTTTACATATCATTGTTATTGATCGTCCGGAGCCTGCCAAAGGGGCTATGACCATTTCCACGGCTCAGGAGTTCTGTGATTTATGGGAGGACAAGACAAGTGGACTACATTAAAAATCCTAAAGCCATTGAAGATAAAAGTATGGAAATCATTTATCCATATGTTAAAGATTTAAATCTTACCGATGATGAAGTGCGTGTATATTCCCGTACTATTCATGCATCGGGTGACGTAGAATACGCTCAGCTAGTACGCACCAGCCCTGATGCGGTTAAAAAAGGCATTGAAGCGTTGCAGAACGGCGCTCACGTGTATTGTGACGTAGAAATGGTTCGCACGGGCATCAACAAACCGGCGTTGGCTCTTCGCGGCAGTGAAGTTCATTGCCTCATTAAAGATGAAAAAGTGGCTGAATTGGCAAAAGAATTGGGCGTAACCCGTTCTATCGCCGCTATGCGTACTTTTGGTAAACAATTGGACGGTCAAATCGTGGCTATCGGTAACGCTCCGACGGCTCTTTACGAAGTATTGCGTCTTGCTTTGGAAGAAGGGGTTAAACCGGCGCTTATCATCGGTATTCCGGTAGGTTTCGTAGGCGCTGCTGAATCGAAAGATTATTTAATGGAAGTGTCCCCGGTACCGTACATTACGGTTAAAGGTAATAAAGGTGGCAGTCCGATTGCCGCTTCCGTGGTAAATGCGCTTCTTTATACGGGCGTAAAACGTGACGGCATGTTGTTTGTACAAGACAACGAGTCGAAGAAAAATGACTAGTCAGCATAATAATTCGCAAACAGTAAATGGCGTGAATAAAGGCGGTAAGTCCAATGAACGTCATCGCAATGTAAAGCGCAGTTTTATTGTACTCAGCTTTTTGGCGTTGGCTATTGCGGCCATGATTATCTCCCTTATTTTCGGTTCCGCCGATATTACGATGGCTAAAATTTGGCATACCTTGTGGAGCTCTGAGCTGAAAGACACGCAGGATATGGTGATTTGGAATATCCGTTTCCCTCGCAATATTGTAGCCGCTTTGGTGGGCGCCAATTTGGCCGTAGCCGGTGCTATTTTGCAGGCTGTTATGAAAAATCCCTTGGCGGATCCGCAGATTGTAGGGGTTTCTTCGGGGGCCGGTTTGGCCGGGGTTATCATTTTGATTCTTTTCCCGAGCTGGGAGTATTTAGTGCCTTTAGTTGCCTTCGTTGGCGCTTTGGCGGCGGCTCTCATGGTGTATGCCTTAGCTTGGAAAAACGGGATTCGACCGACTCGTATTATTTTGGCCGGGGTAGCGGTGGCAGCCTTTTTGGGCTCCGGTATTTCCGCGTTGCTCGTATTCTACGGTGACCGCGTGCAAGGCGCCTTACTGTGGATGGTAGGGGGCCTCTCGGCGCGTAGTTGGCCACAGGTATACTTGTTGGCACCGTACACGGTCATCGGCTTACTGACGGCTTTCTTGGGCTCGCAGCGACTCACAATTTTGAGTCTTGGTGATGAAACGGCCAAAGGTCTTGGCTTACCGGTGGAACAAACTCGTTTTACCATGACGGCGGTAGCCGCTTTCTTGGCTGCCAGCGCAGTTAGTGTGGCCGGTCTTATCGGTTTCGTAGGGCTTGTTATTCCTCATATAGCGCGCATGCTCATCGGTACCGATTATAAGTTCTTATTGCCGGGCTCGGCCTTTTTAGGCGCAGCTATCCTTGTTATCAGCGATACCTTGGGGCGTGTGCTCTTTAGCCCGGTAGAAGTACCGGTAGGTATTATTATGGCCTTCTTCGGGGCGCCGTTCTTCTTATATTTGTTGCGGAGGGATGCATGATGACTATGAGTAATCAAGTACAAGCCTCTGCGACAACAGTAGGGGTGCCGGCTATTACGGTGAAGGATATAGTGGTCTCTTTTGAGCAAAAAGATGTTTTAAAAGGTATCACATGGGAGGTGCCGACCGGTGCTATTACAACGCTTATCGGACCTAACGGATGCGGTAAAAGTACGCTCTTAAAGTGTATTACGGGCAGTGTGAAGCCGATAAGTGGCACGATTTGTATTAGCGGTCAAAAAGCGTCGTCCTATTCACCGCGTACCTTGGCACAGCGCATGGCATTTTTACCGCAATCGCCGGAAGTGCCGCGCGATATGGTGGTGGAAGAGCTCATTTATTGTGGGCGCTTTCCGCATCAGAATTGGTGGCGCAATACAGCCGGTGAAGATCGTAAAGCCGTTGAAAGTGCTATGGCGGTAACGAAGACGACGCACTTGCGTAATCAGCCGGTATCTTCTTTATCCGGTGGGGAACGACAACGTGTGTGGATTGCTATGGCTTTGGCGCAGGAACCGGATATTTTGCTCTTGGATGAACCGACGACTTATTTGGACATTAACCATCAGTTCGAAGTGATGGAGTTATTGCGGCGCTTGAATCGTGAGCAGGGGCTTACGGTAGTCATGGTACTTCATGAACTGAATCAGGCCGCTCGTTATTCAGATCAGGTAGCGGTGCTTCATGAGGGGCACTTGGTATCCGTAGGTTCGCCTAAAACGGTCATGACAGCGGAGCTTTTAAAAGACGTATTTTCCGTCGATGCCATTATTGAAGACGGCTCTGACGATAGTCCGTATATTAAGATTGAAGGCCTTGTAGGGCAGGCAGAATGAAACATGTCCTATAACTCGATAAATCAAATGAATTAAAAGAGGGATTAACGAATAACGATAAAATATCGTCTGTTCGTTAATCCCTCTTTATATTTTCAGTGTTAAATTACATGCGATTTAGCACTGATGTTAATAATTTTTGTTAACGTCTTATTTTAGAAGCTTACATCAATGCCATAGGCCATTTTAACGAGTTCAGCCATGGCTTCCGGTGTATGTAAGCCCGGATTCAATAAGAACCAGTTGGATGGTAAGTAGAATACTTTGCCGTTTTTTACAGCTTTTAAATTCTGCCATGCCGGATTGCCGGTCATTTCTTTTTCCATAGTTTTGGTAATTTCATCTTTTTTACCCATGGTGGACACAAAGATGATATCCGGATCGTCGGAAGCGAGTGTTTCTAAGGAATATGGAATGGTTTTGGCGGATTTATCAAAATCACCATGTTGGAGGACTACATTCTGCATGCCTAACTCTTGAACCATCGCAGCTGTTACGGCTAAGGTAGTTTCCGCGGTTACCGCTTTACCGGTAGCCCGCAAGACGGCGACACGGGCAGGGGTTACGCCTTTAACGGCGTCTTTGACTTTATCGATGTTGCTGTTGTACTTGGCAATAACTTCTTTGGCTTTGTCTTCGTGATTGGTTAACTGTCCCAAGAATTCCAAGAGCGGTATATTGTCTTTAATGCCATCATAGGAGATAAGAATGTACGGTAATTTATTACTTTGTAACTGGCCTTCGAATTTGCCATGCTGGTTGCTGAGCCCGATTACGAGGTCCGGTTTCAAACCGATAAGTTGCTCCATGTTAATGTTGGCTGTTTGGCCTAAGGATGGCAATTCTTTAAGGTTAGCCGGCATTTCATCAGGCGTTTCTACACGGCTGATCGATTTTGCGTCGATGGCATCCATGAAATAGAGGAGGGAGTTAGCCAATACGGCAATTCGCTCCGGTTTGGCCGGTACAGTATAGGTTTGATCCTTATAGGTTAAAGTACGGGTAGCTGCGGATGATGTGGAATCGGTTTTACCACAGCCGGCAAGGATAGTCATGATGACTGTCATCGCCATGAGGATAATGGTTAAGCGTGAAAAATTTCTCATAATACACCTCAGTTTAGCTATAAAAGTTCTTCAAGTAGTTGAGTACATTTATAATTTGTACGATACTTGTACTATACCACAATGAATTGTGGTTGCCTATAACAAATGACAATCAAAAGAGGCTGTAAGTAAAATGTGAATTTTCTACATTTTCTTACAGCCTCCTTTAGCGGGAACGCTTTATAGGCAATGAGCCCGTCATAAGGTCATTACTTATTTATATCTTATTTAGCGTCGCTTTGAAGAGCTTCCCAAGCTTCTTGGGCATGAGCGGCAAAGAGGTCACGGATTTTCTGGTTTTCACCAAGACCATGGATATAAGTGTCTACTTTGAAGCCGTCAGCCAACAAGATGGATTTATGGGAATCAGGTTCGTCACCGGACATATCGTTGTTAGCATGGTCGCCGGCTACCATCATGAATGGCATAAGGGTTACATGTTCGATGCCTTTAGCTTTCAACTGAGGAACGATGTCTTCAAGGCTAGGCCAGCCTTCTACCGTGTAGATGTAAGTGTTGTGAAGACCTGCGGATTCCAAACGGTCTTGGATTACAGAGTAGTAAGCGTTGGAAGGATCCGGAGTGCCGTGAGCCATGATGAGTATAGCGTCTTTAGGACCAACTTTAGGGAACTGAGTTGCTACAGCTTGTACAGTTTTAGCAATATCGTCAGTTTGACCTTCTTGGCCCATCCAGTACATGAGAGGTGTACCGAATGTCATTTTTTTGAAGTTGTGTTTATACTGGTTGTAAACAGCTGTTTTATAGTTGTATTCGATACCCGGGATTACGTCGAGAGTTGCAAGGGCAACACGAGTGTAACCTTCAGCTTTTAATTGATCGAGTGCTTCTTCAGGCGTAGGGTATGTAATACCTTCTTTGGCTTTGATACGATCGATAATGATATGGGAAGTGAAAGCCGTAACTACTTTTACGCCCGGATGTTGTTCTTTAATTTCGTTGATAGTCGCATCGATTGTTTTAGCACGAGTATCAGTGAATGTAGTACCAAAGCTCATTACTACGATAGCATCTTTGTTAGGTGCTTTAGCCAATACAGGGTCGGTTGTGTTATAAGTGCGAACACCGATTTCAGTTGCTTCCAATAATGCAGGGGTAGCAGTTGTTACTTCGTCACTTAATTGGTAAGCAGCGTTTACGTCTGTAGCAAGGAATCCGAAGCCTGTTAAAGCGGCCACTGCTAATGTTGTAGCTAACGTTTTTTTGAAAAAATGTTTACTCATTTCATTCACTCCTCGTGATAAAAAGAAGATAAAAAATAAAAACTAACATAAAATTAAAATTAAATACAAAAAAACCTCTGCCCACGTGAGCAGAGGAATAATACACTAGTTATGCTAAGCACCTGACGTATATTAGTTCATATCAAACTTAATTAAGTCGTTTATGAATTGAATTAAAAAATAATTCCCGGTCAGTGTATAGTACAGGTAGTGACATTGATTAACCTCGCCATCCTTCGTGGGTTATCGGCAATCCATCAAGGCAGGTCTTCTGGCTCAAGTTCAACGCAACAATCACCTTCCCAGATAAATCCAGTGGTATCTTGATTGTGCTCCCTCTTACAGCGGCGGGACCGCGGCAGCTTCTACTGCGCTTCTCTTTTAAGTCGTGCACCTTGAAGGTCGTATTCATTTGATAATCATCATAGCAGAATAAATGTCCACTGTCAATGCAATACCGGGTAGGGTATAGTCGCTGTGAATGGAAATCGCTTAATTCATATAACTGTTAGGAATAAGGGGATGATTCATGAGTAATAACTATTGGTTATTTGTACCGCACTTTTTTGTTTACACATAGGCAAAGCGGGCAAAGTTTGGTACTATGAATATAGAATGTTATTTGTCATACGGCAATCGTGCTATATGGTGGATACTAACTATTTTAAAAAGGAGGTCCATAGAATGGATCAATTTTCAAATGCTGCCGGTCCTAATGAACTATCGGAATCGGTATATGAAGTGGCATTTACGCCTATATTGGAACGGGAAGAATATCAAGGAGAACCGTTACATTCTAAACTATTGGCTTTACAAAGCGCCATGGGCGAAGAAGATTTTAACGAATATATTAACAGTTTATTACGCATTACGTATAATGGTAAGCAATTATGGTTAATTACAAAAAGTGAACGAAAACGTACCTTGATTGAAGGTAAATTTTTGCCGCTTATTGCCGAAGTATTTGAGGTAGCAGCACCGCGTGTGTTCTCGCAACCATAATCAGTATCAATTAAAGGCGAAACATTATATTGCTTTTTGATTGAATAAATTAAGATACTTAATGTATAAAAATTCATAAAATGGGAATATTAATTATTAGATGCTACCTGTATCAATCGTAGACCGTGATTGGTATAGTATTATCTGAATTATTAATATAATACCTGTAAGCGAGTAGTATTCTTTGTAATAGTCATGCGATATAAATTCTCTTTAAATCGATGAAAATAGAAGTAAATCGGTAAAGATAAATATAGTTGATGAAAATATAATTAAATTTTTAGTTTATCATTGATAATCATTGATAAGTTTTAAAATGAGAGAAATTCTCATTGACTAAAAATAAAATCTAACGTATCATTATACCAACGAAGAATAATCAACATGTATTTCGAATGTATTCGATGATGTGAAATATGACAGACTTTTGTCAGATTAAGAGGTTCGATTATGGTATAAGTTTAGAGGTATTTTTGATATCGGAGGATTTATAAAATGAGTACAAAGGGTATTATTTTAGCGACATTCGGTTCAATATACGGCGAAGCCGTAGAAAAATCCGTAGGCATAATGGAAACAAAGATTAAAAAAGCATATCCCGATGCAGTGATTCGCCGTGTCTTTTTGGCGGAAGCGTTGGTGGAGAAGTGGAATGAAAAATATGAAAAACCGGTACAATCTTTAGAAGCCGTGTTGGCTGAATTCAAAAATACCGGCGTCCGCGATGTATTTGTTTTGCCATTTGCCTTGGTAGCCGATCAATGTTATCAAAAGATGCGCAAATCGATTGCCGCATTTACCTATAATACTGAACGAAACGCCATGCGCATTCACGTAGGTAAACCACTCTTAAGTTCCTTAGGTGTAAAAAACTATGCCGATGATTATGTGGCTACTATTGATGCCATTATGAAGCACGTGAATATTCGCGCCTTGAAAAAATCCATCTTGCTTATGGCGAACGGCCAAAATCAATTGGAATTCAGTGCTTTGCAGTTAAAATGCTTATACGGTAATGGCCAAAATGTGGCGGTCTTTACATCGAATGGATTCCCTAATTTCAAACAGGCTTTAACTTTATTGGAACGCTTAGATCATAAAGAAGTTTTGGTAGTGCCATTGGCGCTTATCGGCTCAGAACATCTGATGGATTTCTTAGGTGGCGATCGTTCCGATTCCGTAGCTACCTTGCTAACTGAAGAAGGCTATGGAGTTTCTATTTGGAATGAAGGCTTAGGTGAAAACCCGTTTATTCAAGAGTTATTCTTAAAACATTTAGCCCAGTCCATTCGCATGATTGAGCGTAAACAACAGGCGCATCAGCAGGCTAAAGCGGACAGTGTAAACCGCTCGAGTATGGCTGTTTAATACGATATAATTACATATTAACGGTCCTCGTTTTGGGGACCGTTTTTTTTAAAGGAGGGTGTATGAAGCAAGCTGTTTTAGTAGTCGCTTTCGGTACTACGGTGCCAACGGCACGGACCAATCAAATCGATCCGGTTGTGGATTTTATCAAAAAAGAGTTTAAAGAGTATGAAGTTCGTTTAGCTTTTACTTCACGCATTATTGTTAAGCGTTTGCGTGAACGGGGCGAAGAAATCGATACGGAGCAGAGTGCGATTGAGGCCTTAATTGCTGAAGGTTATGAATCCATTGCGGTACAACCGCTTCACATGATTGGCGGCGAAGAATTTGATAAGCTGAAGGCTAATATAATGGCTTATGAAGGACAAGGTTCTTTGCAGCATATTGCGATGGGACGCCCTTTATTGTATTTTATCGGTCAGGAAGAACGACCTGATGACTATGAAGCGCTCATTGAGAATTTTATAAAAAAACTCAATGTACCGGAGGAAGAAGGTCTATTATTGGTTGGCCATGGGGGCATGAGCGTAGGCAATACGGCGTACGCCGCTTTACAGTTGAAATTGTGGCGTGCCGGTCATACCAATGTTCGTGTGACCACGTTGGAATGCTTCCCCGAATTGGAGGATACGGTTATTCCGTGGGAATGGCTAGACGGTAAACGGCCGGGACGTATTCAGGTGCATCCGCTTCTTTTAGTGGCCGGTGATCATGCCTTAAACGATATCTTCGGTGATGAAGATGACAGTGTTCAATCCATGCTGGAAGAAGCAGGTTTTGAAGTAGTACGTCATTTGAAGGGACTTGGTGAGTATCGCGGTGTTCAGGAAATATTCGCTGAACATTTAAAAGATGCCATGGCCGGGCGTTATGAAAAACGCAGTTCGCATCGGCCAAGTATTCCTAAGATTAAGTAGGCGTTGCCATAGAATTAGAGTATAGTTTTTAATTTTGCATAATCTGTAGTTTAGGTATTTAATGTTGTGATTTTTGCAATCACATAAAATATGCTTGCTCTTTGCGGCAAGTAACGCATACAATAAGAAAGTATTATCTAAGCAAGATTCAATTTCAAGATAGTTTTGTTATCAAGTGTTAAGAAAAGGAGTTTATCATGAAAGGTAAATTATTTGGTATCGGCGTAGGTCCCGGAGATCCGGAATTAATGACAGTCAAAGCAGCTCGTATTGTAGGCGAAGCGGATATTATTATTACGCCAAAAACCGAAAAGAAAGACGGTTCCGTAGCGCTCAATATTGCTAAACCGTATATCCAGGAACATACGGAAATCGTGCCGGTTGTGTTCCCGATGGTGCTTGATGACAATGCGCAAGCTGAAGGCTGGCAAGAAGCTAAAAAGATTATCCTCAGCTATTTAGAAGCGGGTAAGAATGTAGTGTTCCTTACTTTGGGCGATCCAATGTTCTACAGTACGTATATGTATGTATATCGCTTGATCGAAAACACCGGTTTTGAAATTGAAACAATTCCGGGTGTAACCGCTTTCTGTGCCATCGGTTCCCACTTGGGTTATCCGATTGTAGAAAAAGAAGAAGTATTGGCTATCGTACCGGCTACGGCGCCTAAAGAAAAAATCGACAAAGTATTGGCCGTAGCTGATGATGCGGTAATCATGAAAGTATATCGTAATTTCCACGAAGTTCAGGAAGTTTTGAAAAAGCACGATATGGCGGATGATGCTGTAATGATCAGTCGTGTCGGTCTTGACGGTGAAGAAGTATATCGCGGCCTTGATGAATTACCGGCTGATTTGAAATTAAACTATTTATCCACTGTATTGGCTAAGCGTAAGGATCGCTAAGACTATGAAATCATATGCTATTCCGAGAGTTGTCATCGCCGGAACAAATTCCGGTGTAGGTAAAACGACCATTGTAGCCGGTTTATTGGCGGCGTATCATGAGCAGGGCAAGGCTGTACAAGCTTTTAAAGTGGGCCCTGACTATATCGACCCCGGTTTTCATAAACTGGCCAGCGGTCGTGATTGTTACAATTTAGACACATGGTTGGTACCGCCCCATAAAATGAAGCCTTTCTTTGCCGGTATGGCAGGGGATGCGGATTTGGTGATTGTGGAAGGCGTTATGGGCCTCTATGACGGTGGCCGTGAAGGTGTGAGCTCCACCGCTGAAATCGCTAAATCGCTTGACGCACCGGTTATTTTGGTTATTGATTGTAAAGCTATGGGCGAAAGTGCGGCGGCTATCGCCAAGGGCTTTAAAGAGTATGACCCGGCCGTTAATTTGGCAGGCGTATTGCTCAATCGCATCGGCTCCGACAATCATGAGCATATGATTCGTACAGCTATGGAACGCTTGGGGATTCCCGTTATTGGTGCCATTCGGCGTGATGAACGGATGCATTCGCCGGAGCGTCATTTAGGCCTTACGCCGGTGACGGAAACGGATCCGCAATCGGCCTTGACGACGATTCGTGAAGCCGTTAAGGTCAGTGTAGACTTGGAGGCTTTGGCTAACTTAGCTGAGGCTGCGCCGACCTTGATGGTGCCGGAATTGACCGCAAAAGAAGTGACGGGGCCAAAAGCTCGTATCGGGGTAGCCTATGATGAAGCGTTTTCTTTTTATTATCCGGCCAGCTTACAGGCTTTGGCGGCGGAAGGAGCGGATTTGGTGTACTTCAGTCCGCTTACCGATAAAACGTTACCTGACGTAGATGCCTTGCTTTTTGGTGGCGGCTTTCCGGAAATGTTCCTCGAAGCACTTAGCGAAAATACAGGCCTGATGGCGTCTATACGGGAAGCAGCCGCTGACGGCATGCCGATTTACGCGGAGTGCGGTGGTCTCATGTATCTTTGCGAGTCGGTTACGGATTTTGAAAATATTACCCGTCCTATGGTCGGCCTTGTGCCGGCTAAGACTGTTATGCAGGCTAAATTACAAAAAGTTGGCTATGTAACGGCTACGGCTTTAGGGGATACCTTATTGGCACCTAAAGATGAATTTTTGCGTGGTCATGAGTTCCATTTTTCTACGATGGAATTGTCACCGCAGATTACAGAAGCTGAATTCCCGTGGGCTTTTCACTTCGAAGGGGGTCGCAAATTGCAGTCTTATAAAGGCGGTTACAGCAAAGATAATGTATTGGCCAGCTACTTGCATTTAAACTTTGCCGGTAATGAAGCGGCGGCGGAACGTTTTGTGGCGGCCGCCAAGGCTTATCGTGCCAAGGAGGTTTAGGATGACTGATAAAGCGTTAAAATCCAATACAGCGGCTGCAACTATGACGACTGAAGCTACGACGGCTAAGCCTAATCGAGGCCTTATTCTGGTCAATACGGGTGACGGCAAGGGCAAAACAACAGCCTCTTTAGGGGTTGCTTTGCGTGCCGTTGGCAATGGTTATCGCGTGCTGATTTTACAATTTATCAAAGGCGGCCAAGCCTATGGTGAACTGAAAGCAATAGAAGCGTTACAAAAGGTCGGCATGCCTATCGAAATTCGTCCTATGGGTAAAGGCTTTGTGTTTCATAATAAAGAAACTTCTGAAGCTGATTTACAAGCCCATCGTGCAGCCGCCGATAAAGCATGGCAGATGTTGACGGAAGAAGTGATGTCCGATAAGTGGGACCTCATAATTTTTGATGAAATCAACTATGCCGTAAAATTCGGCTTATTGCCGGTGGAACAAGTTGTGGATCTATTAAAAGCCAAGCCGGAGCGTCTTCATGTGGTTCTTACCGGGCGAGATGCGAAGCCGGAGATTGTTGCCATGGCCGATACCGTTACGGAAATGCGCGTGGTTAAGCATGCTTATCAACAGGGCATTAAAGCGGCCCGGGGCATTGAGTTTTAGTAAAATCCTTGTCAAAGGCATGTTTATAAATCGAAAAAATTAGTATTTCGTGCTTGAAAAAATCGAGGTAAATGGATATAATTAACTTATAGAGAGTTATTATTAATTTTTACTATAAGAAAGTTCTTATAGGATATAATTTTTATGACCAAGGGGGTTATATCAATGGCAGTAACAAACTATGTAAAATCCGCAGATTTCAAGAATGAAAAACACGTTCCTGTAATTACCGCACCTGATACAGTTAAAGCAGGTGAAAAAGTTCACATTGAATTGGAAGTAGGCAAAGACATTGCTCATCCAAACACAACTGAACATCATATTTCTTGGATCAAATTATACTATGTTGAAGAAGGTACAACGCTTCCTTACGAAGTAGCTCGCCTCGAATTCAACGTACATGGTGAAGCCGCTGCCGGCGCTAACGAAGGCCCTGTATATGCAGAAGCAGCCGGTGTTGTTGTTGCATCCTTCAAAAAATCCGGTAAATTGATTGCTACTTCTTACTGCAATATCCACGGCTTATGGGAATCTGAAAAAGATATCGTTGTTCAATAATAACTTTTTCCGATTTACTTCGTTGTAAATAACAGCGTAAACGAAAGCTATTAGGGGTTGTAACGAAATTGAGTTTTTTACTCACGTTTCGGTTACAACCCCTTTTTATTGCTTGCTAAGATTTATAATGATGTAAACAGCCTGAGGTTTTGAAATGTGAAGTCAGAAAGTTTTTAGATTATTAATACTACGTTATATTGTATATAATGAAAGGAGAGGCCTATGATTTCAATCGTGCAGTACGGTTCTGATACCTGTATGCCTTGCGGCGCTTTAGAGACGAAGCTGGGTGCTTGGGTAAAAGAGCATGAAGGCATCGATTACAGTTATGTATCGGTGGAATTAGAGCCGGCTAAGGCGGCTCAGCAAGGTGTTTTCACGGTACCGGCCATCGTTGTGTATATAGATGGCAAGGAAATTACGCGTCGCGCCGGTTATTTTAGCCTCGATGAGCTGTTGGCTCAGGTTGAAGATATTAAGACTAGAATAGAATCGTAATAATGGTGGGCTAACCATTGCGGGTTAACCATTGTGGCTTAAACATTGCGGTCGGTGTAAAATAGGCTGTGATGTGTGCGGAGTCAGTACTTTTTTAGTGACGTTGTCTTTAGATGAGGATTAAAGGCTTTTATACTTTACACAAAGAGCCTTTTTATGATAGAGTATCTTTATATATTTTATAGTATTTTTAGAGATAAAGAGGGATGCATAGTGGCGTTAATTGTTAAGAAGTTCGGTGGCAGTTCTGTGGCTTCACCGGAGAAAATTTACAATGTAGTCAACCGCGTTTTGCGTGACAAACAGCCGGAAGACCGCGTTGTAGTTGTTGTATCAGCTATGGGCGATACGACCGATGACTTAGTGTCATTAGCACGTGCTGTCACATCGAGACCGTTTGGTCGGGAAATGGACCGCCTGTTATCGACAGGTGAGCAAGTATCCATTGCGTTAGTAGCGATGGCATTTATGGAAAAAGGGCAACCGGCCGTTTCCATGACGGGTGCTCAAGCCGGTATTTTGAGCAGCGATAATCACGGGAAAGGTCGTATTTTGACAATCGATCCGAAACGTGTATTTAAAGCCCTTGATGAAGGTAATGTAGTTGTTGTTGCCGGATTCCAGGGAATTACCGATTGTGGTGATATTACGACTCTCGGACGTGGTGGTTCCGATACGACAGCTGTTGCATTGGCGGGGGCTATGCAGGCGGATGTATGCGAGATCTTCACCGATGTGGAAGGTGTTTATTCGACGGATCCGCGAATTGCACCGAATGCGGTTAAATTGGATGAAATTACGTACGGTGAAATGCTGGAAATGGCTCGCTTGGGGGCGGGTGTTATGCAGCCTCGCGCCGTAGAAATGGGCAGCCGTTACGGTGTACCGATTCATGTACGTTCAACATTCAGTGACAATGAAGGGACCATTATTCGGGAGGACTATACGATGAAAGAAAATGAGCATGTAATTCAAGGCGTAGCCGATGATACCAATGTGGCGAAAGTTTCAGTGGTAGGCGTTGAAAATAAACCGGGCATTGCCCATCATATCTTCCAAAGTTTGGCAGATAAAAATGTTGATGTGGATATGATTGTGCAGAGCATTCGTACCGTTGAAGATCAGAAGACGGATATTGTATTCACCATTACATTGGATGATGTAGTATTAGCTCGCGAAGTGTTGGAATCGCTTAAAGCGGAAACGAAGATGGAAGAATATGTCATTAATGAAAAAATGGCAAAAGTATCTATTGTCGGTGCCGGTATGCTTGGGGAACCGGGCGTAGCAGCTCAGATGTTCGGCATTTTGGGTGAAGAAAATATTAATATTGAAATTATCAGTACATCTGAAATCAGCATTACTTGCTTGATTGCGGAAGATCGTGTAAAAGATGCGATTCGTGCTATCCATGATAATTTAGTGATTGGCAACCGTGGTTAATAGTGTTCCATAGCAATTATTAGCACGACTGTCAGGGCTCATTAAACTTACAAACATACAGACTTTCTCAGGTTATTTAAATGTGACCTAAGAAAGTCTGTTTTATTTTGAAAATCTTACTCATCTTTAGTATAATATAAGTTGTGCACAGTTTATTTGAGTGCCTGAGAAGTTAATTATAATCAATTAATTGCTTAATATAAAATAATGATAAAGGAGTTTTGCTATGAAAGAACAAAATATCTATAGCGGTTTTAAAGTAGAGCGCATTGAGACTGTTCAGGAAATTAGCGGTACAGCTTATTTGCTTCGTCATGAGAAGTCCGGCGCCCGTTTATTATACATTGATGCGGACGACACGAATAAAGTGTTCTCCATTTCCTTCCGCACACCACCTAAGGACAGTACCGGGGTGGCACATATTATGGAGCATTCCGTGCTTTGCGGATCCCGCAAATTCCCTTTAAAAGAGCCGTTTGTAGAGCTCGTTAAAGGTTCCCTTAATACATTCTTGAATGCTATGACCTATCCGGATAAAACGATGTATCCCGTAGCCAGCAAGAATGACAAGGATTTCCATAACTTAATGGATGTGTACTTGGACGCTGTTTTTTTCCCACGCGTAGCGACTGACAAAGAAATCGTCATGCAGGAAGGTTGGCATTATGAACTGGATAATGCGGACGATGAATTGACCTATAAAGGCGTTGTATACAACGAAATGAAGGGTGTATATTCGTCCCCTGACTCCATTTTGGAAACACATATGATGGCCGATTTGTTCCCGGATACGACCTATGGCGTTGATTCCGGCGGTAATCCTGATAATATTCCTGATTTGACCTATGAAGATTTCCAAGGTTTTTACAAAAAATATTATCATCCATCCAACAGCTACATTTTCTTGTACGGTAAAATGGATATTGAAGCACAATTAAAGTTCATCAACGATGAATATTTGCAAAATTTTGATGCCATTACAGTTAACTCTGAAATTACGTTACAAAAACCATTCGCTGCAGGTAAGGTAACAGCTTATCCTTACAGCATTGGTACGGAAGAAAGCGAAAGCGGTAAGACTATGCATGCCCTTACCTATGTAATGCCGGAAATATCTGTTGTGGACAGCTTAGGGCTTGATATTTTGACACATGCCTTATTGACTTCGCCGGCAGCACCACTTAAGGAAAAACTCGTTAAAGCCGGTGTGGGCAGTGATATTAGCGGCTATTTCTTAGATAGCGTTCGTCAGCCGATTTGGAATGTAACGGTTAGCGGTTCTGAAATGAAGGAACAGGCGCGTGTTCAGGAATTGGTGGAAGCGGAACTTACTCGTCTCGTTAAGGAAGGGCTTGATAAGAGCTTGTTGGAAGCATCCCTTAATATTACGGAATTCGCTTTGCGCGAAGCTGATTTTGGTGGTCGTCCGATTGGTTTGGCCTACGGCATTCGCGTTATGGATCAATGGAATTACGACAAAGATCCGATTCAGGCATTGCGTTATGAAGATGCGTTAAAACAATTGCGTGAAGGTCTTACCAATGGTTATTTTGAAGCGTTAATCGAACGCGGTTTGCTTAAGAATCAGCATAAAGCCCTTGTTTCTATTTATCCGGAAAAAGGTTTGCAGGAAAAGAAAGAAGCAGCGGAACGAGCTCAGCTAAAAGAGATTAAAGCTAAAATGACGAAAGCAGAAATCGAAGCGATTGTAGCTCAGACCAAAGCGCTTAAAGCACGTCAGGCAGCACCGGATTCGGAAGAAGCCTTGGCTACTATTCCATTATTGGAACTCAGCGATTTATCGCCTAAAGTAGAACGGGTGGAACGTATCGACAGCAAACTGGGGGATGCGAACTTGCATTTCGTACCGACTCAGGCTAAAGGCATCAACTACACAAGCTTCTATTTCCATTTAGATTGTCTTGATGAGTCCGAGTTGTTCTATGGTAATTTGTTGAGCGATCTTATTTCACGTGTTGCTACCACCGAACATGGTTATGACGAAATTGCTAAAGAAATTAATATGAACCTCGGTGGTTTCAGCGCCAGCATTTCAGATTTTACAAAATACAACGAACGTGATGCATTTACGCCGTTATTTATTGTACGAGCCAAAGCGTTACACACTAAATTGGATGCTTTGGTACGTATAGTGTCTGAATTGGTTACAAAGACTGACTATACCGATGTAAATCGTTTGACCGAGCTCATTAAAGAAACTAAAGCTATTTGGGATACCGATGCATTCCGTCGCGGTCATACCATTGTAATGAATCGTGTAATTGCTCAGATTTCGGAACTCGGTAAATTCCGTGATGCCGCTAACCTCGGATATTTTGAACAGTTGGCAGCGTTAGCTGCTGATGAAAACGCGCTTCAAGAGTTGCCGCAAAAATTGGCAGTTGTAGCGGCTAAATTGTTCCGCCCTGCTAATGTGGACATTAATTTTGTCGGTGAAGCTCATGAATTTGAGGTTTTCAAAACATTGCTTACCGAAGTATTGCCACAGTGGCCAAACGAAGCTGTTGAGGCTAAGGGTTTGAAAATTACGAAGGAATATGTTAACGAAGGGATTGTTACCTCCGGTAAGGTTCAGTACGTGGCCCAAGGCGGTAATTTCCGTGACCATGGTTTTAAACCGAGCGGTGCCATGAAGGTGTTGGAAGTTATCTTGCGCTATGACTACTTGTGGACTCGTATTCGTGTTCAAGGTGGGGCCTATGGTGCATTCGTAAACTTCTACAACAATGGTAACTTTGTACTTTGCAGTTATCGCGACCCTAATTTGACGGAAACGTTAAAAGTATATAGCGAGCTCAGCGAATATCTTGAGAAATTTGATATTTCCGATCGTGAAATGCGTAAGTATATTATCGGTACCATGAGTGGTCTCGATATTCCGTTGACGCCGGCATTACGCGGACCGCGCGCTATGAGCGAATACTTCGGTGAAGTAACTCCTGAAGATGCGGAACGTTTGCGCGAACAGGTAATTGCGACCCGTCAGAGCGATATTAAAGCTTTGGCTGAAGTTGTAGCTTCGGTTATGAAAGATAGTCATATCAGCGTTATGGGTAACGAACAAATTATTAAGAAAGCAGGCGATATCTTCACTGATATCATTTCGTTGCCTCAATAAGACGAATTTAGACCTATAGTCGGTCTATGAGAATTGACGAATCCTGTGTATAATTAAATGCGAGTTAATAACACTCCTAGGCAAGGGCCTTGACCTCTGTTTAGGAGTGTTTTTTTATAGAGTGTATTATTGAAATCAGCTGAAAAATAGGAGTTGCCATGTTATCAGGACTAGCGGGACGATTTGGGATTGATTATATTTTGCCGCCGGCGAAACGATCGGGACCGGTGCCGACGACTAAAGATATTTACAAAGAATATATTGATGTAGCTTGGCCGGCTACTATGCAAGGGTTGTTATTGCAACTTATGACAGCCATCAATTTGGCCATGGTAGGGGCTCTTGGGGCCGATGCTTTGGCGGCTGTAGGGATTATGAGTCAACCCCTTATGGTGATGCTCGTTTTTGTCCGTTCCGCAGCGATTGCGATTACAGCTATTGTGGCGAGACGCAAAGGGGAAGAAGATTATGAAACGATGAACTCCGTACTAAAACAAGGGGTATTATTGACCGTATTGTTTTATGTGCCTTTGTTGTGTATCAGTTTTTATCTGTTAAATCCGATTTTAACGTTTGCCGGAGCGCAGGCTTCTTATATTGATGAGGCCGTTGCCTATGGTCAATTCATCATTATCGGTCTTTTCTTTTCGGCCTTAGGTGTTATGCTGGGGGCGGCATTAATCGGCGTGGGTAATACGAAGGCTATTTTCAAAGCAAATGCCATCGGTAATGTGCTTAATGTAGTTATGAGTTTCGTCTTGATTTACGGTCTGGGACCGATTCCGGCGCTGGGCATCAAAGGAGCCGGGATCGCCACTATGACGAGCTATACCTTAATCTTCTTTCTTTTGTTATATGCAATTCATGCGAAAGACTCCCATTTGTCGTGGCAGCGGGGCAGTTGGAAATTCAATCGTGAAATCTTACAAGGCATTTATTATATCGGTGGCAGCTCTTTGGGTGAGCAGGCTTTTGAACGTTTCGGTATGTTTGCGTATACCAAAATGGTGGCGTCATTAGGTGTAGTCGCTTTGGCAACACATCATATTTGTATGAATTTGATTGATATTTTTTACTATTTTGCCATGGGTTTAAGTTATTCCGGCGCTTCTTATACGGGGCAATCGTTGGGAAAAAAACGACCTGACTTGGCCGAGGCTTACGGCAAAATCGGTGTTCGCATCGCTCTTATTATTTCGGTAATCGGCTTTGTTCTGTATTTTGGTTTACGCAATGTAGTATTTGATATTTTCACCCAAGATAGGCTGGTTTGGCAGCTGGGGGCGGATATTATGATTCTCATGGCTTTTGCCAGCTTCCCGCAGGCTTTGCAATTAGTATATTCCGGCGTCCTTAAAGGGGCAGGCGATAATTTCTATGTTATGAAATATTCGCTCTTTGTTATTGCTATTTTCAGACCGATTATTACATATCTCCTTTGCTTTACCTGGGGATTCGGTCTTTATGGTGCATGGATAGCTCTTTTAATTGATCAGAGTATGCGGACGGCATTTTCCGGTTGGCGTTTTAGAAGCGGTGTATGGCAGCATATAAAAATTTAGACGTAGGTATAATGCACTTTAAAACAGAGTGCATTAGCATATAAAAAAATGATGAATTATAAAATGAATGGCGTATTTACGGCGCTTATACAAGGACAAAGGCTTTGATTTGTGATATAATAACATCAGTATAAACAGCTAATTATGTATACGATAGAGGAGGACATAGATATGAAAAAGAAATTATTGGCAACGGTTATGGCCGTTTCCATTGCTACACTTTCTACCGGTGCATTAGTAAATACGACGCAAGCATTCAGCTTGAATTTAGGCAGCATTTTAAAAGTGGGCGGCGTGGGCATCTTAGTTGATCGCTTCGGCGGCCAGATTAATGATTTTTTAAATAAAATTTTAGCTCAGAATAACTTGAGCACTACCTATACGACTAAGGTTGTGCCGATTGTCAGCGTAGGTACGAACGGTTACATCGGGGCGGCTCAGGTTACCGGACCTGCTTCCGAAGTAGAGCGCGTTGAAGCGGTAGCTCAGCTTGAAGCCAGCTTTAATAATGTAGCTCGTATTAAAGGTTTAGTGCCTATCGACAGCAAGAACCCTGTTAATGCATCCCGTATTCAAGGGGTTGGTGTATCCGCTATTATTGACCTCAAAATTTAATCATATTGTTTAAGCTTTGAATCAAATAGCATTCAATAATAGGTTAAGTCTTGTTTATTTGGAGGATGTATGAAAAAACACATGCTTACGTTGGCGGTAGCAGCGCTTATGACCGGTCAGGTATGGGCGGCTCCGGAAACCGTATTAGAGAAAACCGATGCCTTAGAAAATACAGTATATGGTTCCACGCAGGTTGGGGCTTTAGTGGATCGTGTGCAGCAGATTAGTCAGACCGTTTATGGTAGAGACTCTTCCGGCACTTTAAATTCACAAGTTGATTCCTTGTACAATTCCATCGATGGCAACACGCGCGGTAAAGTATCGGTAAGTCAAGAATTAGCCATGTTGGAATGGCATTACCAGAATAAAGTGGGCAACGGTTCCTTAGTTGCTCGTGTGGAACAATTGGAACGCAGTGTAACCGGTCGTATCAGTACCGGTGCCTTGGACACACGAATTAATGCCTTAGCCAAAACGATTAACGGAGCACCTTTGAAATTGACTTCTCAAGTAGGCTCGGCACCAAGCACGGAAGTATTTGCCGTAACTTTGAATACGCCGATTAATACGGCTACCAGCAAACTGGGTGATACTTTCAGCTTTACCGTGTCGGAAGATTTGATGGACGGTAATATCTTATTGGTACCGGCCGGCACTGTTGGGGAAGGTCATATTTCTGAGCTTAAAAAAGCATCCTCTTTTGGTCGTAACGGTAAATTAGATTTGATGTTTGATAAAGTTCCGGCATTGGATGGCACTGAATTTACAGCTATTCAAGGGGAAGAAGCAAAAGCTCGTACGCAGCAGGAATTGAAAGCAGCCGGCGCCTCCGTAGCCGGTGCCGTATTATTGGGACCGGTCGGTTTAGTAGGCGGTTTCTTTGTAAAGGGCAAGAATATTGACTTGCCTGTAGGGGCTACAATTTATGTACAGCCACAAGAGTTGGTAACCGTACAGGGGATTGTCGTAGGCGGTGATGGCCAGGCTCATAACTCCAGCGATCCAAGTTCCCAAGATTCCTATGATGACTATACATTAGGTGATGCATCAGAACCGGTAACCTTAGTTCCGGCCGACTCTTATGAAGACGAAGATACACCGGTGAAGGTAGTGGAAGAGTCCGATGATTCAGCGGCAACGGTGGAAGATGGCGATTCTGAGGACAATGGTGAAGTGGAAGAAGCAAGTGCTGATACTGCGGACCAAACGAATGTATCACAATCACAACCAATAATTGTTGTAAAACGCAACTAATCCAGTGAAGATGAGGTAGGTAAAAGATGGTAATGAAAAAGGCTAAGTATGCATTGGGTGCCGCTTTAGTCGCTATGCCTTTATTAGCCGTACAGGCGGCCGATAATAGAGGCCTTGTTTATGAAAATGCTCAAGATGTTGCAACCGATTCCAATCCGGTAACCATCGCTAATATGGGCGAGTCCGATGGCGGTCTTATTCGTGTAGTCCGTCGCGGTAAGCCGGTGACAACGGTAAATGACAGTGAGTTACCTGTTAAAGTTGATGCGGACAGTATGTATTACAGCAGTGCTACCGGCAATGTTGTGGCTGTCGGTAAAGTAGATACTTATCAGGGCAGTTGTGAAATTCATAGTGAAAAGCTGTTAGGTAATACTAAATCCCAAGAGTATACGACGGATGGTGAGTTTCATTACCTGGAAAATAAAGGGGCCACTAAGGACTTACGGGGCCAAGATTTAGTATTTAACAGCGGCACTAATGCCATGACGGCACCTGATGTTATCGGCTATGTAGAGCCATACTATGTGAAAGCTGAAAAAGCAGAATTCGACGGTAATCAGGGCCTTATTACCAAAGGCTGGGTTACTACCAAACATGCTATGGCCTATAAAGGTGTGCCCGATTATCGTATTAAAGGCAGCACCATTGAAGTGTATCCGGGGGATAAAGCCATTATTCATGATGCCAAACTGTTTATTAAAAACGGTAAAATCATGAGTACGAAGAAATATGTGGTATCCCTTCGCAATGACCGTAAAGGTCAGTTTAGTGTGTTTGATTTGATTCCGAGACCGACTTATTCCAGTGATGATGGGTTTGGTTTGAAGGGCGGCGTTAAGTATCCTATAGGTGAAAACGGTGAATTATTCTTCCGCTATCATTGGATGACGAAGGAAGGCTTTAAGCCAAGCTACGGTTATCGTCACTACTTGCCTTGGGGCGTTGCTACGGTCGGCGCGAGCCGTGAATCGGCCACTTTAAATGCCCGTACCGTTTGGGTAGAAAAGAAACCGGAATTCTCCGTATATACTAATGTGTACCATATTGGCGATACTCCGTTTACTGTTCGTGGCGGTGCTACGGCCGGTTACTGGAAAGAAGATTACATCAAGGGCAGTCACTACATGTACTTTGGTGAAGTAAGCCATGATACAATTAAATTGGCCAAAAATGCCAATTTACGTTTCTATACAGGTTATCAACGCGATTACTATGGTTATAACGACAATATTCGCAGTATGCCTTATTGGGGAGGCAATGCCAACTGGAGTATGAATTCCCGCATTAATGTGTTTGCGGGCTATCGCCAGAATAATTTTGATGATAGAAATAATTCACCATATCCATTTGACCGTGTAGATATTTTGCGTAATTTTAGTGTAGGTGCTTCGGTACGTTTAACTCGTTTGGATACTTTTGTTATTTCGACTCAGCGTGATGTACAGTCCGGTGAGTTGCGTTATGTAGATTACACCTGGCATCGTGATATGCACTCCTTCGAAGGATGGCTCACATATCAGTCTAAGCAGAAAAAATGGTCTTACCTTGTAGTTGCTAAAGATTTCTAGTAATTGAACAAAGTCTGGATGTTTTAGGTTATGAAGCTGTGTCCTATGGCATAGATTCATAATTACTCTTAATCATTATTATGACGGAAAAAAAGTGAGGTCTTTCAAACATGGGCAAAGTACGCAAAGCTATTATTCCGGCCGCCGGTTTCGGTACACGTTTTTTACCGGCTACCAAGGCACAGCCTAAAGAAATGTTACCGATTGTTGATACACCGGCGATTCAATATATTGTGGAAGAAGCGTTGGCTTCCGGTATTGAAGAGATTTTGATTATTACGGGCCGCAATAAACGAGCTATTGAAGATCATTTTGATACCAGTGTTGAATTGGAACAGTTGTTACAGCAGCAGGGCAAGAAGAAACAGTTGGCCATGGTTCGGTCCCTGGCGGATATTCAGGTTCACTTTATTCGTCAAAAAGCACCGCGTGGTTTGGGCGATGCCATTCTTTGCGCCAAAGCTTTTGTAGGCAATGAACCGTTCGCCGTATTACTGGGTGATGATGTGGTATATAACCCTGAAAAACCTTGTTTAAAGCAATTAATAGATTGTCATGAGCGTATGGGCGGCACGATTCTTGGCACTCAGCGCGTACCGGAAACAAAGGTAAGTTCCTATGGTATCGTAGCGGGTCATGAAATTGAGCCTCATATTTATAAAGTAGATGGCTTGGTTGAAAAACCGTCACGTGATTTGGCGCCATCTAATTTGGCTGTCTTGGGCCGTTATATTTTGACACCTGAGATTTTTGGAGTGTTGGAAAATACTCCGCTTGGCGCCGGTCGTGAATTGCAGCTTACCGATGGTCTTGCCGCTTTGCAGAGTGATGTATATGCCTTAGAATACGAAGGCCGTCGCTATGATATCGGTGACCGTCTTGGCTATTTGGAAGCCACCGTGGAATACGGCTTGCGCAGTGAACATTGCAAAGATTTATTCCGTACCTATTTGCAGGAATTGATTAAAACATTGTAACAAAAAGCCTTTTTCAAAGTAAGTACTTCACAGTTTTTGAGTACACTTTGGGAAAGGTTTTATTTGTTAACAGCGCAAATGGTGTGCAGTTGACGAATAAGCATGAATTTAATATAATTTTAAGTAGATTTGCGAAAGAGGGGGCTCCAAAATGCGTGAGTTATTTAAGGCGATGATTGAAGCTGATAAAGAATTACCCCGTTCAATGGTGATTGCGCAATTAAAATGGCAACGTTTGGCAAAGCCGGCGGAGCACACCGAAGTTCGTCAGAACGGTGAGTGGTATGAAACTGAGCTGGTAAGAGGCAATGAAGCGCTTACGGTACTATTAAAGGTTTTAACGCCTGATTCAATTCCGGTGAAGCCGAAACCGGCGAAGGCGGATTATCAGATACCGACTGATGTTGTGCCTTGGCGAGCATTCAATCGATCTGAAATTTTAGAATTTGTAACGGATGTAGAAGATCATAACAGCATTCATCAGCAGGAAAATGCCATTGTGCCGGGCTGCCAGATTTTGGAGGCCATGGCGGCGTATTTAGCTGAAAATGTGGGGACGAATGTTACAGCTGTGAAGATTCGATTCCGTAGGCCCACCTTTGTAGATGAGACAATTGTTTTACAAAGATCGGGACGCACCATCCAAGGTTTTACCGCGCATCGACCGGTATTTACCTGCAGCTACAAGTAGCTTGAGTTTTACTTACTTTATTGTAAGGTTTACTATTTATTTAAAGAGTGGCTTATTTTTTATTTGATGAGTAGCTTAACTTTAAACGTTAGTTATGCAAATACACTCATAGTTTGTGGTTATTATTTTAGTTTGTGAGGTTGTTTATTATGTCAGATACTCGTAAATTGACAAAAATGGCGTTACTCGTAGCGTTAACCTGCGTGTCCGCTTACATTTCGTTCCCGATCCCGTTTTCACCGGCCATGGTAACGGCTACCACTTTGGTATTATGCTTAATCGGATTTTTATTACCACCAAAGGAAGCCTTTATTACTATTTGTGTGTATTTATTATTGGGGATTATCGGGGTGCCGGTATTTTCCGGCGGTACTAGCGGTCTTGGTAAAATTTTAGGCCCTGCCGGCGGTTACTACATCAGTTATCCGATTGCGTATACTATTCTCAGTATGCTTAAAGGCAAAACGCCGTCTTTCTTCAGTTATTTCTGGCGTTCCGCCGTTATTACCATTCCGATTACGTATATTTTCGGTATGATTGGTGGCATGATTGTAACCAATATCGGACTTGAAGCAGCTATAGCGGGTTATGTGTTGCCGTTTATCCCCGGCGACCTTATTAAATGCGGCATTGCTGCTTGGTTAGGCATGAAAGCGGTTAAATTGAATATCTAAGAGACAATTTCTCGTTGGAGGCATTATGAAAATACAACAAAGATTGTCTCCGGTGTACATAATGGGCGGCCTTAGGACGCCCATTGGTTCTTATAAGGGGCAATTTAAATCGATAAAACCGGAAATATTGGGGGCTCGTGTATTAGATGCGTTATATGAACAGTATCCTGACGTGGCTGAAATCATCTGTGGTAATGCGGTCGGCACCGGTGGTAACATTGGTCGTTTAACGGCTTTAAATTCTCGTTATGGTGAAAAAACACCGGCCTATACGGTGGATATGCAGTGCGCTTCGGCCGGCGCAGCGATTATTCAGGGCTTTCGCGCGATACGAAGCGGCATGGCGGATTGCGTGCTGGCCGGCGGCACGGAAAGCAGTTCCTTACAACCTCTTAGAACCTATGCAGCGGGGGATGACAGATTAGGTGAATATATGGTGGCTCAGTTTTCACCACAGGAGAATGATGCTCAGGCTATGTTAAAAGGAGCACAACGAACCATCGAAAAGTATGATGTGAGCAAAGAAGAGTTGGATTATTGGAGTTTGCGAAGCCAACAAGCGGCCGGGCGAGCTCGTGATGAAGGCTTGTTAGCGCCCTATGTGTTAGATATGGGGTGGGACTATGTGGATGAAAGTGTGCGCCCCGGACTGTCACAACGCTTATTGGATCGCATGAAGCCTGTTTTGGGGCCGGGGACCTTGGTGACGGCCGGTAATGCTTGTTTTACTCATGATGGAGCGGCTTTTGTGGCCTTAAGCAATGAAGTAGGCCCTTTTAAGCTGGTCGACGCCATTACTTTTGGCGGTGATCCTTTATATAGTCCTGAAGGGGCGTGGCAGGCAACCGAACAGCTGCTAGCTAAAACGGACCTCACCATGGCGGATATTGATGCGGTGGAATGGAATGAGGCCTTTGCGGTGATTGATGTGCTCTTTGAACGCAATTATAAGGCCTATGTGGACCGTTACAACCAATTGGGCGGAGCTTTGGCCTATGGTCATCCTTTCGGCTGCTCGGGAGCGATTATTTTGCTCCATTTGATGGCTGCTTTAGAGTACTGTAACGGTAGATATGGGATTTGTGCTATTGCCGGTGCCGGTGGCATGGGGACGGCCATGCTTATTGAACGAATGGAGGCGGTTTGTGATGCGTGAAAAAATTTTAACAACCCCTTCTCAGACTGCTGAACAGAATGCCTCTATAATTGCTATGAAGGGTCTTTCCTTTTGGGAACGCCTCGATTATATGGCTCAGAATTATCCGAATAAGCTGGTTCTGGTTGTAGATGACGCAGCGTACACCTATGAAATGCTGAATAAGGCAATTCGTGAAGTTGCCCAAGAATTGGCGAATACGGCGCAACCGGATATTTCGCAATCAGATAGGGGGCAGGCGAATTCCGAGCTGCCTAATTTAGAGAAGTCTAATTCCGGGCAGGCGAATTCCGAGGAAGATAACAATCGCATTGAGTATATCCGCTCTGAGTCGGTATGGCAGCAATTCGTACAGTGGCTGGGAGCGATGAAAGCAAAACGCTTACCCATTCTATGTCATCCTGATTTAAGCGATGAACGTCTGGCACAGTTGCAAGCTAAATACGGTTTTACTATTGACCGTAGTGTCAATCCGAAAGCTGATTTCGGCGTGCTAACTTCGGGCACAACCGGTTTGCCTAAAATCTTATGGCGGCCGTTGGCCAGTTGGGTGGATTTTTTTGAAGCACAGAATAAAATCTTTAAAATCGACTTTGGTACGATTATTTTTCAACAAGGCAGTTTAAGTTTTACCGGTAATTTCAATACCCTTGTATCCGTTATCTATGAAGGGGGCACGGTGGTTACGTCCGCTCATATGTCGCCCCGTACTTGGCTGGCATTGAGTGAACAATATGAAGTGACTCATTGGTACTTATTGCCCACGAAATTGCGCCTTGTTACGGCGGTTTTACAGGATACGTTACAGTCACTCAGAATGATTTTTACGGGATCCCAAACGCTGGATGCTAAACTGCTGCATAAGCTCAAAGCTAAACAACCGCATACGGAATTTATTCTTTATTACGGCGCCAGTGAATTAAATTATATTACCTATTGCTCCGGCGAAGAGTGGTTGGCAGAACCTAACACGGTGGGCTATCCGTTTCCGGGCGTTACCGTTACGGTAGGCGATGACAGCTTTATCTATGTAGATACACCATATGGGATAGAAGGGTTAACTTTGCCCTTCACAGTGGAAGATACGGGCTACATTAGTGATAGCGGGCGATTGATTTTTACCGGGCGGAAGCAGGCTATGATTAATCGTGGCGGTTATAAGCTGTCTATTCCGTATTTAGAGAGTCGTTTATTAGCCATTGACGGCATTACGGCGGGGGCGGTTATCGGTGTGCCGGACGAACTTCGGGGGGAACAACCGGTGGCTTTTTTAGTAAAAAACAATAACACCCCTATACAAGATATAGTAGGTGCCATATCAGAGCGTTTACTCATCAAAGAACGGCCGAAGGATATTATTTGGCTTGATGAGCTGCCTTTGACAGCCTGCTCGAAGGTTGATATTGTGCGTTTAAAGCAATTATACCTTCAAAGTGTTGTCAAGCATGAAAATGATATATAGTATAATATATTGAAATCGAATACAAGATGTTGTATAATAAGCAAGACGAAAGCAACTGGTGACTGTAAAGTACCGGTTGCTTCCATTTATAGGTAAGTACTGGGGTATTTAACTAGGTGGCCAAATGGTCATTGCTTATTTGTCAATATCTTTTTTTAATTTACATACTATATTTAGTAGTAAGTGTTAGGGAGGCTTTACCGTGTTGGAGGTAATTAAACGTGATGGCCAGAAAGTGCCATTCGATAAAACAAAAATCGAAATAGCTATCGAAAAAGCCATGAATAGCAGTACCGGTTTATATGAAGAAGGATTGGCGGGGCGTATCGCTGACGAAATCGAAGAATACGCTCACAAAATCGGCAAAACATTGACAATTTATGCTATTGAAGACCAGGTATATTACAAATTGTTGGAATACCATAATCCGGCAACGGCACGTGCTTATGAAAACTACAAAGCCGTTCAGGCTTTTAAACGTAAAGAAAATACGACCGATAAAGATGTATTCGGCTTGTTGGATCGCAGCAACACGGCATTGATTGATGAAAACTCCAACAAGGATGCAGCCATTGTTTCCACGCAGCGCGACCTTATTGCCGGTGAAGTAAGCAAGGACATTGCCCGTCGTAAATTAATTCCGGCGGATATCGTACAGGCTCATGACAGCGGCGCTATTCACTTCCATGATATGGATTACATCATTCAGCCAATGTTCAACTGCTGTTTAATTAATTTGGAAGATATGCTTACCAACGGTACCGTTATTAACGGTAAGAAGATTGATACGCCGAAGTCCTTCCAGGTTGCTTGTACCGTAACGACTCAGATAATTGCGCAAGTCGCTTCCGGTCAGTACGGCGGTCAGAGTATTAACGGTATCGACCGCATTTTGGCACCGTTTGTACGTAAATCGTATGATAAGATTTTAGCCAATGTTTTGGAAGAACAGGTTGAAATCTATGACATGAAACCGAATATGGAAAAAGCGAAAGAAATTGCTTGGAAACGTACGCGCAAAGAAGTTAAAGACGGTATTCAGACTATTCAATACCAGATTAATACGTTGATGACGACGAACGGTCAGGCTCCGTTTGTAACCTTGTTTATGCATTTCGACCCAAACAGCGAATATGCTAAAGAAGCGGCGCTCATCGATGAAGAAATTTTGAAACAGCGCATTATGGGCGTTAAAAACGAAGCGAATGTGTACATTACACCGGCGTTCCCTAAATTGATTTATGTATTGGACGAACACAATATTCATCCGGATGCACCTTATTATTATTTGACTGAATTAGCCGCTAAATGTACGGCTAAACGCATGTATCCTGACTATATTTCTGCTAAGAAAATGAAGGAAAATTACGAAGGTAATGTATTCAGTCCAATGGGATGTCGTGCCTTCTTGTCCCCTTGGAAAAACGAAAAGGGTGAATACGTATTTGATGGTCGCTTTAATATGGGCGTTGTAAGCCTTAACTTGCCGCAAATCGGTATTTTGGCGCGTCACAGTGAAAAACGTTTCTTTGAAATTTTGGATAAACGTTTGAAATTGGTTGAAAAAGCTTTATTGTTACGTTATGAATTATTGAAAAACGTAACCAGTGATGTATCGCCGATTCATTGGCAGCATGGTGCTATTGCTCGTCTTAAAAAAGGTGAATCCATTGCGAAATTCCTTAAAGGCGGTTATGCGACAATCTCCATGGGTTACATTGGTATGTACGAAGCGACTAAGCTCATTACGGGTGAATCTAATACCGGTGAAAAGGGCCGCGTATTTGCCATGAAAGTCATGGATCGTTTGAACGAAGCCATTGATACTTGGAAGAAACGTCATAATATGGGCTTTGCTTTATACGGTACACCGGCTGAAAGCCTTACCAATCGTTTCAGCTCTTTGGACCGTGCCCGCTTTGGTGAAATCGAAGATATTACCGATAAAGGCTATTACACAAATAGCTATCATGTAAACGTACGGGAAGAAATTAATGTATTTGATAAGTTTGCGTTCGAATCGGAATTCCAGAAAAAGTCGACCGGCGGTTGCATTTCTTATGCGGAAATTCCGAATATGACCAATAATATTCCGGCCGTATTAACTATGATTAAATACATTTACGATAATATTTCCTATGCGGAATTTAATACAAAATCAGATTATTGTCATGTTTGCGGTTTTGACGGTGAAATTAAAGTCAACGATAACAATGATTGGGAATGCCCACGTTGTCATAATACGGACCGCGATAAATTAACAGTAATCCGCCGTACTTGCGGTTATTTAGGTGAAAACTTCTGGAATGAAGGACGTACTAAAGAAATTAAAGACCGAGTAATGCATATTTAACACTCAAAAACAGGTCATGATTTCATGACCTGTTTTTTGTTTAGATTATTTTATTTAGATATGAGAATGATTGTGCCGAAGTAACAATTATTTTTAAATTTGAGCAGGTAGAGGAGGCGAGCCGTAATGAATTATGGACAAATTCGCAAATTAGATATTGCCAACGGAAACGGTATCCGCACGTCTATTTTTGTTACCGGTTGCACACATAAATGTTTTAATTGTTTTAACGAAGAATACCAAAACCCACAGGCAGGGAAACTTTGGACCGATAAGGAAACGGCAGAAGTCCTTACTTACGTGAGCGATCCGAATGTATCGGGCCTTACCTTGCTCGGCGGCGAACCGTTTCAAAATGTGGACGGTTTATTGCCGGTTGTGAAAAAGGTGCGCGAAACGGTGCCTGAAAAGGATATTTGGGCGTACTCCGGTTATACCTGGGATGAGCTCATCGCTTGTCCGGCTAAACGACAGTTATTGGAACAATGCGATATCTTAGTGGATGGCAAATTTGTGGATGCCTTGCGCGACCCAAGTTTGCGGTTCCGCGGCTCGAAGAATCAACGTATTATTGATGTGAAAAAGAGCTTGGCTCAAGGCGAAGTTGTTATCGCCATGGACTGATGTGAAGTCTTGTTATTTATATAAGAAAAAGGCCCCGAAGGGCCTTTTTTTATTATAGGACTAAACGATTTTAGCGCCTTTTTTGTACTCTTCGCCGCCTGCATTAGGTAACAAGCCATAGCGTTCAGTCCAAAGGTTTTTGTATTTCAATGCCTGGTTATGGATGCGTTCAACCTGAGACTCATCGGTACGAACTACTTTAGCCGGTACACCTACAACGAGGGAGTATGGAGGAATCGTGGTGTTTTCCAACACAACCGCACCCGCAGCGATGATGGAACCGGTACCGATGTGGCAACCGCTAAGTACGATGGCACCCATGCCAACGAGGACATTATCTTCCAAGGTGGAAGCGTGAACGATGGCACCGTGACCGATGGTTACGAAATCGCCTAACACGCAAGCTTTATCGTCATCTACATGGAGTACGGAGTTGTCCTGTACATTGGTGTAGCGACCTACGATGATTTTATTTACGTCGCCGCGAGCAGCTACGTTTTGCCATAAGGAGGCATATTCTTTAAGCTCTACATCGCCGGCAATTTCAGCACCGGGCATGAGGCAACTTTTTGGGTCTAATTTTGGGTATTTTCCGTTAAAAGGTAACATATTAAAAACTCCTTTACTAAATAATACATGGCCTCGGAACAATCCAAGGGTTCGTTGAGGCCATGATAAGGTCAATACTAAAGCTTAAGCAAAACGCTGTGCTTTTTTTATCGCTTCTTTAGCTTCGGCGATTACGGAATCAACGATTTCTTTAGCCGGTTCAACTTTAGTCAAGCGATTTAAGCTTTGACCGCATTGTACGGCACCGTTTACGATGTCGCCTTCAACAGCCGCTTTGCGGTTAGTGCCGACGGACATAGCCGTTAATTGATCTTTTGGAGCACAGCTGAATTCAGCTTCCAAGTATTTTTGCGTAAATTCATTTTTCAAAGAACGCACGCCGCCATGACCGCTGGTTAAACCGGTAACAGCAGAGTCAGTGTCGGTTGCATTGATGATGGCATCTTTACAGTTCTGATGCATCTGGCATTCTTCTGCCAAGATGAAGCGGGAGCCCATTTGCACGCCTTCGGCGCCCATAGTGAGGGCTGCTGCTAAGGCACGACCGTCAGCAATACCGCCGGCAATAACTACAGGAATATCTACTTCAGGCAATACGTTTTCCATGAGGGCCATGGTAGTCTGGGTACCGATATGACCGCCTGCTTCCTGGCCTTCAATGATGAGGGCATCAGCGCCGGCAGCAGCCACACGTTTAGCCAATTTAACGTTTGGTACAACCGGAATTACTTTGATACCGGCTTCATGCATCGGTTCGATGTAAGGAACCGGGTTGCCCGCACCTAAGGTAACGAAAGCCGGTTTTTCTTCTATAATAACGGATACGATTTCGTCGATGTTCTTAGCCATTAACATGAGGTTTACACCGAACGGTTTGTCCGTTAAATTTTTAGCCGCACGAATTTCTTCACGCACCCAATCAGCTTCGCGACCGCCGGTAGCAATAACGCCGGTGGCGCCTGCGTTAGCTACAGCCGCTACTAAAATATGTTCAGACGTCCAAGCCATAGCGCCCTGGATAATCGGATATTCGATGCCTAAGAGTTCAGTCAATTTTGTTTTCATGTTCTACCTCCTGTAAATGTAGATTGTTTATTATTATAAAAAATTGTGAATTTGTTTAATAACAGAAGTAATTGAAAATCACTTTTATTTCCACTACTAATTATAAAGGAATTTAATGAAAAAGTCTATAAATAGAGATATGTAGAAATTCTTTATCTTGTTATGTGATTTTAAAAATATTCTCATGAGGGACATGCGTTTTGCGAAATTATGGCGGAACGATAGGGAAAAACAACAAAAATAATAATAACCGACCGGCGATTTTTTGTAGAAATTTATTCCCTGAAATAGCCTTTAATGCAGATAAAATAAGGCTTCACGAGTATTTTATAAATTTTGAAAAAAGATATTGAACATAATCGATATTTGTGATACACTAAAGTTGTAGATACAGTGTCTATTCTAAAATGAAAGGAGGAACAAGTGATGGAAAAATACGTATGCGTAGTATGCGGTTGGGTTTATGACGAAGCCGTTGAAGGTGTAAAATTTGAAGATCAACCTGATGATTATGTTTGCCCAATCTGTGGCGTTGGTAAAGATCAATTCGAAAAAATGTAATTGATTGACATCTGAATCAGAAATAAAAAATATAAAGCCTCCTTGCAAAAGGGGGCTTTTCTCATCATTTTAAAAAGACCTTTAACGGCGTAGAGGGCCTGTTACGGGTGGATATTTGCTTATCTCAACTCTTTATCATGGGACACGAATCAGTCAAGGCTCGTTTTTCTTAGAAAAATACGGTAAGAATGTAGATAACAATTTGACAAAGACATGTTAGATAGCTATAATATTATAGTCGAGGTAAAATTATGAAACTGCAAGTAGAGCAAGCAAAAGAACACATAGGAAAATCTTTTCCTTTTCAATTTACTGAACCGGCTACAGTGCTGGGGGATGTAACTGCTTTTCCTTGGAGCCGTCATGATATAACCATTAGTGGTGATTTTCGTTACGATGGACAGGACTTCATCGTAGAAGGAACCGTAACAACCAATGGTGATTATGAATGTACGCGATGCTTGACGGAAGTAGCGTATTCGCAGACTACACCATTCAATGAAACCTATGGCGTCCTTAAAGAGTGGGACGATGTTGAGGAAGCCGAGGTTGTTCCTTTTGATGGTGAGACCATTGATTTAACGGATCTCATTCGGGATACATTAATCATCAATGAGCCAACTCAAGTGTTATGTCAGGATGATTGCAAAGGATTGTGCGTTCATTGCGGAGCAAATAAAAATGTTTCACCTTGTTCTTGTGAATCCTTTGTAGTGGATCCTCGATTGGCAGTGCTTCGTACACTGCTCGATGAAAAAGATGATGATTAATTAAAGTCCCAGTGATTATGTTAAGGAGGTGCAGATAATGGCAGTACCAAAGCGTAGATTATCCAAATGTCGTCGCGACCGTCGTCGTGCGAACTGGAAATTAACTGTTCCAGGTTTTGTAGCTTGTCCGCAATGCCACGAACCTATGATGCCTCATCGGGTTTGCCCTACATGCGGTCATTATAAAGGAACTCAGGTTGTTAATAAGATCGCTGAATAAGACCTGCTGAGCTAGTGAATAGCTCGTTATCAAAGCGCGGTTATCCTATGGATGACCGCGCTTTTGCCATGTCCGGATTTATGGACGCTATAGGGGAATTGTGCTATAGTAGCAGTAAAGAGTTTGATTTAGTTCGCTGCATATATAAAGGTATAGGTTTAGATGTCAGAGCGAGCGAAAATTCCAATATCGATGCATTGTGAATGTAGCTATTGGTGTCAGTATCGCTCAAGGAGGTTATTATGCGTCCCTTAACAGCAACACAAAAAGCTTGGCAGGAAAAAGTAAATGCATTTTGTCGTGAGTTTGTGGAACCTACCGTAATCGAACGTGATAAAGCGCAAGTTTTTGACCGCCGATTGGTCGACAAGGTAATGGCTTTAGGTTTGCCGCAAATCGCGTGGCCTAAAGAATACGGCGGCTTAGGCGAAGATTATGTCAGCTACATAGTGGCTCTTAAGGAGCTTGCTAAATTTGATGATGGCCTCGCTATTACCTTGTCCGTTTGCATGGGTTTATGCTGTGAACCGTTGGCTCGCTACGGCACCGATGAACAAAAAGAAAAGTTTTTAAAACCTTTAGTAGCCGGTGAAATTTTGGGCGCTTTTGCTTTGACTGAAAAAGAAGCGGGCACCGATGCTTCCGGCGTTCAGACAATGGCAGTCAAAGACGGCGATGCTTATGTTTTAAACGGTGAAAAAACATATATTACCAATTCCGGTGAAGCCGGTATGTACATCGTGTTTGCCAAAACAGATCCGGAAGCCGGTGCGAAAGGGATTTCCGCCTTTATCGTAACGCCTGAGATGGAAGGTTTTACGGTTGAAAAACGGGATCCTATGATGGGGCTTCATACCTCCACTTGTTCCGGACTTACTTTTAAAGATGTAAAAGTGCCGGCTGCTAATTTATTGGGCCATGAAGGGGAAGGCTACAGAATCGCCATGTACGCCCTTGATAGCAGTCGTATCGGGGTAGCGGCCCAGGCTACCGGTCTTGCGGAAGCTGCCTTACATCATGCCATTGCCTATACGAAGGAACGTGTACAGTTCGGTAAGCCTCTCAGTAAGTTCCAGAATACGCAGTTCCAATTGGCCGACATGGCTATTAAGGTGGAAGCAGCTAACTTGATACTTCATAATGCGGCTGAAGATAAAGCGGAAGGCAGACCGTATACAATTTCCGCGTCCATGGCTAAAAAATTCTGCTCCGATATTGCGGTAGAAGTAACGGCTAAAGCGGTGCAGCTTTTCGGCGGTTATGGCTATTGTGAAGATTATCCGGTGGCCCGTTTAATGCGCAATGCTAAGGTTACGCAGATTTACGAAGGAACTAATGAAGCGCAACAAATGGTTGTGGGTGGTTCGTTGTTACGATAATCGGCTAATTATATAGAGTCGGAAAAATAAAACTGATAAAACAAAAAGAGCGGCGTAAGGCCGCTCTTTTTATTGCTAAGATGTAGTTGAATTTTATTGCTAAGATGCAGTTAAATTTTGTTGCTAAGATGTAGTTAAATTTTGTTGCTGAGATATAGTTGAATTTTGCTGCTATTATTCAGTCAAAGTGTTATATATTGCTATGGGATTCGTCACAAGCGATTAATACTAATTATTTTAATACTCCTATTTGTCGGAAGAATCCTTCATAGGCCGCTGCTTTTTTAGCAAGGCTTAACGGATAAGCACGTGACGTAGAAGGCAAGCGTGTTAAGGTTACGGTGCGATTTCCGAAGGTAACGGTTATGGTTTCACCGGTTTTAGGAAGTTTTACTTTTTCAGGCAATAAACTGAGCAAAACTTCCGTTGCTTTACCACCGGTGGTGCCTATGTGCTGACAGTTAGGCAATTTGGCCAACACGTCTTCGATAGGTACCGGTTTGACCACTTTTAAGAATGCATCCGATGCGTTGCCGTGTTCGCGAATGGCTTGCCATACGGTTGGGCAGGAAGCGATACCGGTTTCAGTCAAGAAAGCTTTAATTTTATCGGCGTCAAAGGCCTTTTCTTCACCCTTACGGAAATGATCCGGATTGTTGAAGAAAATCATACCGTATACGCGCCACATATCGTTTTGAAAATTAGGATAGTGGAACTGCATGGCTCGTTTGTCGGCGGCCGGTGGGAAGGTGCCCATCATCATGACCGTGGCGTTGGCCGGTAATAAAGGCGGGAAAGGCATGCTTTCCACAATCGGAGCGGTGCCGGTTGTTTCAGTGTCAGCAGCCGTATTTTTATTTAAGGTTTGATTAATTTTTTTAGTTGGCATAATAAAACAACTCCTTTTATGACTGTCTATCATTTAGTATAGCACAGCCTATAGAAGGAGTTGTTGCATTTAACACATTATTTTTTACTTGTACTGTTTGACTGAGTCGTTGGTTGAGCATTTAATTTGTCTACAATCCATTGTATCATGGTTTCGTTGACTAGTTGACCTTGGTTACCATGAGGTGCTTCAGAGTTGGAAATGAAGAGATTTTCCACGCCGTTGGCAGTGAGTGCGTCACGCAAGCGATGACTTTGGGCAATCGGTACAAGTGTATCCCGGCCGCCGTGAGCAATGAACATAGGCGGTGTTTGCGGTGTTACCTGGTGGACCGGACTGCCTTGAATAGCCAATTCAACATATGGCCAGTACGGAGATTGTCGGTCATTGGCTTGATAGAGCTGACGCAAAACGGCTACGCCTTGATCGGCTTTGTTAAAACCGAGTAGTACGGATTCCATGGCGCGCGGTGAGTCGTGTATTTCCGCCGCATCTTCCGGTGACTGTAAGGCCGTGCTCATTTCCGGTGCCATTGTCAATAAATCGGTGGGTCCGTAGTAGTCGATAACGGCTGACACGGCACTGGAATATTGCGTATTGCCACCCACCGTTCCTTCGTAATTAGGGTTGTTATTGGTGGTACCCAATAAGGCGGCTAAGTGTGCGCCCGCGGAAGTACCGCTGACGGCGATACGATTAGGGTCAATGCCATATTCGTCGGCATGAGCCCGGATGAAGCGAATGGCCCCCTTTACGTCATAAATTTGTGCCGGGTAGTAGGCTTCGCTATTCAAGCGATAGTCGATGGACACGAGAGTAATACCGTGACGAACTACTGCTTTAAAAATTTCTAAGGAAGAACGATTGTCGGAGCTCATGAGGTCGTTTTGAGCATTGGTATTCCCATTGTTCGCCGGCCGTGGGCCTAATACTTGTATGAAATTAGGCTGTGCTGCTGTATTGGCCGTTGCGTCATTATTAGGGGCCGTTCCGGGATCGGCATAGGTCCCCATAGACCAACCGCCACCGTGAATGTATACCAATACCGGAGTCGGCTCGGTCACGTTTTGTGGTTTGTAAATGTTTAGCCGCAAGTCTTTTGTTTTATTGTCGAAGATAGGCACGTTGGCTACCAATACATCTTGGTAGGTAGGGGCAATAAATTCATTGTTTATTTCATTATTGGTAGTCATAGCAGGTCCCGTGTTTGTCACAATATTATTAGCAGCCTTATCTTGCCCTAATGGGGTCAATAAAATGCTCGTTGTCAGTAATGAAACAGCGAGGAAGGCCTTTATATGTAATTTCATAGTATCACCTTTATAGAGAATTAAATAGTATTTAATGTAAATGACAGTTAAAATCTTGGTTAGATTTGTGTTAAATTAATTTTGGCTTGACTGTATTTTGAATAAAGTTACTCATTTATTTTTTTATACGTTTATAATCTTTGTCGAAATAACGACCTTCGCGAATATCGTCGGTCATACCTTCATAAGGGGCTTCGGCAATAACGTCTTCATTATTTTGACCCGCTTTGCCTATGTAGGTAATGGTAGCAAATTCAGGGACTAATAATTTAGGATAGGTAGCGTATTTTTCACGGGATTCGTGCATTAAATCTAAGTGTTCATTCTGATAGCAAACGGTGATTTCCGGATGATCTTCTACCCATTTAGGGAAGAAGATGGTTCCGTGCATTTTCTTTTCATTCGGCATAAAATCGAGAGCCACATCGGTGCCGGTAGGTTCGGTCCAGGTGATTTTAAAAACGCCGTCCGTCAATTTAACAATATTAGCTGCTTGGTCGGTTACCCAGCGACCGGCTACCATACCGCCGTGAATACGATAATCTACAGTGTGGTCATTTTTGGCATACCATTCGTACTCCCAGCCGTTATCATAGGTGTAAATAAAATGAGTACCTAAAAAATCGTCCAATTCTTTGAATTCCATAGTAAGATCCTCCTATTTTTAATTATTATTTAGTGAGTAGTGGGGTATTTAAACATTAAAATAATAACATGTAAATAAATACATGTTTATTTACACTTAGTATGTTATACTTAATACTATAAAAAGTCAAGAATTTATTGTGATCCTTAGGTAATGGTCCTAAAAGAAAGTTTGAAAGAGGTGAGTAGTTATGGCTCAAAAGAATACATTGCGCTATGTAATTTTAGGCTTATTATCTAAAGAAGCCATGGCGGGCTATGATATAAAAAAAGCATTTGAAGGTGAAATCGGTGATTTTTGGTACTCCAATCACAGCCAAATTTATCCGGAGCTTAATCGCATGGAGCAGGATGGTCTTATAAGCGGCCAAGAGGAAATTGTAGGGAGTAAGTTGACTAAGAAAAAATACAGCATTACCGACTCGGGTAAAGCTGTATTTGATGAATGGTTAGGGGAGTCATTGAATGCACTGCCGCCTACGCGCGACGAATTTGCCATGAAAGTGTATTTTATGGATTCGGCGGATCAGCCGTTATTGTCGACTCTATTTAAGGAGGAAATAGCGCGGCATGAGGAAAAACTCGATTATTTAGAGGGCCGTTGGCAAGTGCTGTTTGCTCACGAAGATTCAGAGTATCAACATTTTGGACACGCTTTAATTTTGGAACGGGCTATTTGTCGTGAAAAGGATCATTTGACCTGGTTGCGTGGGGCGTATAAGCGGCTGCCCGGAAAAAATAGGCCTATAACCCAAAAATAAAAAAAGGAGATTACAATCCATAGCGGTTGCAATCTCCTTATTTTTTAATAGAATTTTAATCTAATACTATTTTAAGCCTTTTTTTCAATAAATTGAACAATAGCATTGATTAAGTCACGTTGATTCATACCGGAACGATCGGCAGCTTTGGCGATAGTCGCTTTTTTAGCCATAATTTTGCCAAAAGCCGTGTTGAGCATGGCAAAATTGCTATTAATTTCCGGCATGTGCTGGCGAAGTCCCGGAACCTGATCGAAGAGGTCGAAAAGGCGTGTATCGCCGGAGATGGTAATTCCTTTTACGGTAACACTGTCGGTCCTTAAATCAGTTGGTTCCTTATGGACTGTGGTAACATTTGAGGCTGCGCCGGATTCAGTATTGCCGGTGGTATCGGTTGATGTTGCAGCGCCTTCTTTATTCCCATGAACTTCATCATCCCAAGTCAATAAGGTACGGGAACCTTCGAGGCTGCGAATACGGGTGCAGTCCTGCATCATTTCGAGGACGCCTTTGAAGTTGCCTTGTTCGTCGCGCACGGCCGTGTAGAGGATGTAGATGAAGGCTTCCGGTTTGTTAATCCAGAATTCCGCTTTGTCCTGTTCGCCGGAGCGGAATTTTTCAATAATTTCTTCTACTAAATGAACACTTTTAGCCGGATGACAGTTGCGCACTTCACGGCTGATGACATTGGCGCTGCGCGGGAAGATACGGTGTTTGGTGTCGCTGTAGAATTTAACCAGTTCGTTTTCGTCCACATAGGAGAGGTCAACGGGCATGTGTTTGAAGAGCAGGTTAATGCGTTCTAAGGATAATTTACCGGTCGCCACATCCAGTTCCGTTTCAGGGGATGGGGTGGTGGCTACATTGTATTTGCCGAGTAAAGCGGCGAGTTCCGACATGAAGTTCTGCTCACCGGACGGGGAGGTTAAATCCGTAGCGGTACCGTTAGAGCTGCCTGTACTGCCGGTTGCATTGCCGTAGAATGGCGGTGGTGTAATGAGGGCAAAACCGATTTCGTGGTCGCCGCGGCTCATATGGCTGAATTCGTTATCCTTCACCAATTTATACGCTGTCGGTAAGAGGACTTCCTGTTCTTTATCAGCCAAGTCACGGAAGGCATCGACCATTTTAGGTTGTAGTTCCAAGAATTTTGCGTTGTCATCGGCTTGTAAGAGGCGACGGCTTTCGCTGATTAAATCACGCACTTTGTCGTCGAAGGTCCACATGATTTTGGTAGGACGGTCGAAGCCGTATTTTTCGAGAGCCGGGTAGAGCTGATTTTGTTTGCGGGACAGATGGCGGGACCATTGTGACAATTTGTCATAAATACCAAGCCAAGGATTTTTAATAAAATGAGGTGCCTTTAATAAAGCGTCTACTTCATCCATAACAGCGAGGCCTGCTTGGATTTCTTGCATATATACCCAGAGCGGATGGTTTTCAGGATAGGTGTTTTCGGCACGGATGAGGATGCCGTCGAATAATTCGAGAAGTTCATCCATGCGGTGGGTGATTTCTTCGTCCGTGTAAGAACCTTTTAATTGTTGCTCGCCGTAAGCAAATTCATCCGGTGTGCAAGTGCCGATGTGATCTTTTAACAGAGCGCGGGCTTCTTTTAAACTTAACTGACCGCTTAAATAGCTGTCTTTGATTTCAATCATTTTTTCGAGGCGTTGGTTGTTGTTTAAGCCTAAGGCTGTTTTCATAGATGTCATAGTTCTTCTCCTTTTTTCGGTTGCGTATTACTGCAATTAATAGTTAAAATATATATAGGGATACTTTGTTGTAATATATGGTCCCAACGGTTGAGTTATGATCATGTTTTTATTATAATGAAGTTGAAAATAGTTTTCAGTAGCTGAGGCTACATAATCGCCGTATTTTTGTTGAATTTTTAGGGTTCATAAATTTTACTTGCATAAATGGCCATTGTGACATATAATTGTAACGAAGTATTATTACTTGGTCATAAAAGGTGGTACCATGAGTCGGATAAAAAAACAAGAGCGACAACAGTTATTGCAACAAAAACTGAATAATACGCCCTTCGTTACTGACGAAGAGTTGGCCATCTATTTTAATGTCAGTGTGCCGACGATTCGTTTGGATCGATTGGAGTTAGGCATTCCTGAATTGCGGGAGCGCATTAAATCCAGAGTAGACGGACTGACGCCAAGTGGCAATAATCACAGCCATATTGAAGTGGTTGGTGAGCTTATAGATCTCACCGCCGGTGAACAAGGTCTGAGTATATTGCGGACGACGGATGACATGACCGATTCCAGCGGCTATGTGGAGCCTCAGTATTTATATGCGCAGGCTGATTCATTGGCCAAGGCTGTGCTGGGTATCCCCGCTTCATTAGCCGGTGTCGGCAATATAAAGTATAAGAATCCTGTTAAAGCAGATTGTAATTTGGTGGCCAAAGCCTCGGTCATGCGACAACGAGGCGAGAAGTATTTTATTTGGGTCACAATCAAAGATAAAGTTAAGGAAGTCTTTCGGGCGAAATTCATAATGGAGCCCATTCAGAATAGGGTGTAAAATATGAAAATTGCATTAGATGCTATGGGTGGTGATTTTGCACCGTTTGAAATTGTGCGTGGTGCAATTGATGCGGTTAAAGCCTTCCCTAATATTGAAGTAGTTTTGGTGGGTGACGAAGCACGAATTTATGAAGTATTAAAAGAATTCGGGCAGGAAAAAAATCCGCAACTCATTATTCACCATGCCAGTGAAGTAATTGAAATGAATGAACATCCCGGCACAGCTGTGCGCAAGAAGAAAGACGCATCGGTCATTGTCGCTACGCGTTTAGTTAAACAAAAAGTATGCGATGCGGTCATTGCGCCGGGCAGTACCGGGGCAGCCGTAGCGGCAGCTTTGTTCGGCTTAGGACGTATCAAGGGGATTGACAGACCTATGATTGCCACGCCGATTCCTACACCACAGGGTGTTACCGTTATGCTTGATTCGGGTGCTAACGCGAATTGCAAGCCAAAACATATGGTGCAGGGGGCTATTATGGGCTCCGAATATGCACGACTTATGTTTGGCCATGAAAACCCTACCGTCGGTTTGTTGAATATCGGCGAAGAATCTACTAAGGGTAATGAATTGTGTTTAAGCAGCTATCCGTTGTTGGAACAACTTAAAACCATTAACTTTAAAGGTAATGTGGAAGGTCGTGACATTCCTAAAGGCACGGTCGATGTTGTTGTATGTGACGGTTTTACGGGCAATGTAGTTCTTAAGTTGGCGGAAGGCCTTGTAGGGGTCATGACGCAACTTGTTAAGGAAGGCATCAAGGATGGCGGTATATTAGCCAAACTGGGGGCATTCCTGATTTATCCGGTGTTCAAGAAGATTCGTAAACGCCTTGACCATACGGAAAACGGCGGCGCACCATTATTGGGCGTAAACGGCGTATTCATGATTTCGCATGGTAGTTCCAAGGCTAAAGAAATTTTGACAGCTATTAAAATTGCCGGCGATATAGTTGATCGTAAGATTATTGAAAACATTCAACACAGTATAGAAGAAGAAGGAGCTATTAAATATGACGATGTGGACTAAACCGGTAGGTATCATCGGTACCGGAAGTTTTGTACCGGATAATATCGTAACCAACGCTGATTTGGAAAAAATCGTAGACACGAATGACCAATGGATTCGTGAACGCACCGGCATTGAAGAGCGCCGCGTTGCTCCGGAAGGTATGAATGCTTCCGATATGGCAACGGAAGCGGCTAAACGTGCCTTGGACGCAGCCGGCTTGAAGGCGGAAGATATTGATTGTATCATTTTAGCAACTTTAACCGGTGATATGTCGGTTCCTTCCACGGCTTGTTTAGTACAAGCTAATTTAGGAGCTACCAATGCGGCCGCTTTTGATTTAGGCGCTGCTTGCTCCGGCTTTGTATATGGATTGATTACGGCAGGCAGTTATGTGAATAATAACTTCTTCAAAAATGTGCTTGTAATCGGTGTAGAAGTTATGTCCCGCGTACTTAATTGGAAGGACCGCAGTACTTGCATCCTGTTCGGCGATGGCGCCGGCGCAGCAGTAGTGTCATCTGTACCTGAAGGTTATGGTATGTTGGGTATGGATATGGGTGCCAACGGTGCCAGCGGTATGGCAATTTGCATTCCATCCAGCGGTACAGCGATGGTGCCTAATGATAAACGTATCGAAGAAGGCTTGACCTATGTTCACATGGATGGCGCCGAAGTTTATAAATTCGCGGTTAAAATCATGGGACGCACCGTGCTTAATGCGTTAGAAAAAGCCGGTTTACAGTTAGAAGATTTAGATCGTTTCATTCCTCATCAAGCCAATACACGGATTATCGATTCCGCAGCACACCGGTTGAAAATGCCGGCAGAGAAAGTGTTTGTTAATTTGCCGAAATACGGCAATACATCGGCCGCTTCGGTAGCTATTGCTTTAGATGAAGCAGTGAGATCCGGCTTTGTTGAACGAGATCATACAGTCGCCTTTGCCGGCTTCGGAGCCGGATTAACTTGGGCCGGCTTGGTAATGAAATGGTACTAAGGAGGACAACCATCATGATTAAGACTGATATTTGCGATTTGTTAGGGATTGAGTATCCTATATTCCAAGGTGGTATGGCTTGGCTTGGTACCGCTGAACTTGCTGCGGCTGTGTCCGAAGGGGGCGGTCTCGGTATTATCGGTGCCGGACATATGCCACCGGACGTATTCCGTAATGAAATTCATAAATTAAAAGAACGTACCAATAAACCTTTCGGCTGTAACATCATGTTGATGTCGCCGTTTGTTAAAGAAGTTATGCAAGTTGTCTTGGAAGAACGCGTTCCGGTAATTACAACCGGTGCGGGTAATCCGAGTACATACGTGCCTGCATTAAAAGAAATCGGTACTAAAGTTATTCCGGTAGTTGCTTCCGTATTGCTTGCAAAACGCTTATTGCGCGGCGGTATTGATGCGGTTGTTGCGGAAGGTACCGAATCGGGCGGTCACGTTGGGGAAATCACAACTATGTGTTTAATTCCTCAGATTGCCGATGCTGTAAATGTACCGGTTATCGCTGCCGGTGGTATTGCTGACGGTCGCGGTGCGGCTGCGGCCTTCGCTTTAGGCGCCAGTGCGGTACAGATGGGCACACGCTTCGTATTATCCGAAGAATGTATTGCTCACGCTAACTACAAAGAAGCCGTATTAAAAGCGAAAGACCGTTCCACCGTTATGACAGGTCTTACGACAGGTCATCCGGTTCGTATTTTAGAAAACTTATTATCCCATCAGTACCAGGAATTGGAATTCAGCGGTGCTCCTAAAGAAGAATTAGAAGCTTTGGGTGCCGGTGCACTTCGTAAAGCGGCTATTGAAGGGGATGTTAAAAACGGTTCCGTTATGATTGGGCAGATTTCCGGTATGTTACAGGATGTAAAACCTTGTGCTCAAATCATTCGCGATATTATGGCCGAAACCGAAACCGTAATCGGCGGCTTACAAAAGATCATTAAATAATACAGGAGGCGTTACTAGTGAAAACAGCATTTGTATTTCCTGGCCAAGGTTCTCAAAAAGTAGGTATGCTTCAAGATTTATATAATGCCTATGACATTGTAAAACAGCGTTTTGCTGAAGCTGATGAAGCATTGGGTTACTCCATTACGAAGCTTTGCTTTGAAGGTCCTGATACAGAATTGGTTAAAACGGCTAACACACAGCCGGCTATTTTGACAGCCAGCGTTGCTTGTTATGAAGTATTGAAAGAAAAGGGCTTTACTCCTGATATCGTAGGTGGTCACAGCTTGGGCGAATACAGCGCTTTAGTGGCAGCCGGCGTACTTGATTTTAAAGATGCTGTTTACCTCGTTCATAAACGCGGTGAGTTCATGCAGGATGCTGTTCCATTGGGCGAAGGTGCCATGGCGGCTATCTTGGCTTTGCCTCGTGAAGAAGTAGTGGCGATTTGTGAAAAAATCGACAAAGAAGTCGGTTCCGTTCAGGCAGTAAACTTCAACTGCCCGGGTCAAATCGTAATTGCCGGTGCTACGGCTGCCGTAGAAAAAGCTGCTGAAGAAATGAAAGCAGCCGGTGCGAAACGTGCCGTTATGTTACCGGTAAGTGCTCCGTTTCACAGTCGTTTGATGGAACCGGCTGCGGCCCGTTTGAAAGACGAATTGGACAAAGTAACCGTTAACGACGCCAAGATTCCTGTAGTAGTTAACGTAACCGGTGAAATTTTGACCGATGCGAACGCTATTAAAGAATCCCTCGTTATCCAGGCGGCTCATCCTGTTCTTTGGGAAGATTGCGTAGCTACCATGATTAATTATGGCGTAGGCAACTTCGTAGAAGTAGGTCCGGGCAAAGTTTTGACCGGCTTTACTAAAAAAATTAACAAAGAAATGCAATTGGCTAATGTAGAAGATGTAGATTCCTTAGGGAAAACTATTGAATTTTTAGAAGGGGTTCGATAAAATGCAGTTAACAGATAAAGTTGCTTTAGTTACCGGTGCCTCTCGCGGTATTGGCCGTGCCATTGCTTTGTTAATGGCTAAACAGGGTGCCGACGTAGTGGTGAATTACAGCGGCAGCGAAGGGGCTGCGCAAGAAACTGTAGATGCTATTTTGGCTATGGGCCGCAAGGCTATCAAAATTAAAGCCAATGTAGGCAATGCCGAAGAAGTAGCGGCTATGGTTGACGAAGCGCACACAACTTTCGGTCGTATCGATATTTTAGTAAATAACGCCGGCATTACCCGCGACGGTTTGCTCATGCGTATGAAAGACAGCGATTGGGATGATGTTATCAACATCAACTTGAAAGGTGTTTATCTGATGACCAAAGCGGTTTCCAAAATTATGATGAAACAGCGCAGCGGTAAAATTGTTAATATGACATCGGTTGTAGGTGTGACCGGTAATGCAGGCCAGGCCAACTACAGTGCCTCTAAAGCCGGCGTAATCGGTTTTACTAAAACTTGTGCTAAAGAATTGGCATCTCGCGGTATTACCGTGAATGCGATTGCACCGGGTTTTATTCACACCGACATGACGGATGTTTTACCTGATAAAGTGAAAGACGCCATGGTTCACACGATTCCGTTGGGCCGTATGGCAGAGCCGGATGAAGTAGCGGCTGTAGCTGCTTTCCTAGCCAGCGATATGTCGAGTTATATTACGGGTCAAGTCATTAATGTTGACGGCGGCATGGTAATGTAGCTAATATATAGAGAGCAAACAATGAAAGGAGGTGAAATCACAATGACCACGTTTGATAAAGTTAAAGCGATCGTTGTGGAACAGTTAGACGTTGACGAAGCTGAAGTTAAGATTGATTCTACATTCATTGACGACTTAGGAGCTGACTCCTTAGACATCGTTGAATTGATCATGGCTTTCGAAGAAGAATTCAATGTTGAAATTCCTGATGATGTAGCTGAAAAAATTAAAACAGTGAAAGATACGGTAGAATACATCGATTCTATCAAAGAAGCGTAAGACTTACTTGTGCACCGGTAGGAGGCGGCAACGCCTCCTAGTCGGTATACGTAACAGGAGGAATTTATAGTGAAGCTCCCTGAACTTCGCATCGGAAATCTGGTGGCAAAGGTGCCAATCATTCAAGGCGGCATGGCAATCAGATTGTCTACGGCTCGTCTTGCAGCAGCTGTAGCTAATGAAGGTGGCATCGGTCTAATTGCGGCCTCCGGTATGCCATTTGATGAATTACGTTATGAAATTAAATTAGCTCGAAAATTATCACCTACGGGTATTATTGGTATAAATGCAATGGTAGCAGCTTCCGAGTTTGCTGGCCTAGTGCGAACGGCTATTGAAGAAGGTATTGACCTCGTTGTAGCCGGTGCAGGTTTTTCTCGTGATATGTTTGGTATGGGGAAAGAATCGGGTACTCCCATTGTTCCGATTGTGTCCTCCGGGAAATTGGCTCGTATTTCCGAAGGCTTGGGTGCGGCCGCTGTCATCGTTGAAGGCAGTGAAGCCGGCGGTCATTTAGGTACAAATCGCTCATCGCGTGAGATTGTACCGGAGGTGTTGAAGGCCGTTAAAAATATCCCGGTAATAGGAGCAGGTGGCGTTCTCGACGGGAAAGACATTGTCGAAATGATGAAATTAGGAGCAAACGGCGTACAAATGGGTAGTCGTTTTGCAGCTAGTGAAGAATGCAATGCATCGGATGAGCTTAAAAAAATGTACTTACGTGCTAAAGCGCCTGAAGATGTTGTATTGATAGAGAGTCCGGTAGGATTGCCGGGGCAGGCGATTCGTAACAAATTCGCTGCTTCTGTATTGGACGGTACTGTACCGCCACCAACTGAATGTGACCGTTGCTTAAAGCATTGTTCTCACAAATTTTGCTTGATTAAAGCCTTAGAACGGGCGCAGCAAGGTGATGTGGAAACCGGTTTGGTATTCTCCGGCAATAATATGCGCAAAGTAGATGAGATTTTGCCGGTTAAGGAGATTTTCCGTCGCTTGTTAGCGGAAGTATCTCAGATTGATTAATGTATTTCAATGCATAGTTTACATGTGAGGTGAAATAATTGGAAAAACGTGTTGTTATTACCGGTTTAGGGGCTGTAACGCCTGTAGGTATCGGTAAAGATGCTTTTTATGAAGCTTTATTGGCGGGTAAATCCGGGATTGGCCCGATTACTCATTTTGATGCTTCTGAATATGCTACCCGCATTGCCGGTGAAGTTAAGGATTTTGATATTACGCAGTATGGTGTAGAGAAGAAAGAGTCCCGTCGTATGGACCGCTCCTCTCAATTTGCAATCGCCGCAGCAGTTCTTGCTTTACGCGATTCTGATCTCGATTTGGATAAAGAAGATCGCGACCGTTGCGGTACTGTAGTTGGTACCGGTATCGGTGGGATTGACTCCATCCACGATGTTTATGTTACATTATTCCAGAAAGGACCTAATCGTGTAAGTCCTTTTGCAGTACCTATGATGATTGCTAACATGGTATCCGGCCGTGTGTCCATCGAACTCGGTCTTCGTGGTCCGGCTATTACGGATATTACAGCTTGTGCATCCGGTACAAATTCCATTGGTGATGCATTCCGCATCGTAGCTCGCGGTGACGCAGACATTATGTTTGCCGGCGGTACTGAAGCAGCTGTATCTCCAGCAGCAGTGGCCGGTTTCGCAGCTATGAAAGCTATGTCTACCCGCAATGATGAACCTGAAAAAGCATCCCGTCCATTTGATGCCGATCGTGATGGTTTCGTTATGGGTGAAGGCGCCGGTATCGTTGTGCTTGAAGAATTAGAACATGCTAAAGCGCGTGGTGCTCATATCTACGCTGAAGTAATCGGTTACGGCAGCAATGGTGATGCTTACCACATTACAGCTCCGGCTCCGGGCGGTTTACAAGCTCGTAAATGTATGGAATTGGCCATTAAAGATGCAGGCATCGATCCTAGTGAAATTAACTACATCAATGCTCATGGTACTTCCACAGGTCTTAATGACAAAAACGAAACTATGGCTATTAAGGAATTGTTCGGTGACCATGCTAAATCCTTAGCAGTTAACTCGACTAAATCCATGACAGGCCATTTATTGGGCGCAGCCGGTGCTATTGAAGCCATCGTTATGGCTATGGCGATTGAAACCGGTAAAATTCACCCAACCATCAATTTGACAAATCCGGATCCTGAACTCGATTTGGATTATGTTAAAGAAGGGGCTCGTGAATTGAAAGTAAATTGCGCATTATCCAATTCCTTCGGTTTTGGCGGTCATAATGCAACATTACTCGTTCGTCGTTACGAGGACTAATTGAAGGGCCGTAAGACTCATAAGACAATCTCGCACCAAGCTCGCGAAGCAGCGCTTCGAGAGCTTGTGGCGCGTTTGCGTATCCCTTTGACAGATATAAATTTGCTCGACAGAGCGTTTACGCATACGTCTTATGCAAATGAAAATAGAGCAGCTCGCGTTAAGCACAACGAACGTCTGGAATTTCTGGGCGATGCCGTTTTAGACTTAATCATCGGCGAGTATCTGTTTAAAACATATCCTCAAATGACTGAGGGTGAACTGACAAAAATAAAGGCAGCTACTGTTTGCGAAACCTCGTTGGCTACTTGTAGTTCCAAATTACATTTTGGTAATTATTTATTGCTTGGGCGAGGCGAAGCGACTTCGGGCGGCCGGGAACGGGCGTCAATTTTGGCGGACACCTTTGAAGCCGTTATCGGTGCTTTATATGTAAATACTTCCTATGAAGTAACGGCACAGTTCGTATTGAGTCATTTGCAAGGATATTTGGAAAAAGCGAAAGACGGTAAGCTCGGCAAGGATTATAAGACCATGTTGCAAGAATATGTGCAGCAGGAAGGCGAGAAACAAATCGTCTATACCTTGCTCAGTGAATCGGGACCCGACCATGATAAGATTTTCTGCATGGAAGTGCGGATTGAAGGCAAGGCCTATGGTTCCGGTACCGGTAAAAGTAAAAAAGAAGCTGAACAAAATGCGGCTCAAGTTACACTTGATTACTTAATCGGCAAAAATGCTTGTCGATTGACGCAGGATTAATTCAGGTATATGGTAAATAGAGGAGCGGCTAATCCGCTCCTTTTTCATATTCTGATATAATGTATAGTGGTAGAAATTTTTAACAAAAATGAGGTAGGTAAAAATGAACCAACACAAAAATAACAGCATAGCTAAAGATAAGCCTCACGGTTTGATTCCTTTTTACATACCCCATGCAGGCTGTCCGCAGCAATGTGTATTTTGTAATCAGCATCGCATTGCCGCCGGAGGAGCAAGAGCTTCACAGGTTGATGTGAAAGCTACCATAGACGAATATATCGGCAACGAGCGGCATGAAAAATATTGGGAAGTGGCCTTCTATGGCGGTAGTTTTTCCGCATTGCCGGAAGACTTACAACGCTCTTTGTTGGAACCGGCCTATGAGGCCTTGCAAAACGGGGAGATTGATGCCATACGCTGTTCTACCCGGCCTGATGCGCTCGGTGAGACGGAGATAGCGCTATTAAAAGCCTATGGTGTGGCCACCGTTGAGATTGGTGTGCAGTCCATGGACGACACTATTTTAACGAGAGCTAAACGAGGTCATTCGTCGGCAGAGGTTGTGGGAGCCGTTCAGCGCTTGCAAGAACATGGTTTTACCGTTGGTATTCAGCTATTACCGGGGTTACCCGGTGAAAACTGGCATACGTTAGTGAATACGGCGGTAGCCGTGGCTGAGTTGATGCCTGATTTTGTGCGCATTTATCCGGTTCTCGTCATTGAAGATACGGAGCTGGCTGATGATGTGAGAGCCGGTCGCTACACGCCGCTAACGGTGGCGGAAGCGGTAACGTATAGTGCCTTTTTAAAAGAGTATTTTGAAGAGCGTCATATTACGGTGATTCGCACGGGGCTGCAGAGTACGCCGGAATTGGATGCCGGTATCGGTTTAGTAGGTGGTCCTTACGAACCGGCCATGGGGGAACTGGTGACGAATTATCAATGGTTACAGCGATTTTTAAAAATCTTACAGGCCCATAGCGCGGCGGGCCTACCAATGCATTCGGTGACAGTCCTGTATCCGCGTCAACTTACATCAAAAGTGCGCGGCGAAAAGCAACGGAATATGAAATATTTGGCAGAATGCTATGCAGATTGCACTTGGCAATGGTATGAACAGGGCTCTAAAAAAGCGAAAGCTATGTTCGAAATAAAAACAAACAAATTTTCGGACAATGTTCTACTTTTTATCGATAATTTTAGGTATAATGTGATATAATAAAAGGTACGTTATTAGATATATTAAAAGTGACTTAAGACACACGGAAAGGTGGTTTGCATGCAACTCTTACGATTAGAGTTAAAAGGATTTAAATCCTTTGCGGACAAAACAATTGTAAAATTTTCCCCCGGCATGACGGCTATCGTAGGTCCTAACGGGAGCGGTAAAAGTAATATTACCGATGCTATGCGTTGGGTGCTGGGCGAATCCAATGTGCGCCATTTACGTGGTCAAAAAGCGGAAGATATAATTTTTGCCGGTACGGAAAAACGTCGTCCCATGAGCACCGCGGAAGTAACCTTGGTGTTCGATAACAGCGACAAGCGTTTACATCCCGATTTAGCGGAAGTTGCCTTGACGCGTCGTATTTACCGTAGCGGTGAAAGTGAGTTTTTTATCAATAAAAAAGCTTGTCGTTTGAAGGATATTCAGGCGTTACTGGCTGATACTGGCTTAGGGCGCGATTCTATGGCCATTATCGGGCAGAATCGGGTAGATGCTATTTTAAACAGCAAACCGGAAGACCGTCGCCTTATTTTTGAAGAAGTGGCCGGTATTTCCCGTTTTAAAATGAATAAAGATGAGTCATTGCGCCGCATGGGGCAGACGGACCGCAACATGGAACGGGTGGCCGATTTGATGGCGAATTTGGAAGAGCAAATGGAACCGCTCCGTGAGAAGGCGGCCAAGACACAGGCTCATGCCGAATTAAGTCAAAAGAAACGCCTTTATGATGGAGCGTTGGCTTTTCACGATTATAAAGTGGCAGATCGTTTATTCACGAAGCAGGAAAATGAAAAGATTGCGTTACAGCAGGAAGAAATCGAAATCAATACGGAACTGGCCGGTTTAGGTGCACGGGAACAGCAGTTAAAGTTAAAATCCGAGGAACATCAGCAAGCTTTGCGGCAACAAGAAGAATTATATGCGAAAGCTCAAAAAGAAGAGGCTCGGCTCGAAGGGGAGAAAAATGTGCTGGCTGAGCAATTGCGCAATGCGGATAAAGAACTGCAGGAATTGCGTGATCGTATTCATGAAATAGATGCGACTATCGCCGGTGACAAGCAAAAAGTGTTGGTCCATCAGAAACTGTTGGACGACGGTGCCGGTGAATTGACGGCCAAAGAAGCGGCGTTGCAGACGGCTGAGCAGGCTTATGAAGCGGCTCGTCAAGAATTGCAGCGCATTCAAGGCGAGTTCCAAACGGCGCAAAAAGCAGTGGCCGCACGCCATGATGAACAATTACAGTTAGTCGGTCAAGTGGAAAAATTCCGCGTAGAATTACAAACTTTAAACGGCGAACTTACTAAAACAGGCGAAATGGTAACCACTTTGACGGAAGAATTACAAACGGTGGTAGCCGAAGAAGCGGAAGCTTTAGTGAAGCAGCAGACTTTGCAAAAGCAGCAGGAAGCTAATCGCGCCGAACGGGACCAAGAACAACAAAAATTAGGGGAATTACGAAAACTTCGTCAACAGTTGGAACGAGACGTTCAAACCGGACGCCGTGAAGAACAGCGCATGGAAGGACGTTTACAACTCTTGGCGCAGTGGGCTGAACAGCATGAAGGTTATGCGGACGGTACGCGTAACGCCCTGGCTGCGAAGGAGCCGTGGCAGCAGGACTTACTGGGGGCTATTGGTGATTTGTTTACGGTAAAGCCGGAATTTGCTACGGCTCTCGATATCGCCTTAGGCGGCAGTATTAATCATGTAGTATCGCGTACATCGCGAGCTGCTGCTGATTGTATTGCTTATTTAAAACGGACTCAAGGCGGTCGTGTTACCTTTTTACCGTTAGAAACGGTGCACGGTCAGGCCATTAATACACCGGCTCTCAATGAATTAGGCGTGTTGGGGCGTGCCGTAGATTGTATTACGTTTGATGAAACGTATCGTGGTGTTTTCACCTACTTATTGGGGCGCACCCTCGTAGTGGAAACTATGGAGCAGGCTATTGCACTACAGAAAAAATATAAGCAACAGCTTCGCTTAGTGACGCTGGGAGGCGAACAATTCCAACCGGGCGGCTCTTTAGCCGGTGGTGTGACCAAACGGCGTAAAGCCTCCGTTATGGCCCAAAAAGAAGAGATGGGCCTGTTAAATACCAAATTGCAGGCGTTACAAACAGAGTTAGTTAAAAAACAACAAGCTGCCGCTGACTATGAAAAACAATTTGAAGAATTAAGCGAACAGTTGGCAGCGAAACAAAATAGTTGGGATGAGCAGCATACCTTGCTTTTGACGGCGGAATCCATTTTAAAAACAACGCAGGAACGAAAGTTGCGCAAGGAACAGGTGCTGCAAAATAATTTGGCGGAGCAGGACCGTTTGACCGGTGAACAGGCTCGTGTTACGATGACATTGGCGCAAGCGGAAAGTGCGCTTAAGACTTTGAATGAAACTATTCAGGCTGATGGCGGTAGTTCGGTGACACTGGCTGAATTGGAGCGCTGTCAAAAAGCACAGGACGAAGCCGGTCAGGTGCGTCAAGATGCACGTTTGCACTATGCACAATTAAAGCAGCAACAAAGTTACGGTGAACAGCAAATCAATGATTGGCAAACCGCCATCGAGCAAAATGTAGCGCGTATGAAGCCGTTACAAATGCAGCTGGATGCTCGCGAACAACAGGCAAATACTGAATTACCACAGAAATTGAGTGATTTGGAGCATGCCTATGAAGCCCAAGCTAAGGCGACGGCGGCGTTAGCTGAGCAGCGAGACGCATTGTATGAATCACATAGTGAACAGCAGCGAACATTAGCTGATTATTCCACGGAGCGCGAAACTTTGGACACTCGTCAAAAAAGGGTTCAACAGCGTTTGGTGCAGATGGAAGGTCAGTTGGCAAAATATGAAATGAATAGTGAACAGGCTTTACAAAAAATCGGCGAACTCGGTTTTTCACGGGAAGAAGCACAGGCTTTACAGCCGGAAGGGGCTGTAGCGGATTGGCGTCTCGAAGAAGGTAAATTGAGTGCTGAACTGGAAGCCTTAGGTGCGGTTAACCCGGAAGCGGTAGCTGAATATGAAGCAGCGCAGACGAAACAGGCTTTTTATGAAACGCAGCAATCCGATTTGGAACAGGCTAAAGCTCAGTTGGAAGCGGTTATTGCAGAGATTGATAAAGCGATGGCCTTACAGCTCGGTGAAGTTCTTGAAGTGGTGGGCGATCGTTTTCAGGCCGTGTTCAGCAAGTTGTTCGGCGGCGGTACAGCTCAGATAGTGCTCACCGATCCGGATAATATTTTGACCAGCGGCATTGATTTTTATATTCAACCGCCCGGTAAAAAACGTCAACAGTTAACGCTGTTGTCCGGTGGTGAGCGAGCCCTTACAGTTATAGCCTTGCTGTTCTCCTTCTTGGATTACAGACCGGCACCGTTCTGTGTGCTCGATGAAGTGGACGCGGCGCTGGACGAAGCCAATGTAGAACGTTTTGGCAGCTATTTACAACGATTGGGTGACGATACGCAGTTTATTGTTGTATCTCATCGTAAACGAACTATGGAGGCGGCCTTGGTATTACAAGGTGTTACCATGGTGGAACGAGGTGTTTCCCGATTGTTAACAGTAGCCTTTGATGAAATAGAGGAGGATATGGAATGAGTTTTTGGAATAAAACCAAGAAATTTCTTGGTTTCGGCGATGCCTTAGAAAATACGAAAAAGAAGTTTACCGAAGCCATTGAAACGGTTATTATCGGCTATGCCAAGATTGACGACGACTTCTTGGATGATTTGGAGGTCGCCATGATTACCGCCGACCTGGGCAGTAAGACGACGGAACTTTTGATGAAAGAAATTCGTCGCGGTGTTACGGAAGGTAAAATCAATCATACCAACGAGGTTATGGATTATATCGAGGCTTACATTACGAAGTTGTTGGAAGACCAGGAAGAAGTCTTGGAAATGCATTCGCCGGAAGTTATTTTGGTAGTCGGCGTTAATGGGGTAGGTAAAACGACGACGATTGCCAAACTGGCTCATTATTATAAAGAAGCCGGCAAAAAGGTTGTGTTGGCAGCAGCCGATACATTCCGTGCAGCCGCTTCCGAACAGCTCACTATTTGGGCGGAACGGGCAGACGTGCCTATCGTAAAACATCAGGAAGGGGCCGATCCGGCCGCTGTGGTATACGATGCCTTGGCATCGGCCAAAGCGCGTAATGCAGATATTGTGATTATTGATACAGCCGGCCGTTTGCACACAAAAACCAACTTAATGGAAGAATTAAAGAAAATCGGCCGCGTAGCGGACCGTCAGGTTCCGGGGGCGCCGCATCAAACACTATTGATTTTGGACGGTACCACCGGTCAGAATGCGGTTAGCCAAGCTAAATTATTCGGTCAGGCTGTACCGATTACCGGTATTATTGTGACTAAATTAGACGGCACCGCCAAAGGGGGCGTCGTAATTTCGATTAAAGAAGAACTGGGGGTTCCCGTTCGCTGGATTGGCATCGGTGAAAAAATTGATGACTTAAAGCCATTCAATGCGAAAGAATTTGCCAATGCCTTGTTTGATAAAGGAATGAGTACGAATGAATAATCAAATGAGCCGTGCTGAGTTAGTAGCTTATGCACGGGCTGAAAATATAGCTAATCATTTCGGCGCACCATCCGAAGCGCTGGATACATTAGGCGACTTATTGGCTTACATTGGCAATGAAATGTATCGTCCGGTGACACGCTTGATGCTTCAGAATTGGAATCAATTGAATGATCGCATCGAACATTTTACGCCGGAAGAGTGGATTTTACCAACTGAGATTGCCAATAAAGAAGGGCTTGATAAAAAAGCCGTAGCCTTACTGATTGAAGTTTTGGAAGGTGTGGATACACCAATTCAGGAAGCTGACGGTAAACGTACGGAAATGAATGAATTGGAAAAGCAACGTTTGCAGGCTCATATTGAACAGGTGAGAGCGGAAGAAGCGGCTATGGCTCAGGCCGAAGCAGAACGCCTCATGCGTGAAGAAGGTAAATAATATGGCACATCCACATATTCATCGTAATTACGAAAGCAATATGACGCCCTTCAAAGTGGAGGCCCCGTTTGAGCCCATGGGTGACCAACCGGCTGCTATTCAGTCTTTGGTGCAGGGCGTTAATAACGGCGACTGGGCACAGGTTTTATTAGGTGCCACCGGTACCGGTAAAACCTATACCATGGCTAAACTGATTGAAGGGGTGCAGAAACCAACGTTGGTGATTGCCCACAATAAGACTTTGGCGGCGCAATTGTGTAGTGAGTTTAAAAGCTTCTTTCCCAATAATGCGGTGGAATATTTTGTGTCTTATTATGATTTTTACCAGCCGGAAGCGTACATCGCATCGACGGATACATACATTGAGAAAGATGCATCCATTAATGATGAAATCGATAAATTGCGCCACTCCGCGACGATGAGTCTGTTTGAGCGGCGCGATGTAATTATTGTGGCCTCCGTAAGCTGTATTTACGGTTTAGGTGACCCGGAAGACTACAGCGATTTGGTTGTTTCGTTGCGTTTGGGGCAAGAACGAAGTCGTGACGATATTTTAAAAAAATTGGTGGACATTCAATACAGTCGCAATGATATTAATTTTACCCGTGGTACTTTCCGTGTCCATGGCGATACGATAGAAGTATTTCCGGCAGCCAATAGTGAACGAGTAGTTCGCATTGAATTATTCGGCGATGAAATTGACCGTTTGTCCGAAGTGGATGTATTGACCGGTGAAGTAATTGCAGATCGCAAGCATGTGGCCATTTATCCGGCCTCTCACTATGTTACGACCCGTGAAAAATTGCAAATCGCCATTGAGCGTATTGAAACAGAATTGGCGGAACAGTTAGAATTTCTTAAATCACGGGACCGTTTACTCGAAGCACAGCGCTTGGAGCAACGAACTCGTTACGATATTGAGATGATGCAGGAAATGGGTTATTGCTCGGGCATCGAAAACTATTCCAGGTTGTTGTCCAATCGTAAACCGGGGGAAGCACCGTATACGTTGATTGATTATTTTCCGGATGATTTTTTGATTTTGATCGATGAATCTCATGTAACGATTCCACAATTGCGGGCTATGTATAATGGCGACCGGGCTCGTAAGGAAAACTTAATCGAGTATGGCTTCCGTTTGCCTTCTGCTTTGGATAACCGCCCGTTAAAATTTGAAGAATTCCAAGAACGAATTAATCAGATTGTATACGTATCAGCTACACCGGGACCGTATGAAATGGAAGTGCAGACTAATATTGCGGAACAGATTATTCGTCCAACCGGTTTATTGGATCCGCTTATTGAGGTGCGCCCCATTAAAGGGCAAATGGATGATTTGTTAGGCGAAATTAAAGTACGGGCCGCTAAGAACGAGCGTGTCCTCGTAACGACACTGACGAAGAAAATGGCGGAAGATTTGACGGAATTTCTCAAAGAAGTGGGCATTCGTGTGCGCTACTTACATTCCGATATTGCCACCATTGAGCGTGCCGATATTATTCGTGACCTGCGGGCCGGTGTTTTTGATGTGTTGGTGGGTATTAACTTACTTCGTGAAGGTCTGGATATGCCGGAAGTTTCGTTGGTGGCTATTCTTGATGCGGATAAGGAAGGCTTCCTCCGCAGTGATACCTCTTTGATTCAGACTATCGGCCGTGCGGCGCGTAATGAAAACGGTCGCGTTATTATGTATGCGGATCGCATTACGGGCTCTATGGACAGGGCGATTACTGAAACGGAACGCCGTCGTGAAGTACAGAACGCCTACAATAAGGAACACAATATTACACCGAAATCGATTCATAAAGAAGTTAAAGAATTGATTGAATTAACTAAATTGGAAGAAGAAGAGGCCGGTAGTAAACCCGGTAGTACTAAGCGTGCCGGCCGCGGTAAAAATGATGGCTACGATGACGGCGCAGCGGCTGTTGCTTCCGCTAAAAAAGGTCGCACAGCCAAAGCGGGCGCTAAAGCGGCTAATAAAGGCGGCGCCAAAACATCCGGCAAGGCTAAAGGGCTACAAGCTGTGGCTGATGGCACCGCTACTTATGAGGCGGCACCGGAATTAACCGTGGAAGATGTATTTAGCAAGATTGAAGAAACTACGCGTCTCATGAAGGCGGCCGCTAAACAGCTTGAATTTGAAAAAGCAGCCGAACTTCGTGATGAACTCGGTATTTTAAGACAACAATTGTCTGACTTACAGGATGTACGTCGTAAAAAATAGGAACTTATGGGCAAGGCATTCTGTCTTGCCTATTTGTCCGTTAATTTGATAATCGGGAGGTTATCGTGAAAGAACAAATTATAGTAAAAGGGGCGCGTCAGCATAACCTTAAGAATATAGATGTGGCTTTGCCACGGGACAAGTTTATTGTCATTACCGGGCTCAGTGGCTCCGGTAAATCGTCGCTCGCTTTCGATACGATTTATGCGGAAGGGCAGCGACGCTATGTCGAATCCTTGTCGGCCTATGCACGTCAATTTTTGGGCCAAATGGATAAACCGGATGTGGATTATATTGAAGGTTTGTCACCGGCCATCTCCATCGATCAGAAAACAACCAGTCGCAACCCTCGCTCTACGGTGGGGACGGTGACGGAAATATATGACTATTTACGCTTGTTATTTGCCCGTGTGGGCCATGCCTTTTGTCCGCAGTGCGGTAAGCCGATTACGCAGCAATCTATCGAGCAGATGGCTGATGACGTAATGAGTCTCCCGGAACGCACTAAATTGCTCATTATGGCGCCTATATTGCGCGGCAAGAAAGGGGAACACAAGCAATTATTGGAACGTCTTCGCAAAGAAGGGTTTGCCCGTGTCCGCGTAGATGGTGAAATTCGCACCTTGGACGAAGATATTGAATTAGCGAAGACTAAAAAGCATGATATAGAAATCGTTATTGACCGTTTGGTAGTGAAAGAAGGCATTGAGAGCCGTTTATCAGACTCTATGGAAACGGCAGCCAAATGGGGCGAAGGTATTGTGGTTGTGCAGGAAGTGGATGGACCGTCGCATATGTACAGCCAGCATTTTGCCTGTCCTGACTGCCATATTTCCTTGCCGGCTATCGAGCCGCGTATGTTCTCCTTCAACAGCCCGTTCGGGGCTTGTCCGGCCTGCTTGGGTATCGGCAGTACAATGGAAGTGGACGAAGAACGGGTAATTCCGGATGGCGATGTGTCTTTTGCGGACGGCGCCGTATTGCCTTTAAGTTCCAATCCGAATGCATGGTTTATGCGTCAATTGGAAGGTTTATTGAAAGCTCAGGGCTATGATTTATCGGCTACGTATAATGAACTACCGAAGAAATTACAACAAATGGTGATGAACGGCAGCACCGATAAAGTTACCTTCGAGTATGAAAATATGCGTGGTGAAGTAAAAACGTTCCACACGGAATACGAAGGCATTTTGCCTATGGTAAAACGTCGTCACAGCGAGGCTTCTACCGATTCTATGCGTGAAGCCTTTGAAGAATTCATGTCCATCAAACCATGTAAAACTTGCGGCGGTGCCCGTTTAAAACCGGAAGCCTTAGCCGTGCGCGTAGGCGATAAAAACATCAACGAAGTGACGCAGCTCACCATCAGTGATGCGGTGAACTTCTTTGATACCGTACCGCTTACGGAGCGTGAGCAGTTTATCGGCAATCAGATTTTAAAAGAAATCAAAGCCCGTCTCATGTTCCTCAATAATGTGGGCCTCGATTATCTCACCATGAATCGTAATGCCGGTACTTTGTCGGGTGGTGAAGCCCAGCGTATTCGTTTGGCTACCCAAATCGGTTCCGGTTTGGTAGGCGTTTTATACATCCTCGACGAACCGTCGATTGGTCTCCATCAGCGCGATAATGATCGCTTAATCGGGACTTTGAAAGGTCTTCGTGACCTCGGTAATACCTTATTGGTTGTGGAGCATGACGAAGATACCATGTTAGCGGCCGACTATTTGGTAGATATCGGACCGGGCGCCGGCGAGCACGGCGGTGAAATTATTGCGCAAGGGACGGCTCAGGAAGTAATGGCCAATGAAAACTCCATTACGGGGCAATATTTGAGCGGTCGTAAATTTATACCGTTACCGGAAACCAGGCGCAAGTCCAACGGCAATGTGTTGGAAATTCGCGGCGCTACTGAAAATAATTTAAAGAATATTAATGTGAAATTCCCACTCGGTGTTTTCACCGTTGTAACCGGTGTGAGCGGCTCCGGTAAATCCACCTTAATTAATGAGATTTTGTATAAGGGCATGGCTAACCATCTCTATCGTTCGTATCATAAGGTTGGAGCTCATAAAGAGATTCGCGGTACTGAAAATATCGATAAAATCATTAACATCGACCAGAGCCCGATCGGACGTACACCACGTTCCAATCCGGCGACTTATACGGGTGTATTCGATTCTATTCGTGAATTATACAGTCAAACACCGGAAGCTAAAATGCGCGGCTATAAACAGGGACGTTTCAGTTTTAACGTCCGTGGCGGTCGCTGTGAAGCTTGTCGCGGTGACGGTATCATCAAAATTGAAATGCATTTCCTGCCGGATGTGTATGTACCTTGTGAAGTCTGCAAAGGGGCCCGTTATAATCGGGAAACTTTGGAAGTTAAATATAAAGGTAAATCCATTGCCGATGTATTGGATATGGTAGTGGATGAGGCGGTTGAGTTTTTCAAATCCATTCCGAAGATCCATCGTAAGCTTGAAACATTACAACAGGTAGGTTTGGGTTATATTCGTTTGGGCCAGCCGGCGACAACCTTGTCCGGCGGTGAAGCACAGCGTGTAAAACTGGCTACCGAATTGGCTCGTCGCAGTACGGGCAAGACTTTATATATCCTGGACGAACCGACAACGGGCTTGCATGCGGAAGATATTCGCAAGCTTCTCGATGTGTTGCAGAAATTGGTTGACGCCGGTGATACGGTGGTCGTTATTGAACATAATCTGGATGTTATTAAAACGGCGGACCATATTATCGATTTAGGACCTGAAGGGGGCGTACGGGGCGGTACCATTGTCGGTACGGGCACACCGGAACAAATCGCCAAAATGGAAGACAGTTATACCGGCAAATTCTTGGGGCCTGTTTTGGCAAAAACAAAACGATTTATGGATGAAGCTAAGAAAGCAGGTAAGTAATGGTTACGGAAGAAGTGTTGGAGAAAATCAGCCATTTGCCGACCACGCCGGGCGTATATTTATGGCGGGACCAATATAAACGTATCATTTATGTGGGGAAAGCCATAAATCTGCGCAATCGCGTCCGTTCCTATGTGCGCAATGATATCAATCGGGCTCCAAAGGTAACGGCCATGATGCGTCGCGCCGTTGACGTGGAGGTCATTCAGACCAAGACGGAAATGGAAGCGTTAATTTTGGAAAATACGCTTATTAAAGAACATCATCCGAAGTATAATATTATGCTCCGCGATGATAAAACCTATCCCTATGTGAAGGTGACGGTGCAGGAGGAGTATCCGCGGGTGCTCATGGTGCGTCGCATGGTACGTGACGGGGCCAAGTATTTTGGACCGTTTACGGATGTGACGGCCGTACATCAGACTTTAAAATTGTTCCGCCGTCATTTCCCTTTGCGCACTTGTTCAAATATGAATGTACCGCGGCCATGCTTGCAGTATCATTTGGGTTATTGTGAGGCTCCTTGCCAAGGCTTGGTATCACCGGAAAAATACCGCTCCTATATCGATCAAATCGTACAGGTATTGGAGGGTAAGCCGATTCCTCTTTTAGGCGAATTAAAGCAGCAAATGGAAGCGGCGGCGGAAGAACTTGATTTTGAAAAGGCGGCTCAACTGCGTGATCAATTGCAGGCCTTGGAAAAGCTTCGTGAAAAACAGCGCATGGTAACACAACGTGGTGATATTGACGTAGTCGGTATTGCCATGGAAGGCCTCATGGCCTGTGTGCAGGTCTTTTTCATCCGTTCCGGCCGTATGCTGGGGCGTGAAAACTTTTTCATTAAAAATGAAGGTGATGACGCCGCTACGGTCATGACGGAATTTATAAAACAATATTATGGCGGCACCACATTTGTGCCGAAAGAAGTATTGTTGCCTTATGAAACGGAAGAACGGGAACTCTTTGTGGAGTGGTTCACCGAGATGAAGGGACAAAATGTTGAGGTTTCGGTGCCGCAACGAGGTTATAAGCATGGTTTGATTAAGATGGCGGCGGAAAATGCTCAGAACTTCCTTGAAGAGCGTCGTCGTCAATGGCAATATGATTTGGATAAGAGCGGCGGTGCGGTTAAGAAATTGGCAGAAGTCCTCGATTTACCGAGACTTCCGGAACGTATGGAATGCTTTGATATATCTCATACGCAGGGCAGTGAAACGGTGGCTTCCATGGTTGTGTTTGAAGACGGTAAACCGGCGAAGAAGGAATATCGTCGTTTTAAATTAAAGACGGTTCAGGGCAAACCGGATGACTTTAAATCCATGGCTGAAATTATGGAACGTCGTTACGGCAATGAAACGGATTGGCCTATGCCTGATTTAATTATCATCGATGGTGGTAAGGGACAGCTTAACGCAGCTTTGCCTTTAATCAGAGCAGTCGGTGTGACGGATGTGCCGGTTATTTCGCTGGCTAAACGAATTGAAGAAGTTTTTGTGGAAGGTCAGTCGGAAAGTATCATATTATCTCATCATTCGCCGGAATTGCAGTTATTGCAACAAATTCGAGACGAAGCCCACCGCTTCGCCATTACGTATCATCGCAAATTACGAGGCAAGCGCAATTTGGAGTCGATTCTGGACCATATTGAAGGTATCGGACCAAAACGGCGTAAAGCATTGTGGCAGGCTTTTGGCAATTTAGAAGGTATTAAGGCGGCTACGGAAGAGGAATTGGCAGCCGTGCCGGGAATGAATCAAAAAACGGCGGCTGAAGTCTATCGATTTTTCCGTTTGTCTAAAGATGAAAAGCGTGCTACCATTGAAGGAGACCGCTAGTAGTCATAGCGGATTTTATAAGTAACATTGTAAGTAACATATCGGATACATTGTCATTACTTAGCTTTAGACAGTGTATCCTTTATGTTGGGTTTTACGGTAGTGTTATATTTTGTAGAGTAATGGCAACCGCCATTCGGTAGGAGGGTACTATCTTGCAAGGAAAATTGTCATTAAGTTCAGCCATTGTTATTGGCTCAATGTTGTTCGGTATGTTCTTCGGTGCAGGGAATCTGATTTTCCCGGTTCATATGGGGCAGGAAGCAGGGGCCGACATGTGGCCGGCTACGGTAGGTTTTCTTATTACGGCGATTGGCTTGCCGTTCTTAGGTGTTGTAGCCATCGGTATTTCACGGAGTAACGGTTTATTTGATTTGGCATCGCGAGTACATCCGACCTATGCGAAATTATTTACTATTCTTTTATATTTAACCATAGGGCCGGCTTTTGCCTTACCGCGTACCGCTACTGTTTCTTACCAAATCGGTTTGGCACCGTATATCGGTGATGATATGCAGACGGTAGCCTTAGGGGCCTTTACCTTTGTATTCTTCGTTTTGGGACTGTTTTTCTCCATGAACCCGGGTAAGTTAATGACCTACATCGGCAAGATTTTAAATCCTTTGTTTTTAATCTTTTTAGCTATTCTCTTGGTAGTGGCCTTGATTAATCCGATGGGTTCTGTAGCAACGGCACCGATAAGCGGTGACTATGTGACTATGCCTTTCTTTAAAGGCTTTACAGAAGGCTACAATACGATGGATGCTTTGGCGGCGTTAGCCTTCGGTATTATCGTAGTCCGCGCCATGCAGAGCGTAGGCGTTACCGAGCCTAAGGATATTGCGGCAGGCATGGTAAAAGCGGGTATCGTTACGGTAGTCTTGATGGCTATTATCTATGCATTCTTAGCTTACGTGGGCGCCTCCAGCCTCGGCGTTTTCGCCTTATCAGCTAACGGCGGTATTGCATTGGCACAAATTGCCCATTATTATTTCGGACCAATCGGTGCCGTATTATTGGCAATTACCGTAACCTTGGCTTGTTTGAAAACAGCGGTAGGTCTTATTTGTGCGTGTTCGGAAACATTTGTCGATTTATTCCCGAATTCCATCAGTTATAAAAAATATGCCTATGCATTTGCTATTATTTCTTTTTTAATCGGTAATGTAGGCTTAACTCAGATTATATCGTTGGCGATTCCTATTTTGATGTTATTGTATCCGTTGACGATTACTATTATTTTATTAACATTCTTGGCGCCGCTTTTCAACGGTCGCCAGGCTGTATATTTCATCACTACAGTATTTGCCTTGATTGCGGCTATAGGTGATGCGCTCAATACTTTGCCTGAATTTTTAGGACAGGCAGCTTGGGTACAGCAAGCTGTAGGCGTATATAAGCTGTTGCCGTTCTTTAATTTAGGTATGGGCTGGGTAGTGCCGTCCGCTATTGGCTTTGTATTGGGACTTATTTATATAGCAGTTGTAAAAACTAAGTGAGGTTAGGGTAATGAATATTTGCGTGACCGGCGGCGCCGGTTTTATCGGCTCCCATCTTGTAGATGCTCTCATTAATGAAGGGCACAAGGTAATGGTTATAGATAATTTAAGTACCGGTTGTCGAGACTTTGTAAATCCTAAGGCTGACTTTGTGGAAATGGATATTCGCGATAAAGAACTTACCGCTAAATTGGCTGAGTTTAAACCGGATTATGTATTTCATGAAGCCGCTCAGACAATGGTTCCCGAGTCTATGAAAGATCCTGCATTTGACTGTGATGTCAACTTATTGGGGCTCATCAATGTGCTTAATGCTTGTCGTAGCGTGGGCGTTAAAAAAATTATCATGCCTTCGTCAGCCGCTGTATACGGCGATCTCGATATATTGCCGCTTACGGAAATGATGACGGGCCAGCCATCCTCGTTTTACGGGCTTACTAAATTGACGACGGAAAGTTATCTGCGCATTTATCATGAGGCGTTCGGCTTACCTTACATCTGTTTTCGTTATGCCAATGTATACGGTCCGCGTCAGGGCAATGGCGGTGAAGGCGGCGTAATCAGTATTTTCTGTGAACGTTTACAGGCTCATAAAGATATAAGTATATTCGGTGACGGTGAACAAACTCGCGATTTCGTCTATGTAGACGATGTAGTGGCAGCTAATATGGCGGCTTTGCATAAACCGGACCTTGTGGGGGTTATCAATGTGAGTACCGAGATAGGTACTTCGCTAAATGAATTGGTGGCACAATTTAAAAAAATTGTGGACCATGAATTCGACGTGCACTACGAAGAGGCACGGCAAGGGGATATCAAACACTCGTTATTAAGTACAAAAAAAATGATAAATGAATTAGGTTTATCAGCTACAGTTAAATTAGACAAAGGCTTGACAACGACCTATGAATACTTTCATAATAAAAAGTAATTATTAATGAGTGATTTACTGTAGTCGAATAAATAGAGATTATGGTACAATGGGAAGAGAAGTAGTTGTTCTTGTGAGGAGATTGACATGGAAACAAAAAAACAAGAAGAGAAAAAGATTCAGTATATAATTTGTCGTGTGTGCGGCTATATCGAAACGGCCGATAATGCGGATAAACCATGCCCGGCTTGTGGTTTTCCTAAAACCGTTTGGGCTGAATACACACCACGTAAATTGAATCCTACCCGTAAACGTTTATTGGATTTACATTTGCATCCGATTGCGGTTCATTTTCCGATTGCCGGTTCCGCTTTAACGGTGGGCTTGCCTATTTTAGGTTTACTCGTGCCTTACAGCTTGGGCTATCGTTTATTCGATTTCGCTATGCTAGTTTGCCTCGTAATGCCTTTATTGGTATTAATTGGCGGTATTTCCGGTTATATCGGCGGTAAACTTCGTTATAAAACAACAACAGCACCGGTTTTAAAATTCAAAATCTACTTATCCGTAGTGTATTTCGCCCTGACGCTGATACAGGCCTACGTGGCATATTCGTATAATGTCACCGCAGGCAATGCACTGGTTATTGCCGCCATAGGTGCTTTAGCATCGCTTTGTGCCGCTATTTTGGGCAAAAAAGGTTCTCACTTGTTTGCCGGTTTATTCGGACCATACGTACAAGGCTAAACTTAATCATATGCATTGTAAAATGCATTAAATATCGTTGGAGTGTCTTGTTTTCGTGTTGTTAAATGCGAGGCAAGACACTTTTTTATCCACTAAGGAGCAAATATGCAAATTAATCGGGCTGTATTACAAATTCTTGATTTTTCCTCTTCCTTAGCCGTCTATTCGGAAAATGAACTGAATATGGGTGAGGAAGCCTTACAGGACTATGTCAGTGCTCATGTAACTAAGGGGATTAAAGATCCGGGACTTAGAACGGGCTATTTAAATGAAACAAGTAAATTAGGTCAAATGTTGGTGCAATATCGCGACGGTCTTACCGATATTACCACTTTAGGCAAGGAATTGGGCGAAACGATGTTCAATTATATGAAACAGGCCACGGATCCGGTTATCATTGATACGATTATCTGTGAAGCGGCTGAAAATCATCGCTATTTATGCATTCTCCTTTGTCAGGCTCATGATGCTTATACGCACCAACTGTTTAATGAAGAAGACGGCACTTTGACTACGGAGTTGATTCCGAATCGAGCGGTGTTACCGAGTCCGACCCAAAAGCTTCGCTCATTTTGTGCTATTGATTTAGAGGATTTTTCGGTGCGTCTGTTTGAACCAAAAGGCGAATATGACGGTGAAGCTGTTTATATTTTAGGGGATAAAGTTTTGCAAATCGGTACGAATCCGTCATCCCGTGATACGGTGGCCAAAGTGCGACGCATCGTGGATAAGGTGGCTAAAGCGCATGAGGGCGATGGCGTGGAAGAGCTGGTTAAGGTGCGCTCCATGATTTCCAAAAATGCGGAAGTATCCGATACGTTGAATCCGGAAACCATTGTGGATACGGTATTTGCCAATCAGCCGCAACAAAAAGAAGCAGCTAAAAAAGCATTGGCAGAGCAGGATATGTTACGACCTTTGCCGGTAAATCGTGAATTTGCCGCCAAGGTAGGGGAAAAGCATAAAATAAAAACTGACACGGGAATTGAGATTAGTTTTCCCGTTGAATACATGCAAAACAGTGAATTCATTGAAATTGTGACGAATCCTGACGGAACTTTGCGTATAGAACTGAAAAACATTAATAAAATATTGAACAAGTAATAATAAGCAAAATTTTGAATAAATAATTATAATTCATAATTATATTTGATAAATAATACGAAAAATTTCATAAATATTCAGCTGTTTTTCAGCTGTTTTGTAGTAATATTTTAAATGAAACTGTAGTAAAATAAAAAAGGAACGATGATCGTGAGTAAGAAAGAGCATAAAAAAACAAATGCTATGCGCATGTTGGACACGCATAAAATCGGTTATGAAGTATTGGCCTATGAATGGGAAGAAGGGCGCGGTGCAGGTGTTCATGTAGCAGAAGAACTGCATTTACCGGAAGCACAGGTTTTCAAAACATTGGTGGGGAAAGGCAATGTGACGGGGCCTGTTGTGTTTTGTATTCCCGTTGCTGCTGAATTGGATTTAAAACAGGCGGCACGGGTGAGTGGCAATAAATCGGTTGAGCTTATCGCCGTGAAGGATTTATTGGGGCTTACCGGTTATTTGCGGGGCGGCTGTTCGCCGGTGGGAATGAAGAAATTGTTTCCCACCTATTTTGATGCGACCATGGCAACCTTTGATCAGATTTATGTAAGTGCCGGTTTGCGTGGCATGCAGATTAAAGTTAATCCAAACGATTTACAGACAGTAGTAAATGCTCATTTCGAAACATTAACGATGAACTGATTGCAGTTATTCTAGAACAAGGAGCTTATATGGGTAAAAAGTATTATGCCGTAAGAGAGGGGAGAGTGCGGGGAATTTATGATTCTTGGGCGGCTTGTGAACGCCAAGTAAAGGGCTATGGTGGTGCCATTTACAAATCTTTTATGTCAAAACAGGAAGCGGAAGCTTTTATGGAGGAGGATATTGCTCCGATTAAAGGCATGTCCATGGAAGAATATTTAGCTACCGCCAAGGCCAGTCAGCGCCGTACACCGCGTCGTCGCAGAGCTACCGGTACGGGCGTAAGCAATAAATCGGCTCAGGAAGCCAATGCTGCGGATGCTATTTTTGCTGATTTGGGAGCAAAAAGCGCGGTAGCCTTTATTGATGGCAGTTTTGACAAAACAAATAAAGTGGTCGGCACCGGCGGCGTTATTTTCTATGAGGGGCAAGAAGAAACGTTTTCATACGGTACCGATAAAGAAATATATACGGCCTATTGGAATGTAGCAGGTGAACTTTTAGGGGCCATGCATGTCATTGAATGGGCTGTAGCTAAGGAAGCTAAAGAAATTCACATTTACTATGATTATATGGGCATTGAAATGTGGGCTACGGGCCGTTGGAAGGCGAATAATCCGCTGACACAGCAGTATGCGGAGTTTATGTTAAACAGCCGTCGCCTTATTAAAACAGTATTTCATAAGGTAGCTGCTCATACGGGTGTAACCTATAATGAAAAAGCCGATGAATTAGCTAAAGCAGGCACGAAAAAGGTAATCGAATTATAAGTTCAACTGAGATGAAATTGTTCGGGATACAGCATTCTTAAGGTAAAGGTAGAGGATAAAGGTATTAGACTTTTAACTTTGAAAAGCTATATTTGCTTAAGGTATGAATGGGGCTAAAGTTGATTGAGTTATGAATAAAATGTATGATGCTCTTCAGTTTTTCTATTGCGCCATAATTTATAGAACGGTACAATAAGAAGAGTGGTTTAAAGGAGGAGTTTCAATGAAAAAAATCATTTTACCATCCGGTTTTACATTTGATTATACTAATTTATTTTCAGCTTGGGGTGTAACTGAAGCTGATGTTCATACTTATTTCGATTCTATTGCCAGTGCCGTAAAAGCAGCCGTTCGTGTGCGGACTACAGGCGTTGTGGAAGGCCATTTGTCGAAAGACGGTCAGCCGGAAGCTGTATTATTCCCGCAATTGCCGTATATTGAAGATAAAAATCTCAATAACGAAACAGTTTTAAAACGTTTGGAAGACTTGGGGCAACATGCGAAAGAGTCTGTAGATGCCGTAGTAAGTTTCGGTATCGGCGGTTCTTATTTAGGCGGTAAAGTGCTCTTTGATGTTCATTGCGGTGAATTTTGGAATCAAAAATCCGAAGCGGAACGTGACGGTTATCCAAAATTATACTTCAGTGGCAATAATGTGGATCCTCATCGCACTAATGATTTGATTGAAACGTTAAAACGTAGTGCTGCCCATAAAGGATCTCCTTATACGGTAATGCTCATTTTAATTTCCAAGTCCGGGTCGACCATTGAACCGATGTCTAATTTCATGGTTGTGCAAGAAGCGTTGGTAGCGGCCGGTATTAAAGTGGAAGTTGTAGCTGTTACGGATCCTCGTACCGATGAAAAAGAAACGTTGCTTCATAAATTGGCGGTTCAGCAGAACTGGCCGACGTTTGCCGTGCCTGATGGGGTGGGCGGACGTTTTTCTGTATTTACAGAAGTAGGTCTTATTATCGGTGCCGTGGTAGGCTTCAATATTCGTGAATTCTTAGCTGGGGCCAAAGGCATGGATGAAGCCTGTCAAGGTGGCGATTTGCTTAAGAATCCGGCTTTGTTGAATGCAGTTTTGAAATATATTGCGGCTGAAAAATACGGCCGTATTATTGAAATCATGATGCCTTACGGCGATTCTTTAAAATCCTTAGCTGAATGGTATGTACAACTTTTAGCTGAATCCTTAGGCAAACATCAGCCGAAAACTGACGGTCGTTACGGTCGCACACCGGTAGTTGCGGTGGGAACGACCGATATGCATGCGCAGACTCAGGAACATCAAGAAGGCCGCTTGAACAAAATCGTGTCTTTTGTAAAAGTAAAAGATTGGGAAACAAAAGCGATTGTGCCTCATACTTACGATGAATATAAACCGCTTAAAGCATTCAGTGGCTTGGACTTAGGGGTAATTTTAAATACTGCTTTAGAAGCTAACAGTGAAGCTTTAACAGGCGATAAGCGCTTCAATGTAACTTATGAATTGCCGACTTTGTCACCATATCATTTAGGCGAATTTATGTTTATGCTTTGCTGGGCTATCTTCTATGAAGGTCAATTGGCCGGGGTGGATGCGTTTGATCAGCCGGGCGTTGAAGTGTATAAAAAATTGTTGGGGCCTAAATTGGCAGCTCATCAAGCGGAAAAATAATCAGGTCATGTAGCTTTTGCCGTTCCTTTTCCGTTCACGGACATAAGTAAAGGTTGCGGCAGGCAATGGCAGTTTCGATTTAGGGAGGATTATTATGAAAATTTTGGTTACCGGTGGGGCCGGCTATATCGGCAGTCATACTGTGCGAGCTTTGCAAAAAGCAGGTCATACGCCAATTGTTTTGGATAATTTATCACGCGGTCATGTAGAATCTTTGCCGGAAGGCGTTGAATTTATTAATATGGATATTGCCGATGCCGGTTTAGCCGATGTATTAAAGGCTAAAGGCATTGAAGGGGTTATGCATTTTGCGGCTCATTCACAAGTTGGCGAATCCATGAAAGACCCTATGATTTATTATGAAAACAATGTAGTAGGCTCATTCCGTCTCATTGAATCTGTGCGTAAAGCCGGTGTCAAATATTTCGTATTCTCCTCTACTGCCGCCGTTTATGGCGAACCTGAAGTTGTACCGATTAAAGAAGATGCACGTTTAGCACCGACTAATGTATACGGTCGTACTAAACTCATGATTGAACAAATGCTGCGCGATTATAGCGATATTTACGGCCTGCGCTATGTGGCTTTGCGTTATTTTAATGCGGCGGGTGCTGACCAAAGCGGTGAAATCGGTGAAGATCATACACCGGAAACACATTTGATTCCACTCATTTTAGAAGCTGCTTTAGGTAAACGCGCCAATATTTCAATTTTCGGTACTGATTATGATACGGCTGACGGCACTTGTGTGCGCGATTATATCCACGTTACCGATTTAGCTTCGGCCCATATTCTCAGTATGGAATATTTGCGTGACGGTGGTGAATCTAATTACTTTAACTTGGGAACGGGTAATGGTTTCAGTGTAAAAGAAATTGTAGATGCTACTAAAGCCGTAACCGGCGTAGACTTCCCGGTTGTTATCGGCGAACGTCGTGCCGGCGATCCGGGCACTTTGATTGCGTCTTCTGAAAAAGCGCAAACTGTTTTAGGCTGGAAGCCGACCCACAGCGAAGTCTCCCAGGTTATCGGTGATGCTTGGCAATGGCATAAAAACCATCCAAACGGTTATAAAAAATAATAAGGACTGTGATATTATGAATAGACTGTCTCTACAAGAACTGCGAAATTTGTTAATTAAGAAAGGTCGCCTCTTGTACGGGGCGGTCTTTTTATTTTGCCTCGTTTGCCTCTATGGTTTATATACATCTCAATGGACAAGGGTAAGTGATTTGGCGGCGGATAATGGGGCCAAAAAATCGTCTTCTAAAACTGTAAGTTTAGATGCTAAAGAGGGGCGTGGCGGAGCTGTTGGGAAGGGTAAAAGCGAAGGTACATTTGTAGCGCCAGTAATTAGCTTAGCCGGTGTTTTAAGAGGGCATCCGATGGATGATCCGTTCACGCATTTGCTGTTAAATGAGGATCGCACAGTCATAGCCGGTGCGCCTCAAATCGCACAAAAGGGAAGACCGGGAACGCCCGGTATAGGCAATAGTTATGGTCAAACTGATACACTCAATACTCAATATGTGAATGGTTCTAATAGGGGCGGGCGCACAAATAATTATGCCGAATATAGTGGTAATAATTATGGCCGCAGCGGGCGTTCTTATACCGGCAGATCAGGCACGCAAAGTAAGGGGAGCTATAGTAATCGGCAAAATTCTATGACTGATATAAAAGTCACCGGTATTATCACGGGACCTACGCCGATGGCGATTTTGACAAACGATGGCAACGAAGGTTGCTATGGTGTTGGCGAGGGACCGCGTGGCGTGACAGTGAAACAGATAGCGGACCATGCTGTTTTAATAAGTGGCGCCGGCGGCAGCCGTTGGTTATATGTGGAATAAGTCTGGGGTAAGGGAGTAATATAAGATGTTAGTTAGGGTATTAAGAGTATTAACAGTTTTGGCTATTATCGTGCAATTTCATCTTTGCGGCGAATCGGTGGCCGCTTTGTCTATGACGGTAAACAACAGCAATTTGAGCAGTTTAGTGCAGTCCATTGCACGCAGTGAAGGGATTGCCATTACCGGTACGGAAACATTGCAAGGCACCGTATCGATACGCCTTAATGAAACGAGTGGTATTGCAGCATTAAAGCGCTTGGCGTCGATAAAGCATTTCAGTTTGTATGAATCGGATGGGCTCTGGATTGTGGATGGTCAAGGTATGGGAGATAAAGATGCGCGCGTGGCCGAAGTTTTAACACCTCGACATATTTCGCCTAAGGCCTTAGGTGATGCCTTGGCGGCCATTGTGCCGGAGAAGAATATCAAGGTGGTAAAAGGAAGTAATCAGGTTATGGTCTATGGCACGGCGGCTCAGTTACGACAGGTTCACGATATTTTACCTATGCTGGATATAAGTCCCAAACAAATTCGCTTAGAAGTAGCCGTTGTAGCCATTGAACATAATTTTGTAAAGGAAACGGGCATAAATTGGTCGTGGCAGAGTTTGACCGGGCGTAATAAGGATGATACAAACTCTTATGGGGGCATTCAATTTGGGCGAGCTCCGGAAGGTACGCCTTATACATTTTGGTTCAAACCGGAATTGAGTGCACAGCAAACAAATAATAAAACAGTCTTAATTGCGAGACCTTCTATTATGGCGGTGAATGGTGAAGAAGCGAAGATTTTAATCGGGGAGCGGATTCCCGTGCTTGAAGAGGTAAAAGACGGTACGGAAAGCCGGACTACCACACGCTATGAAGAGGCCGGGATTCGTCTTACGTGCACACCCTTTGTGACGGAAGATAACAGCATTGAAGCGGATATTCATGCGGAAGTGAGCAGTCCCGCCATGGTTTCGGAACTGAAAGCCTATCGTATTACTACGCGCGAGGCGCATACAAGGGTTTACTTACAGCCCGGTGAAATCCTCGTCATCGGGGGACTTATGGATAATCGAGAGGGGAAACAGTTTTCAAAAATTCCGCTCCTCGGCGATATTCCTTTATTGGGAAAACTATTTCAACATGCCCGTAAGACTAAGGACAGTGTTGAATTGTGTATTTTTGTAAAAGCTGACACTGTGGAGGCGCCAACGGACAGTGCTCTATGATATAATAGAAGAGTATATGATTGAACGGAGGCTTAGAGGATGGAACAAATCCGCGTAATAGGATTAAGTAAATCATTTGGCGTGCGTCAAGTGTTTAACAAAGTATCCTTTGAAATAAAACATGGTGAGCGTGTCGGCTTGGTAGGGCCTAACGGGGCGGGCAAATCGACGCTCATGAAATGTCTGTTGGGCATTGAAGAATATGATGAAGGTCAGGTTGTCAAAGATAGTGCTACTACAATCGGTTATTTGCAGCAGGATATCAATTTAGGGGACGATAGTTTAGCTATCGAAATTCAAAAAGCTTTTGCGGATGTGCAATATTGGGAACAACAATTACAGGAAGTATCGGCGAAGCTTGAAACGAATCCTCATGATGAAAGTTTGCTCAAACAGCTCGCCCGCATTCAGGACCGTTTAGACTGGCTCGGCGGTTATGATTATGAGGCCCAAAGTCGCCGTATTGCCTACGGCCTTGGCTTTTCCGATGAAGATTTAACGAAATCTGTGTCTGAATTTTCCGGTGGGCAAAAAACACGTATTAATTTGGCAAAAGCTTTAGTCCGGCGCCCAGATTTTTTATTTTTGGATGAACCGACTAACCATTTGGATATGGATATGTTGGAATGGTTGGAAAATTATTTGAGCTCTTACGGCGGCGGTATCTTAATTATCAGTCATGACCGTTATTTCCTTGATCGTGTAACAACGCGCATTGTTGAATTGGAGCATCATAAGGCAACCAGCTATCGTGGCAATTACAGTCGTTATGTGGAGCAGCGTGAAGCCCAACATAAGGCGCAACAAAACGCCTATGAAAAGCAACAGGAATATATTCGCAAAACGGAAGAGTATATCGACAAGTACCGCGCCGGGATTAAATCTAAAATGGCCAGAGGCCGCCAGTCGCAGCTGAATCGTTTGGAGCGTTTGGATGCGCCGGAAACTTCGCAGACATTGAAGTTTAGATTTCCTAAAGCGGAATTCAGTGCCGATAAAGTGCTGACGGTGGAAGAGTTATTCTTATCCTACGGCGAGCGCGATATTGTAGAAGATGTGTCCTTTATGATTCGTCGCGGTGAAGCGGTGGCCTTAATCGGGCCGAACGGCGCCGGAAAATCCACTTTATTAAAAGCCATTACCGGCGAATTGACGCCGGAAGCGGGTTTTATCGATATCGGCAGCCGTGTATCGGTGGGGTATTTTTCACAGGAACACGAAGAATTGCATCCTGCTTGGACGCCGATTGATGAAATCATGAGTCATTTTAACTATAGTGAGGAAAAAGCCCGTAATGTACTGGGCATGTTTTTGTTCCAAGGGGATGACGTTTTCAAGGAAATTCGTGATTTGTCCGGTGGTGAACGGGCTCGCTTAAGTTTGTTGATCTTGTTTTTACAAGGCAATAATTTCTTAATTCTTGATGAACCGACCAACCATTTAGATATTCCGACGCGTGAAGTGGTGGAAGAGGCTTTGATGAACTTTACCGGCACATTACTGGTTGTATCCCATGACCGTTATTTCTTGGATAAAGTGGCCAAACGGACCTTGGTGTTAGAGCCGGAAGGTGTGGAAGAATACCTTGGCAATTACAGCTACTATAAGGCGAAGCTCAAAGAGCAGCAGGATTTGGCCGCCTTGGAAGCTGAACAAAGTGGTCCAAATAAAGAACGTTCGAGTAGTAATAAACGCAACGGCAGCAATAATGACGATACGAACTCGACTGACAGGGCGGTTTCGAATGAAGGTAAAAATACCGGTAGTACAAGTGGTTCGGAAGGTTCCGGAGATAAAAAACTAAACTCCTATATGCAAGCCAAAAAATTAGAAGAAACGGAAACCGAAATTGCCCGTTTGGAAGCTACGCTGAAAATGTACGAAGTTCAAATACAAAATCCGGCGTTGCAGGAAGACGCGGAAGCCATGGCAGAAACGGCGGCTCAAATGGAAGCTACCAATAAAAGATTGGCTGAACTCTATGAAATTTGGGAGCAATTGGCACAATGAGTGACATCGTAATTGGCACAGATAATGGCGGTAATGTTGATACAGCAAATGGCACGATTATTAGGCCTATGAGTGATACACTGGTTAGGCCTATGAAAGGGCGATTTGCACCGAGTCCCACGGGGCATCTTCATTTAGGTAATTTGTGGATTGCCATGCTGTCGTGGCTACAGGTGAAACAGCAAAATGGTACCTTTGTTTTGCGCATGGAAGATATCGATATACAGCGCGCCAAAAGACAGTATGGGGAAGATTTACTGGATGATTTAGAATGGTTTGGCCTGACTTGGGATGAAGGCCCGCGCGTAGGCGGTCCCCATGAATCGTACTGGCAAAGCGAACGGTATCCTCTCTATGAGGCACAGATTGCCAAATGGCAAGAATCCGGGTTTGTGTATCCCTGTTACTGTAATCGAGCGCGTTTGCAAAGTATTGCATCGGCTCCGCATGGTCATGAAGGGATAGCTCATTATGATGGCCGTTGCCGCAACTTGAGTGAGGGGGAACGGCAGGCTTTAGGTGAGCGGAAGAATCCTTCGTGGCGTATGAAGGTAGAAACACGCTTGTATGAATTTACCGATTTTTGGCAAGGTTCGCAGCGGGAAGAACTTATTCCGGCGCAAGATGATTTTATTGTTCGTCGCGCTGACGGTATGTTTGCTTATAATTTAGCTGTTGTTATGGATGATATAGCCATGGGTATTACCCATATTGTGCGCGGTTATGATTTATTACCGGCTGTGGCCGGTCAATTGTGGCTCTATGAGTGCCTCGGTGCCAAGGCACCGCACTATGCGCATGCGCCGTTAATTGTTGATGAGGAAGGCTATCGATTATCAAAAAGGCAGCAGAGTATAACCTTGCGTGAATTGAGAATGAGCGGCTATAGTGCATCTATGATTTTGGGGCATTTGGCATTGGCGGCAGGACTAGTTTCATCATCTCAAGCAGACAAATTCGGAGGACTCACATGGGAAACTTTGTTGAATTGTAGTCTTGATAATAATTATCTAAAAAAACCTCAAATTAAATTGACAAATTTCGATGTTTTGATATAATGAATATAGAGAGTTGAGGTGATAGGATGACACCAAAAGAAGCACTGACTAAAAAAGTTTGGGCAGTACTGGGCGCAACAAGCCGTAAAGAAAAATTCGGCTATAAAATATACGCTTGTTTGCGTGATCACGGATACAAAGTATATCCGGTGAACCCTAATGTAAATGAAATCGATGGCGCCACTTGTTATGCGTCACTTCACGATTTACCGGAAGTTCCCGAAGTAGTGGACTTTGTTGTTCCCGAGGCTGTAGGTTTACAGGCTTTGGATGATTGCCAAAAGTTGGGGATTTCGGTAGTTTGGTTGCAACCGGGTGCAGATAAACCAGCCGTAGTGGCTAAGGCTAATGAGCTTGGTTTTGAAGTCATTCAGGACTGTGTTTTAGTTCAGATTTGACCGGCAACTAAATTTGTAGTTTAATATAATTAACACATATATTGATACTTATTTTCAACAATTTGTAAATTTGTTGATTTAGGAGGTTATTTAACTATGGCAAACGTAACAGAATTAACAGTAGCAAACTTTAAAGATACCGTAACTTCTAAAGAAGTAGCAATCGTGGACTTCTGGGCTCCATGGTGCGGTTACTGCGTACGCATGATGCCAATTTTCGAAGCTTTGTCTGAAGAATTGGGCGACAAAGTTGTATTCGCTAAAGTTAACATTGATGAAGTAGTAGAATTAGCTAAAGAATTCAGCATCGAAGTATTGCCTACATTCGCTATCATTAAAAACGGTGAAGTAGTAGACCGCAAAATCGGTTACATTCCACAGAACGAATTGAAAGCAGCTATCGAAGCTCAGTTATAATTTAACAACAAAAAATAGTAATCCAAACTATGCCAAAGAGGGGTTCACGTCGTGAACCCCTCTTTTTTTACCTAAAATAGCACTGTCCTTTACTTTTATAATTCCCCCATATTCCTCCACTCCCGATTTCTTTGTTCCAAAGGCGCTTCTCGTTCCGGCAAGACCGGTTCGTCTAAATAAAAAGAATTGCCCCAGTAACGATATTAGTCTGTAAAATGGCACTATTGTTGTTGCTGTATGATGATTCTATATAAAAAATATATCGCCTCCATAGGGTCTTTTTTCGTAGAAAAACCAAGCCTGTGGAGGCGATATATTTTTATATCTCAGCAATTTAAATTGCCATTTTACCGGTAAAGAATACCGGGGCAACTCTTTTTATTCTGAGAGCGATTTCTGCCGTTCGCGAAGCGCTTTGTGCAAAGAAATCTCCTTTTTGCGATCCAAATAACTTCTGGCAATAATATGGGCAATGGCTACGCCGATGGCAATGCAAATTATTGTGAAGACCCCGGTAATCCCGCTGCGCAAGGCGAACAGCAGATTATCCGGTGTAAGGGAATTAATAGTCAGTAAGCCGAATAAGAAACGATACAAGAGTACGCCCGGAATCAGTGGAATTACGGACGGAATAGATAAAATCAAAGGCGCCGTACGCAACAATTTATATGTTTTTAAGGCTAGTAAACCAATGATAGCCGATGCCACAAAACTGGCGCCAACGATGGTAAAACCGAAATCAACTATGAGTATATTTCGTGTAATGACGCTGATGGTACCGCCTATAGCGATTACCCAAAGTAGCCGATAAGGTGTATTAAAAATAGTGGCAAAACTTACCGCACCTATTGCAGCGGCGATGGCCTGAATCGGTGTCACGACAACCGGTGTAATATTTAGGTGGGTAAAGGTAGAGACATGGTCGAAATATAGAGCCATGGCAATCCCGACGGACATGCTGCTAACGATTAAAAGCGTATGCATGGCCCTGGTCATGCCGGATACAATATGGTTATTAATCATATCGTCTACAGCGTTAATCAGAGGAACTCCGGGAATCAGAAAGAGGGTACAACTGACCATAGCATACACGATGCTGCCTGAGTCAAAGGTTGTATTAATCAGATTGGCTGTAAAAGTGGCGGCAAAGGAGGCCGCTACGATGCCAAAATAAAAGTTGATTTGATAGTGATGACAAATGTAGCGGGTTATAAAACCGATGACCGCACAGATGACGGTTACTAAAGCGGCTAACCAAGTGGCACCGAATAAAATGCTGAAAGCGCCGCACGCAAGACCCGCTGCCACACCGAGTAGGGGCGTCGGATATTTAGGCGGTGCGGCCTTAATCGTTTTCAAATGATCTTCGAACTCATCGAGACTGTAATTATTTTCAATGGCCTTCCAGGTTAATTTAGAAAGTGTTGAAAGTATGGTCATATTCACGCCGTGTAACGGTGTTTTGCGAAAAACCGTATAAGAGTGTTTTTCGTCATTAATATTCAACATTAAGGTCATATAGGTTATGTGAATATGAACAAATTGAGGTGGAATGCCCATGTAAGAGGCGGCGCGCATCATATCACGTTGAATGTGATTGGTGTTAGCGCCGTTTTGCATGAGCAACTGGCCGTAGTCTAGGAGGAGTTCCATTTTGCGGTGAATGGCCACAAAAGGTTCGCACATAATTTGGAACTCCGAAGGACCCCGGGAGCAGTGTTTATCATGTTTTATTTGATGTTGATGACTGCGCGACCGTGTAGTTCCGTGAGAGCGTGAGCCGTGAGTCGTATGAGGTGTTTTCTCTATGCTCATAGAATTAATCCTTTCTATTAGTAAGCATGTAAGGGGCTTAATTTAATCCTTTTATCTGTCTATGTATAGTATAGCAGATGCAAGCATTATTTTTGACTGATATAGATAATTATCATAAATGATGAAAAAAGATTGCAATCGTATGAAGTAAAGGAATACTGAAAATTATAGTCTTTTTATTTTAGGAGTTGGCGCATCGAAAAGAGTCGGTGCGCCGAATACGGGGATTTTAGAGGATCAGATAGTGGTCCCTGCTGTATCCCAAAAAGTGGAGGCTGCCGTATCCCAAAAAGTGGGGGCTCCTGGAATCCCAAAAGTGGGGGATTTTTAGCAAGTGCTGAAAGTTTTGAAAATAATCGGTGTCAAAAAGTGGTGTTTGTTAATGATTTTTTACTTGTGGTGGTGTGAAGTGGAGGGGCTCAAAAATTAAATCCTTATTTCTTCGCACATATTAACTAAAATTGGGAACAAAAAATCGTTATAGTGGCGCCAATTTACGATTAAATGTTTGACTAAAAGATTTTTTTGCTAAATTTCGCTAAAATTTGCAGATTTTATTGTTATTAAGTGGGGGAATGTGGTAGAATTTACCATATAGTGGTAGATATGATAGGGAAAGTGTAAAAGGAGGTGAGACAATGATGTTCATGGGTGAATATTCACATACCATTGATACGAAGGGACGCTTGATTATTCCCGCAAAATTGCGCGAACAATTAGGCGAAACCTGTATTATGTCCAAGAGCTACGATAATTGTCTCGCCATTTATACGACCGAAGTATTTACCGCCAAGGCCATGCAGATGATGAAGCAACCAAACAACAAAGCCGGTGTTCGTGGGCTTAAACGTCAACTTTTTGCCAATGCCACCGAGTTGGAATTCGATCGTCAAGGTCGTATTTTGGTACCGGCTACACTGCGTGAATTCGCCAAACTTCAAAAAGAAGTAATGGTACTCGGTATCGGGGATCACGTAGAAATATGGAACCGTGAACATTGGTTGGCCTACCAGGAAGACATGGATGATAATATGGAACAATTATCAGAAAACATGGAAGACTTCTTCTTGTAATTTAAGCTGCAATTTAAGATTGAATATTGAAGCTGTATGGTAAAAATGGAATTATTTTGGTTATTTGTTACGAAGTAATGCAATACTATAGCGATATAGTGAATGTTTGATTAAGGGTGAAGACATAATTTAGAAGTCGGAAAGGAGCGGCCCCATGGAATTTCATCATGTAAGCGTATTGCTTAACGAAACAGTAAACGCTGTATTAACAAATCCCCATGGGATTTACGTTGATTGCACGTTAGGCGGAGCCGGTCATGCTCATGCGCTAGGCGAGCAATTGGCCGCTGACGGCTTACTCATCGGACTCGATCAAGATGAAGTAGCGTTGGCGACCGCGACGGAACGACTGGCTGATTTAAAATGCCGAGTTATGACGATTCCCACTAATTTTAAAGATTTGAAAACGGCTCTTACGAGTCGCGGCATTACGGAGGTAGACGGATTTATCTTTGATTTAGGCGTTTCAAGCTATCAGCTGGATACAGCCGAACGAGGTTTCTCCTATATGCAGGACGGTCCTTTGGACATGCGCATGGATAGGCAGGGGAACTTAACGGCTGCGGATATAGTCAACGGCTACAGTGAAGCTGACTTGGTGCGAATCATTCAAGATTATGGGGAAGAACGATGGGCGAAACGAATTGCACAATTCATAGTAGCGGCTCGTTCTGAGAAACCGATTACTACCACCGGTGAATTAACCAAGATTATCAAACAGGCCATTCCCGCCGGAGCACGCCGCGAAGGTCCGCATCCGGCTAAACGAACATTTCAGGCGATTCGCATTGAAGTGAATCAGGAGTTGGCTATTTTAAAAGACAGTTTTAAAGATGCAGTGGATTTATTAAAACCGGGCGGTCGTATCGGCGTTATTACATTCCACTCATTAGAAGATAGAATTACGAAGCAGACCTTTAAGGAATTGAGCACCGGTTGTATTTGTCCGCCGGAACTGCCGGTCTGTGTTTGCCATCATGTGGCCGTCGTAAAAGCAAGAAATAAGGCGATTGAGCCCGGCAATGAGGAAGTAACAGCGAATCCGCGAGCACGGAGCGCCAAGTTACGCGTAGCCGAGAAGGTATAGATAACGGGGGGTTGATTATATGTTAGCGAGAAAGACAGTCGGTGTACGTGTTGCACAACCGACGGCGAGACCATATATACCAACTAAAACACGTCGAGCGAAGCAGGTTGGTGTATTTAGTAACGCGTCGCCGGAATTGAAACAGATTTTAGTGTTATTAGCCATGGTTGGCGTTGTAGGGGCTACCGTTTTGGGAGGCCGTGTGGTGAAAGCCGGTGCCGGTTATGAATTGGTAAGCATGCAACAACAAGTTGTTCAATTGACCAGAGATAATGAAGAGTTGAGTCTGGAAGTGGCGGAATTGAAGTCCCCTACACGGATTCAACAGATTGCGCAAGATAAATTGGGAATGGTTTTGCCCGATGCTTTTGTGTACAACAGCAAAGGTACTACTGTAGAACGTGATGTGAAAGTAACAGCACGCATCAGGGACTAAACTACGGTATGAGGCAGCTCCGGAAGTGAGCTGCTTTCCTTGTTTGAGATGGAGGAAATATTGTGAAAACAGTACAAGAATTAATAAATGTGATAAGCGGCGTAAGCGTCAAAGGAGCTACCGATACCGTTATCAGCCATATTACGGCGGATTCACGAGAAGTAAAACAAGGCAGCTTATTTATCTGTCTAACCGGTGCTCATGTAAATGGTCATGATTATGTACAAAAGGCCGTTGAAGCCGGGGCGGTAGCTATATTGGCGTCAGAACCGATTAATGTGCCGGCTGCGGTAAGTGTACTGACTGTTGACGATACACGAATCGCTATGCAGCAATGTGTACCGTTTTTTTATGACTATCCCGGTTGTAAAATGCGTATGATTGGGGTAACCGGTACAAACGGTAAAACTACAACGACCCATATTATCGGCCATATCTTGCGGGCTCAGGGGTATAAAGTGGGGATAATCGGTACGGTTCACGTAGTTATTGGGGATAAAACCTATCCGATTCACAATACGACACCGGATGTGGTTGACTTGCAACACATTTTAAGCCAAATGGTGGCTGAAGGGGTAACCCATTGTATTATGGAAGTATCATCGCACGCTTTGGCGCTCAACCGAGTAGCCGGCGTGGAATATGATACAGCTGTTTTCACAAATTTGACACAAGACCATCTCGATTTCCATAAAACCTTTGAAAATTACCTGGCGGCCAAATGTAAATTATTTGAACAGGTAAGTGCGCCAAATCAACATAAGCAAAATAAAGGAGCTGTCATTAATATCGACGATCCTTACGGTGAACGTGTTATGGCAAAGAACTCCGCGCCGCTCATTACTTACGGCACTAAAGGGAAAGGGACGTTGGAAGGTGAAAACCTTACCATAACGGCTAAGACGTCCGCCTATGATATTGTGTATGAAGGTAAAGAATATCCGATTCACATGCGTATTACCGGTCTTTTCAATGTGTATAATACTTTGGCAGCTATTGGTGCTTGTCTCTTTGAAGGCGTGAAGATGGAAGCCATTATTGAAGCATTGAGCGATTTCACGGCCGTACCGGGACGTTTTGAGTTGGTAGAAGAAGGTCAGCCGTTCGCCGTTGTTGTGGATTATGCGCATACACCGGACGGATTGGAAAACATCCTGCAAACTGCTCAAAAAATTGTGGAGCGTCACATTATCGTAGTATTTGGTTGCGGTGGTGACCGTGATGCCACGAAGCGTCCGATTATGGGCCGCATTGCTGCGCAGTATGGTGATGAAATTTTCGTAACTTCCGATAATCCGCGCACGGAAGACCCTGAAAAAATAGTGGCTCAAGTGGCAGAGGGCGTAAAAGAAGGTTTGCGGGAAGGTTCGGTATATTCCGTTATTACGGATCGCTGCAGCGCCATTCATGCCGCTATCAAAGATGCCAAAGCAGGTGATGTGGTAATCATCGCCGGCAAGGGCCATGAAGATTATCAGATTTTAAAAGATAAAACGATTCATTTTGACGATCGGGAAGTAGCCCGCGAAGCATTAAAGGAGAGATAAAAATGGCAGAGTTTACGCTCCGGGAGGTGTTGACCGTAACAGGCGGTACCTACAACGGGAAAGCAAGTGAAACAACAGTATTTACTAATGTATCCACCGATACACGTACCATTGAAGAAGGTTCGCTATTTGTTGCTTTGACGGGTGACACTTTTGACGGGCATGATTTTTTGCCGCAAGCCCGGGCTAACGGAGCGCTCGGTGCCTTGGTAAAACCGGGGCATACTGCCAAAGATCTTATCTGCATTGAAGTAGCTTCACCGCTATTGGCGTATCAGCAATTAGCTAATTATCATCGTCGTCGTTTTGATATTCCCGTAGTTGCTGTTACCGGCTCATCCGGTAAAACTACGACGAAGGAAATGATTGCCGCTGTACTGGGCAGTAAGTTTAATGTTCTAAAAACAGAAAAGAACTTTAACAATGAAATCGGTTTGCCAAAAACATTGTTACAACTTATCGCCGACCATGAAGCCTGTGTGGTGGAAATGGGGATGCGCGGGCTCGGTCAAATTGATGAATTGGCTCGCATCGCCGAACCGACGGTAGGCGTGATTACGAATGTAGGGAATAGTCATATTGAACTCTTAGGTTCCCGTGAAAACATAGCGAAAGCCAAGAGCGAATTGATTCAACATATTCCTGCCGACGGAACAGCTATTTTAAATGAAGATGATGAATTTGTTCGTCAGATGGGAAATTTAACGAAAGGTAAAATCATCTATTACGGCATCAAAGAAAAAGCTACCATTTCAGGCTTTAAATTGCGCTATAAAAAAGACGGTATTAAATTTACTTGCCGCAGTTTTGACGAAGTATTTGATGTATTCTTGCCGATGATTGGGGAACATAATGTATATGATGCGCTGGCCGCTATTGCGGTAGGCCGTTCCTTAGGTGTATCTTCACAGAAAATTGCTAAGGCCTTGGGCTCTTTTAAAGGTATGCCGATGCGCCAGGAAATTGTTTCCTTTGGTGACTTTGTTGTACTCAATGACGCCTATAATGCCAATCCTATGTCCATGGCGGAATCGATTAAAGCCTTGGGACAGCTCGACGGTAAACGAAAAATTGCCATGCTCGGTGATATGTTGGAGCTAGGTGAGTTTTCCGAAGAACATCATCGTGAAATCGGTCGTTTACTGGTGGCGGAAGGTTACGATCAAGTATATACTTTTGGTGAGGCCGCAAAATTTATTGCTCGTGAAGCGAAAGCGGCAGGCATTCGCGTGGCTAAAATTTGCGATAGCCATTTAGATATGGTTAATGTATATTGCGATGTGCGTGCTAAAGGTGATGTTATTTTGGTTAAAGGCTCCCGTGGCCTTCGCATGGAACGGGTAGTCAATGAATTTGAAGACCGTGAGGCACTTCAATAAAAGTAAGAATTATTATAAGGAAGAACGTAAAGTAAGACCGTAAAGTGCCTTGGTAATGACCGTTAAGCACCTCAGTAAAGACGTTTGTCCGGTTGTGGTAGTTTGTAGCCGAAGTTTTTCAAAAAAACGAGAATTATATTTGCATTACAGCCTTATATGTACTACCATAGATAGCGGCTTTGTTTTTCTATAAAGCTAAAGCAGATAACAACATCTGTAAAACCATGTAAAAATAGTGAGTTAATCGGCTTCATAAAGGCCGTAATGTAAGGAGCGATAGTTCGAATGACCATGCAATTATTATTCGCGTTTATTACTTCCTTGGTAATAACGTTAATACTCGGAAAAATAGGAATACCGTTGTTACGGCAGTTACATGCACAACAAAGCATACGTGAAGACGGGCCGCAAGCCCATTTAGCTAAGGCGGGCACCCCGACGATGGGTGGCATTTTCATGCTTTTGGCGATGGTGATAACAGTTCTTGTATTCGCACCGTTTCAAATGGCTACGTGGGTATTGTTGTTTTTGACATTAGGTCATGGCCTGCTGGGCTTCTTAGATGATTTCATTAAGTCCGTGAAAAAACGTAATTTAGGTCTTACGGCTAAACAGAAATTATTGGGTCAGATTATTATGTCTGCCGTATTCTGCTATATTGCAACGGAAGTGATGGTAATTCCTACCACCGTCTGGGTTCCGTTTGTAAATACTACCTTCGATTTAGGCATGATGTACTATGTATTGGTATTTATCATTATCGTGGGGACTACGAATGCCGTTAACTTGACTGACGGTCTTGACGGGTTGGCAGCCGGTACGTCGGCGGCTGCGGCTATTGCTTACACCGTTATCGGTATGTTGGCGTTACAGCCGAGTGTGTCCTTCTTCGGTATTGCACTTTGCGGTGCCGTACTGGGGTTCTTATATTTCAACTCTAATCCGGCTAAGGTATTCATGGGTGATACCGGTTCCTTGGCATTGGGCGGTGCCTTTGCGGGCATGGCTATTTTAACTAAAACGGAATTATTGCTCATCATTATCGGCGGTATTTTCGTAATGGAAGCATTGTCCGTTATTATTCAGGTGGTATCCTTTAAAACACGTGGTGTACGCGTTTTCAAAATGAGTCCGATTCATCATCATTTCGAATTGTCCGGTTGGAGTGAGCAAAAAGTGGTAAGCCGTTTCTGGCTTGGCAGTTGCTTGTTTGCCGTATGTGGTTTGTTAATTTATGTAATGCGATAGGTAGGCGTAATCATGGAGTACAAGGGTAAACGAATTTTAGTGTTAGGCGCAGGTCGGAGCGGCATCGGTGCCGCTCATGTGTTGGGATTAATGGGGGCTGACGTTACTTTAAACGATTATAAAGAAATTGCGTTTACATCGGCTGAAAAGGCACTATTGGAAGAGGCTCATGTAACCGTTATTACCGGCCGCCAGGATAATGATTTATTGGCGGCTATCGATCGTATTGTAGTATCACCGGGGATTGCCCTTACCATTCCTATTTTAGTGGAAGCGGCTAAACGGGACATGGATATTGTAGGTGAAGTGGAAGTGGCCTACGACATTTCCAAAGCACCTATTCTTGCCGTTACCGGCACCAATGGAAAAACTACGACCACCACTTTATTGGGCGAAGTTATGAAACAAACCGGTCGACCTGTAATGGTGGGCGGTAATATTGGCGATTCATTGAGTGAAGCCGCTTATGAAATTCCGGCTGACGGTTATTTGGTGGCGGAAGTTTCCAGCTACCAATTGGAAACGGTAAAAACATTTAAACCGTTGGGTGCCATCATGTTAAATATTACGCCGGATCACTTGCAGCGCCATAAAACCATGGAAGCCTATCAGGCTGCTAAAGAGAATATTTTTAAGCAACAAACATCGAAGGAGCGAACTGTCCTCAATATGGACGATCCCTTAGTGGCGGGGATGGTACCGCGCGTACCGGGCAAAGTACTTTGCATCAGTCAGGAACATGGTGTGACGGATGGAGCGTATTTTGCGGATAATCAGTTGTTTGCCGTTCGTAATAATGAAGCGGAAGCTGTTATCAGCACGGCGGATATTCATTTGCCGGGTCGCCATAATATTGAAAATATTTTGGCAGTCATTGCTTTGGCGTATGATTTAGGTATTACCGCAGCACAACTGCATGATGTAATCGCTAACTTTAAAGCTGTGGAACATCGTTTGGAACGGGTTACGGTTATTGATGGAGCTACTTATTTTAATGATTCGAAGGCAACCAATACAGATTCTGCCATTAAAGCCTTAGAATCGTTTAAAGAACCCGTTGTTTTGTTGGCCGGTGGCTATGATAAGATGACGGATTTAACCGATTTTATGGCTATGGTTAAAACCCATGCCAAAGCCTTGGTTCTCATGGGTGATGCGGCAGCGCGTTTTGAAGAAGCCGCTAAAGCGGCCGGCGTTGAAAACATTGTGCGCGTCCGTTCTATGGCCGAAGCGGTAGCTAAAGGTCATGAATTGGCGAAACCGGGTGATGTGGTTTTATTATCACCTGCATGTTCCAGTTTTGACTGGTATCATTGTTTTGAAGAACGAGGCGATGATTTTAAAAATGAAGTACAGGCATTAGCTGATATGTTGGCTAATAAGAAGGGGTCTTAGTCATGAAGCGTATAATTATTTCAGGAGGTGGCACGGGTGGTCACATTTATCCTGCCATTACCATTTATAAAGAAATAGCCGCTATGACGGAGGCTGAATTCTTATATATCGGGACCGATAAAGGCCTCGAAGCTACTTTGGTGCCTAAAGAGGGAATTCCTTTTAAAACATTACCGGTAGAAGGTCTAAATCGTAATTTGTCATGGCATGCGTTGGTGACCTTGGGCAAAACGCTCAGTTCTTTGTGGCAGGCCGGGCGTATTATTTCGGAGTTTAAACCGGATATCGTAATCGGTACCGGCGGTTATGTGTGCGGTCCGATTTTGTTGGCCGCCGCACTTCGCAATGTGCCGACCCTTATTCAGGAACAAAATACCATAGGCGGTATTACGAATAAAATCCTGAGCCGTTTTGTCGATGTAGTAGCGGTTGGTTTTGAAGATGCGAAAAAAGCATTTCCTAAGGCGAAGCAGCTTGTCTATACCGGTAATCCGGTGCGACCGGAAGTATTGGTTGATACCAGAGAGGAAGGCCGTGAGTTTTTTAACTTAAAAGATGATGAGTTTGCCGTACTTATTGCCGGCGGCTCTCGCGGGGCACGTAGTATTAATACAGCCATGATTGAAGTACATGAGTATTTTAAAAACCGTAAAGGCATTAAATTGATTCATGTAACCGGGTCCGGTGAGTATGATCGGGTCCTTGAAGCATTGCATATTAAAGACGGCGAGGCCTACAGTGATTCATCAATAATTTTGCCGTATTTGCATGAAATGCCGAAAGCCTTGGCGGCAGCCGATTTAGCCGTATTTCGTGCCGGCGCGGTTGGCCTTGCGGAACTTACGGTGCGAGGCATTCCGTCAATTTTAATTCCGTACCCGTATGCGGCGGAAGATCATCAAACGTATAATGCGCGGGCGTTGGTAAGTGCCGGAGCGGCTCGTATGATTGTGGATAAAATGTTACAAGGTAAAGATTTGATTGGTGAAATCGAATTCTTCATGAACAATCCGCATGAATTGGGGCATATGTCGGCGGCAGCCAAGTCGTTGGGTAAACCGGCGGCGGCTCACGATATAGCCCAATTAGCGCTGGAAATTGCAAAATAAAGAATAAGGAGAGATTGCACCATGTTAAATGGTATTCATAAAATACATCTTATCGGCATTGCCGGCTCAGGTATGCGGGCCATTGCCAACATTTTAATCAGTCAGGGGTTTGAAGTATCCGGTTCCGATATTCAGGAGTCGGCCGTGACAGAGCGTTTCCGTAAAATGGGCGCTACCATTCATATCGGTCACAATGCGGACTATGTAAAAGGGGTTGATGCGGTAGTTCGTTCTACGGCTATTCACGCCGATAATCCGGAACTTATGGCGGCTCACGAATTACAGATCCCTATTTTACATCGCTCCGATATCGTTAAAGCCGTGTTGGATATAACAAAGGGCATTGCCGTTGCCGGTGCGCACGGCAAAACCACGACTACCTCTATGTTGGGGCAGATTTTTGTGGAAGCCGGTCTCGATCCTACGGTTATTATCGGCGGTGAAGTCGATTATTTGGGAGGCAGCAGTCAGTGGGGCCGCGGTGAATACAGCATCGCCGAAGCCGATGAAAGTGACGGCTCGTTTTTAAAATTGAATCCGAAGGCCATCGTTATTACCAATATTGAAAATGACCATATGGATCACTACGGTACGATGGAACATTTACTGGATGCTTTCTGTGAGTTTGTCGGTAAATTACCTAAGGACGGTAAAGCTGTTGTCTGTGGCGATAATCCGTCGATTCAGAAAGTGATGCCTCGTGTAGAGCGTCAATTTGTTACTTACGGTCTCGGTGAAACTAATGATTACCGGGCGCGTAATATTCATTACGAAAAGAGCATTTTGGTATATGAAGCCATGAAGGGTGATGAAGTGATTGCCACTATTCGCCTTAAAGTGCCGGGTACGCATAATGCGTTAAATTCCTTGGGCGCTTTTGTTATGGCTACCGATTGCGGCATTCCGGCCGACGTAGTTGTGGCCGCATTAGCTAAATTTACCGGTGCTAAACGTCGTTTTGAAACGAAAGGTCATGTTAAGGGCGTTTGGGTAGTTGACGATTATGCACATCATCCGACAGAAATTGCAGCTACTTTGAGTGCGGCCAAAGCCTTGGAATCACATCGCGTAGTTTGTGTATTCCAACCACATCGTTTTACCCGTACGAATTTATTGTTAAAAGAATTCGGCAAAGCTTTTGTGAATGCGGACGTATTATTTATCACCGATATTTACAGTGCCGGTGAAGATCCGATTGCCGGTATTGACGGCCATTCCATTCCGGATATGGTGAAAGCTACTACCGGTCAGGATGTTCATTATATTGCGGATGTAAATGATGTGCCGCAAACGGTAAAACAAATTTTACAACCTGATGATTTGGTAATTACTATGGGCGCCGGCAGCATTAGTCAATACGGACCTAAATTATTGGCAGCATTGGAAGAGGAATAATCATGAAAAATAAAAAAATTATCGTATTAATGGGTGGTCCTTCTAAAGAAGCAGAAGTATCTCGTCGAACCGGTGCAGCTATTGCGGAAGCGTTATGTAGTTTAGGGTATGATGCTCAAACTTTGGAATTGGTACCGGAACAATTATTAGCGGATATTAAAGCATTAGGCGGCGAAATCGTATTCAATGCATTACACGGTAAGTTTGGTGAAGACGGGGCGCTTCAAGGCTTACTTGAAATGGCCGGCATCCCGTATACCGGTTCCGGCGTTATGGCGCAAGCCGTAGGCATGAATAAAAAAATCAGTAAAGATGTGTTTGTAGGCGCCGGCATTCCGACGGCTACGGCAAAATCTTATAATGCAGCAGCACAAAATGAAGTTGATATTGTTGCAGATATTAAAGCTAATTTTACATTACCGGTTGTTTTGAAACCGGCTACCCAAGGTTCCAGCATCGGCGTAACTATTGTACGCGACGATAGCGAACTTACGGCAGGTGTAAAAGAAGCTCTCGTATATGATAATATTTTGGTGGTAGAACAGTATTTGGACGGTCATGAATTTACAGTTCCCGTATTGGAAGGCAAAGCCTTACCGGTTATCGAAATCAGACCACATTCCGGTGAATATGATTACACTTCAAAATATACGACCGGCGCTACCGATTATTTGGTACCGGCTCCGATTGATGAAGTGTTAACTAAAAAATTACAGGCTATCGGTGAAACTGTATATCGTGAATTGCAATGCTCCGGCGTAATTCGCATCGACTTCATGACCAATAAGGCTGGGGAAGCGTTTGTGTTGGAATATAATACGATTCCGGGCATGACGGCGACCTCCTTGGTACCAAAATCCGCTAAAGCTATGGGGATGGATTTCCCTACCTTATGTGAAAAAATTCTGCTCACCGCCGGTTTAGGTAAGTTTTAAGTAAACTGGAGATACTGAGATGAATAGAGATAATCGGCACTATTCCGGTCCGGTGGAGGCGGTAAAACCAAATCCTACGGCCACATTCAGACCGCCCGGTGAACAATCATCGGGGGGCTATTCTTCGCCGAATTACCATGGGGAGCAACAATCGGTACATTCGCCAAGGAACCACAGTGGGGCGAATCGACCTTTATATGATTTTGATGGTGCCTATTCATCACCGGACGGTAATGATGAAAACGGGTATTATCGCGATGGTGGCGAACCGCCGGAGCTACCGAAACATCCTCATGCATGGCGTCGTCGCGTTGTTTTAATCGGCGGGGGCTTATTGTTACTATGGTTGCTTTTATTTATTTTGCCGATTCCGTTTGGCACAATAACAGTGACGGGTAGTAAGAATGTAACTGTATCAGATGTGATGGCGGCCGGTAATATACGCTATCCGATTAACTTGTTGCAGATTAATGCCGGCCAGTTAGAAGAACGGTTACAGCATGATTTGCGGGTAGACTCAGTTAAAGTAACGTATGTATTGCCGCTTACTTTACAAGTGAATGTAACAGAACGTCGACCGGCAGCGGTAGTGGCGACGCAGTTCGGTTTTGCCACCTTGGATGCGAAAGGTCAAGTTATTAATATTGGCCCGGCCATCGAAGATACGTCGGCTACGATTATCTCCGGTATCAAATTGGGCAATGTATTATTAGGTGATACAATTGATACGCCGGTCATTAAAGGGGCTTTGTCGTATTTGAATTCATTAAGTGATGAAGGTCGTAAGGAGATTGCCGAAATTAATGTAGGTGATGTTAATCAGTTAATTGCTTATACGGTAGATGGATTGCCACTTCATTTAGGCGATACATCGGATATGGATAAAAAAGGGCCTTTATCTGAAAATATGCTGCGTGATGTGAAGGCTCGAGGTGTGGCAGCACAATATTTGGATGTCAATGTAAAGGCGCCGTTTATTAAGACGCCTTAAGGGAATAATGGAAGAGGAAGCATGTTAAAGCAAGGTCGTTGGGCAATAGCGGCTGTAAGCATGTTGCTGGGGATTATGTTGGTTGGTCAATATAAAATGACGCAAAGCATAGCGGAAAGCAATATTCATTTGCAGCGAACAGGAGATTTAGCACGTGAACTGACCGCGGCGGAAAAAGAAGGTGATGAGCTGCGGCAACAATTAGAAAAAATACAAAAGGGTGATGCGTCGGCCAGTGTGGTCAGCGACATCAATTTATTGAAGCAACGGGCCGGCCTTACAGATGTGACCGGACCCGGTGTGATAATCACTATTAATGACAGTAAAATACCGGTAAAAGACAATGAGAACCCGAACCTATACTTAATTCATGACGAAGACCTTTTGCGTGTTCTAAATGAATTACGAGCCGGCGGGGCAGAGGCCATTGCAGTTAACGACCAACGGTTAACCGGCACATCGGAAGTTCGCTGTGCGGGACCGACGGTCATGGTTAACGGTAAAGTGTTTGGACCTCCCTTTGTAATTAAGGCCATCGGGGACCCGAAGACTTTATCCGCAGCGCTCACCATGCGTGGCGGTGTGGTTGAGTCTTTGAAGTATTGGGGCATTGAGCTGAAGATTCAGGAAGTGGATCAGATGATTGTGCCTGCTTTTAACGGTACTTTTAAAGAAGACCATTTAAAGGTAGTCAAGCAAGGAGGCGATAAAAAATAATGATGTACTTATTTATCGTCGGAGGCTTGGTAGTGGGTATTATTATCGGTGTAATGTCACCGCTTGAAATCCCACCGGTGTATGCCAAGTATACATCGGTAGCTTTGTTGGCCGCTTTAGACAGTGTATTTGGTGGCACTCGTGCCGCTTTGGAACGAATATTTAATTTGTCGATATTTCTGACCGGGTTCTTTTCCAATTCACTATTGGCCGCACTCTTGGTATTCCTGGGAAATTTTGTGGGCATTGACCTTTATTATGTAGCACTCATCAGCTTTGGTTTGCGTTTATTTCAAAATACCGCAGCCATTCGACGTTTGCTTTTGTCAAGACGCACAAAATAAGGTATACTTTATTGTAAAAGAGTAGAAAAAATAAAAAAAATAGTGTAAAATGAAATGAAACTAGTTATAATAGTATTGAACATAATCATGTTGTTTGAAATAAAGGGCATATAAATTTTACGGGCAACAGGAGGAGGAACGTAAATGTCGGAATTCGCAAATATTAAAGTTATTGGTGTTGGTGGCGGCGGAAGTAACGCCGTAAATCGTATGATTGACAGTGGTCTTCAAGGTGTAGATTTCCTTGTAGCTAATACAGAAACACAAGCTTTGGATAACTCTAAAGCAGATATAAAAATTCAATTAGGTGAAAAATTGACTAAAGGTCTTGGCGCCGGTGCTAACCCGCAGGTTGGCGAAGAAGCAGCCCAAGAAAGTCGTGAAGAAATTACTAAAGCCCTTTCTGGTTCCGACATGGTCTTTGTAACCGCAGGCATGGGTGGCGGTACCGGTACCGGTGCGGCTCCTATCGTAGCTGAATGTGCACGTGAAATGGGCGCCTTAACTGTTGGCGTAGTAACTAAACCGTTCACATTTGAAGGTAAACGTCGTAAAAACCAGGCTGATAAAGGTATTGAAATGCTCACCAGCAAAGTGGATACCATTATCGTAATTCCTAATGATAAATTATTACAAGTTGTTGATAAGAAAACTCCTTTGAACGAAGCTTTCCGTACAGCTGATGACGTGCTTCGTCAAGGTATCAAGGGGATTTCCGATTTGATTACCGTACCTGGTCTTATTAACCTTGACTTCGCTGACGTTAAAACTATCATGACTAACCAAGGCGAAGCTCTTATGGGTATCGGTATCGGCGAAGGTGAAAACCGCGCTGTTGATGCTGCCAAAATGGCTATTAACAGCCCATTGTTGGAAACTTCCATCGAAGGTGCCAAAGGCATTCTCTTGAATATTACCGGTAGCGGTGATTTGAGCTTGTTCGAAATTAACGAAGCAGCTGAAATCATTTCCGAAGCAGCGGATCCTGAAGCTAATATTATCTTCGGTTCCGTTATAGATGAAAACTTAGGAGATCGTGTACAGATTACTGTTGTAGCTACGGGCTTCGGCGCACAACCTAAAACAGGTGCTGTTAAATCTCCATTCGGTGTAGGCCCTGAAATCCCTACATTTATGAAACGCTAAGTTGATTGTTAGGCGTGTATGTGTGTACAGAGGAGGTAATTCTATGAACAAGAAAGTGTTAGTTGCTACTTTAGCTGCTACAATGTTAACAGGTGCTGCCTTCGCAGCTGCTGTGCCTGTAACAGACATTAACGAAGGTGACAGCAAGATTGGTGTTGAATACAGCTTCTCCCAGAGTGTAACCGGTGAAAGCGGTCATGCTGATGGTTTCGGCGTTAATTTACAGACTGGTTTAACTGACAAATGGGCTTTGCAGTATTCTTATAATAAAGTAAATCTTGATCAGAGCAGTGATGTAAAAGATCATCAGTTAAATGCTGTTTATGAATTCCATCCTAACTTTAATGGTTATGTTGGCGGTACTTATATTAAAGCCGGTGGTGACAACGAAACCGGTTTACAAGTTGGGGTAATCGGTCATATGCCATTGGCAGATCGCCTTCAAGGTTTTGCCAAAGTAGGCTTTGGTAATGACATTAAAAATACTTACCAAGTAGGTGCTACTTATGCATTAAATAATGAATTTGATCTTAGCTTGTATTATCAATATGATAAATACAGTGTAGACAATGGCGATGGTTCTGTTAAAGGCTTACATGCCGGTATCGGTTACAACTTCTAATTTCGGCACTGATGTTTTACAGGTAATGTAAACACAGAGAAAGAATTTGTGTCACATACTTCGTGAACACGCTATAAGCAATTTAAACCGTGAATATTTATCCTTTTGGGTAATATTCACGGTTTTTTGTATGCAAAAAAATAAAAAAGATAGATTTCTTATGCACTAAAGTACACGCTAACTTGCTTCTTAAACATGATTTATGCATAGCCTATATTGTATACAATATTCTTTTCTAAAAACAGCATATTTTTGTCATTTTTCAACGTCTTGCTCTTGTAAGTGGCTTTTTTTTCCGCTATTATTAAGTAAGGAATTGATTAATATCAGATGGGATGGTGTCGGTTATGACTATGAGTATGGCAGCAACACACGCAAGGGGAAAAAAAGCGAAAGATAACATTTTTGTCATGAATGCACGCGCACAGGAAGATGCAAAACTTAATGGCAAAGAAAATGTGCTTAACGGTACCTTGGGCTCCATTATGGACGAAGAAGGTAACATTGTCTTTTTAAAAGCTGTAGAAAAAGAATATTTAAACTTGCCGCGTAATGAATATGTGGCATATGCACCGATTGCAGGGTTACCTGAATTCTTGGAAGCCGCTAAAAGCGAATGTTTTGGCGAATCCAGACCGGATGCTTTAATAGAAGCGGTGGCCACGGCCGGTGGTACAGGTGGGATTCATCACTTGGTACACAATTATACAAATCCTGAAGATATCGTTTTGACTGCCGATTGGTATTGGGGCGCGTATGAACAAATTTGCGGTGACAATCATCGCCACTTGGAAACCTATCCTTTATTCGATGCGGAATTGAAGTTTAACTTCGAAGGCTTCAAGGCTAAAGTATTGGAAGTAGCGGCTAAACAGGAAAACGTAGTGACTATCTTCAACTCGCCGGGGAATAACCCGACCGGTTTCAGCTTAACCGATGAAGATTGGGATAAAGTCATTGCATTTGCTAAAGAATTAATCGGCAATGGTAAAAATAAATTTATCATCGCTTGTGACGTAGCTTATATCGATTATTCCGGTGAAAAGCAGACCGTTCGCCGTTTCTTCAAAAAATTCAGTCAATTGCCAAAAGAAATTTTGGTAGTAGCATGTTACAGCTTATCTAAAGGTTTTACCATGTATGGTCAGCGTGTAGGGGCTATGATTGGTATTACCGCCGATGCTGAGGTTGCTGCTGAATTTAAGGAAATTAATGCGTTAACATCGCGTGCTACTTGGTCTAATATTTGCCGTCCTGCCATGCGCACCATGGCCAATATTGTTATGGATCCGGCTAAATTGGCTGCTCATGAAGCGGAACGTGCCGAATACTGTGAACTAGTTCAAGAACGTGCTCACATTTTTACTGAGGAAGCTAAAGAATTAGGCTTGCCATGCTTGCCATATTGCGGTGGTTTCTTCTTAACCATTCCGACCGAACATGCTAAAGAAGTTGTGGAAGAACTTACTAAAGAACATGTTTATGTTATTGCTTTGAAACATGGCGTTCGTATTGCTGCTTGCAGCATTCCTAAAAAACAAATGCGCGGCTTAGCGAAGATTGTATATGACGTAATGCACCGCTTAGGTCATTTATAGAATGTAAAAAATCCGGTGAACACAGGGTGATCACCGGATTTTCTTTTTACTTAGTTTAATGTTTTGGTGTATTAGCTTAATTTTGTATTTTTAGCCTGTTTGGCAGCCGCAATATCTTTGGCACTGGTAATATTACCTTTTTCGTCAACGAATGAAACACGATCCATTTGAGATATAACCTGGCCGCGAATGAAGTCCAAGTAGATGCGATATAATTCTTTTTTTTCTACTAGTTCGGCTTCTGTTAATTCCTGACCGGATTTTTTCTTATGGGCTAATTCGTTGATGCGCGCTAAAACGTCATTTATTTCCATAAAATCCTCCATGTAAATTATTTATTTTCATAAAATTCTCAATACGAACTTTTCATATTCATTATAGCATATTCAGTCAAGCCGTTTGCCGTTACATCATGAGTAATGATATAATTGATGTCGAATGACAAATTATTTTGAATGGATACGTTATCTTATAAAGGTAAACTATTTTGAATAAGTAATGTTATTTAGATTTATAAATTATTTTGAATGAGTATTCTAAGATAGATAAATGGAGCATAGAAGACAGAATGCGTGTAACGAAAGCTATTAAGGCAGAACAAATAGCTATTTTGGAAACCGTCTATAAAGATGCGAAACCTGCCTTGCATTATAACAGCCCGTTTGAATTGCTCGTAGCCGTCGTGTTGTCCGCACAATGTACGGATGAACGAGTTAATATTATTACGGCTCGATTATTTCCGACTTACAGTGATCCGGCCGACATGTTGGCGTTGGGAACGGCTAAGCTGGAAGTTTTAATTCGCGACTGCGGTCTCTATCGGGCGAAAGCGGCAAATTTAATAAAAACCTGTGATATTTTGGTTAATACTTATGGCGGTGAAGTGCCCCATGAGTTTGACAAATTAGTAGAATTGCCCGGCGTAGGGCGTAAAACGGCCAATGTGTTGGTGTCGGTATTATTTGATACACCGGCTATTGCCGTAGATACTCATGTATTTAGGGTGTCTAATCGTTTGGGGTTGGCTCGTGGTAAAACGCCGGAAGAGGTAGAAGAAAAGCTCAAGAAAGCAATTCCGATGGAAAAATGGAGTGCTGCCCATCATTGGATTATTTGGCATGGTCGTAAAGTTTGTAAGGCCAGAAAGCCTTTGTGCGGCGAATGTCCGTTAGCTCATGTGTGTCCGTCAGCCGGTAAGGAGGCATAATATGAAGGAAGCAATGCAATCACTTATAAAGAAGTTTAAAGCAATCGGTGTTACCGGTAGCGCAATGGTAACGGAATTATTGCGTTTTCGCGTACTGGATCAAATACTTCAGACTAGTCCCGAAGTACGCCAGTGGGGGATTACGGGTGATAAATTATATGAATTGGCGCAGCAAAGTACAGTTGAAGTTTTTGGCGAACTTCCTTACGATCAAGTAGCCTTTGAATCTGTATACGGCCCTTCTTTTGCCGTAGAAGTAATGGACTTTATTACGGAGACGGGCTATGTGGAAGGCATTGCGGCCGGTGAACAGTGGCGCCTGCCGTTTAAAGACATTATTGAATTCCACAAGAATTCGGAAGGTATTATCCTCTTTGCCAATATTGAAGAATATGCCGCCTTGGCAGAAGAAATTTTGCAAGCTATTCCATCAGAGCGTTTATTATTATATACGTCATCCGAAACATGCTATAATTTATTTAAACAGCTCTATCCGTTGGCTCCGGTTATTGATGAATGGCCGGAAGATGTTATTTTTGACCATATTGTAGCGGCGTCTACCGGCTTGTTCCGAGCACCGGTTGAAATTATGCAGGAATTGGCTAATCGGGTAGGCAATATTACAGAACTGGGTACAGCCCACTACTTCATTCCGATTAGTGCCATTCAGGACCAAGTGGGTATGAATCGCATGGCCGTTCAGTATATGTTGTTGCAACCACGTTTGGAATCAATTCGTGAATGGGCACCGCTGGGCACTTATGAATTTGTGTACACGAATCGTTCGGTTAAAAAAGTAGCCCTTGAGATTCGTGAAGTAATGGGGGAAACATGGCGTTCCACACCGTTTATTGCTTTGCCTCATGAAGTTTTGGCTTCTATGGATACTTTCTCTATGGTGCAGTATGCCTTATCACTATGCGGTATAGAACCGGCTATGAAAGCTCAATTACCGACATTGGGTGAAGACGGTTTTACGTCCAAAGATCCTAAAGTTCCTTTATATGTACAAAAAGTATTTAATGCTTTTGAAGCGACCCGCTTGGAATTAGAACGTCAGGGTACTGAGGTTCAATTAAAACTGGTTGATCACGAAGGTCGCAAAGCAGGTGAAACCTTGGACGAAGATTCTTATGCGGAACTCATGGAACAAAGCAAAGTGGCCGAGGAGGATACAGCGTATTGGATGTTTACCAATCCGGAGGCTGCTTATATCTGGTATACCTATTTCCGCAGTCTACAGGGGGAACAGGTTTTAACCAAGCTGGCTCAAATGGTGTTGACGCCGGAAGCCTTATTGCAGTTGATGGGTAGTGTGCGTCGTCAAATTATTAAAGAAGAACCGTTGACAGAATTGGCCACTCGTTTTGAAAAAGCCCGGGCGGCTCGTAAAGCGGCCTTAGCTAAGGCTGATGCCGATTGGCAGGCAGAGATTGAAGCCATAGCCAAAGAAATTGTACCAAATCCAACTGAGAGTGATTGACAAGAAAGTCTAAGTGGGATAAAGTATAGAGTTAGATAAGGAGGTAAGACATGGCAGTTGTAAATTTTGAAATCTATAAAGTATTAGGCACCTTATCTGAAAATAAAGATGGGTGGAAAAAGCAACTTACTTGCACCAGTTGGGGGCGTTATAATCCTAAATTCGACCTTCGTTCCTGGGACAGTGAATATAATGGTATGACTAAGGGGATTACCTTATCGCTCGAAGAAATCGTGGCGCTTCGCGATTTATTGAATGAAGTGGATTTAGAAGCGGCTTACGAAGAATCCGTAGCAGAACGTCAAGCTGCCAAAGCAGCTGAAAAAGCGGCCGAAAAGGACTCCGCTGACGAATAAGCAAAATTTAAGTAATGAGTTGCATTAACTGATTGTCCATGATATAATCAATAAGCATAGTTTTGGACAGTGGAAAGAGGTGTATAGAATGAAACAAGGAATTCATCCTAATTATGGTGAAGCTACCGTAACTTGCGGTTGTGGCAATACGTTTAAAACAGGTTCCGTTAAAAGCGATCTTCGCGTAGACGTATGTTCCAAATGCCATCCGTTCTTCACAGGACAGCAACGTACTGCTCAGGCTCGCGGTCGTATCGAACAATTCAACAAGCGTTACGGTAAATAATTACTGTAGTCTAGCTATACAAATAATACGGCAGAGCTTCGGCTCTGCCTATATTTGTTTGAGAGAGGAGACGCATTGGAAACGAAGCGAGTTAAAAAGTTTGTAGGAGGCCAAGCCGTCATCGAAGGTGTTATGATGCGCGGCCCTAAATATACAGCCACGGCGGTTCGTGAACCGGGTGGCCAAATTGTAGTGGATACGAAACCGACAACTTCAATCAGCGATAAGTATCCCATTTTGAAAAAACCTCTTTTACGAGGTTGTGTGGCTCTTTATGAGTCTTTAGTTATCGGTATGGGTGCCCTTTCTTTTTCCGCTAAAGCAGCCGGTGAAGAAGAGGAAACCATGTCAAATAAAGAGATTGCCCTTACCATGGTATTTTCAACGGTTATGGCAATTGCCTTATTTTTGGCATTGCCAACGTATGCGGCTAAATGGATTCCCGGTATCGGTGACAATCACTTTGTATTAAACTTGGTAGAAGGGGCGATTCGCCTTCTTTTATTTTTGATTTATATATGGGCCATCGGGCAGGCCAAAGATATTCGTCGTGTGTTTCAATATCACGGGGCGGAGCATAAAACGATTCATACCTATGAAAGTGATGTACCGTTGACAGTTGAAAATGTGCGTGAGCACTCACGTTTACATGCACGTTGCGGCACTAACTTTTTATTAATCGTTATGGTAACGAGTATTTTTGTATTCGCTTTCTTAGGTTGGCCAAGCTTATGGGAACGCATTATTTCCCGCGTTCTTTTGATGCCGGTAGTAGCCGGGATTGCCTATGAAATGATTCGTTTGGCCGGACGCAGTGAAAGTGTCATTGTTAAGGCCTTAATTACGCCCGGTTTGTGGTTGCAGTACATGACGACTCGTGAACCGGATGACGACCAGATTGAAGTGGCTATTCGAGCTTTGGAATCGGTACGGCCTGCTGAAGAAGACGCTTATGAATCTTAGCTGTGCCGACGGAGTATTAAAATCTGTTACAGCAGTTCTATAGTGTCGTCAATATTAGTTTGAAAGGGGTACCCGTTTCATGGTTTTAGTAGATAAATTACAAGTTATTGAAGATAAATTTATGGATTTGGAGCAACGCATCAGTGACCCTGAAGTGATTGCCCGTCAGCAGGAATGGCAGAAGTTAACACGTCAACACGCGTCCCTTACGGAAACCGTTAATACTTTCAGAGAATACAAACAAGTTCTCGCCGGTCTTGATGAAGCCTTGGAAGTAGTAGAAGATAAAAGTCTTGACGAAGAATTCCGCGAAATGGCGCAGGAAGAATTGAAGGACTTAAAAGAGTGTAAAGAAGTGTTGGAAGAACAACTCCATATTTTGCTTTTGCCAAAAGATCCTAATGATGAAAAGAATGTTATCGTGGAAATCCGTGGCGGTGCCGGCGGTGATGAAGCGGCTTTATTTGCCGGTGATTTATTCCGCATGTACACCAAATACGCGGAAGCGCAAGGTTGGCGCTGTGAAATCATTGATGCCAATGCACCTGAATTGGGCGGCTTCAAAGAAGTGGTGTTCTCCGTTGACGGTAACAGCGCTTATTCTAAATTGAAATTCGAAAGTGGTGTGCATCGTGTACAGCGTGTACCGGAAACTGAATCGTCCGGTCGTATTCATACCTCTACCGTTACCGTAGCCGTATTGCCGGAAGCGGAAGATGTAGATATTGAAATTAATGATAAAGACCTTCAAATTGATACCTATTGTGCCAGCGGTGCCGGCGGTCAGCACGTTAACCGTACTGAATCGGCCGTGCGAATTACGCATAAACCGACCGGTATTGTAGTTGCTTGTCAGGATGAACGGTCTCAGTTAAAAAATAAAGATAAGGCAATGCGCGTATTACGTGCTAAATTGCAAGATAAAGCCGAACAGGAAGCGGCCGCCAGCGTGGCAGCCGATCGTAAGAGTCAGGTTGGTACGGGCGATCGCAGTGAACGTATTCGTACTTACAACTATCCGCAGGGTCGTGTGACCGATCATCGCATTAACTTAACGCTCTATAAATTGGATGCCGTACTTAATGGCGATTTGGACGAACTGATTCAAGCTTTGATTGCAGCGGATCAGGCCGCAAAAATGCAGGAGGCCGATCAAAATGCCTAAGGAGCTGTGGACTATCGGTCGCTTGCTCCAATGGACAGAGCAGTATTTTCTCGGCAAAGGCGGCAGTCGCCTTGATGGGGAAGTGCTGCTTTCTCATATATTGGGGAAAGATCGAATTTACTTATACACACACTATGATGAACCGTTGAATAAACAGGAGCTCGACGCGTATCGACCGCTCGTGCTTGAACGCGCCAAAGGCTATAGTGTAGCTGCGATTATCGGTAAAAAAGAATTTATGGGTTTGCCGTTTGTTGTGAATAAGGATGTATTAATTCCGCGTCCCGATACGGAAACCTTGGTTGAAGATATTTTGACCGTTTTTGACAAAGAAAGTGCCCCGTACATTCTTGACGTGTGTACCGGTCCCGGTACTATTTTATACAGTTTGCTTCACTATTTACCTAAGGCTACGGGGCTCGGTCTTGATATCAGCAAAGAGGCATTGGCAGTAGCTGTGAAAAATCGGGAGCAGTTGGAGCTCGCGGATCGAGCTAAATTATGTTACTCCGACTTATTGAGTGCCTTAGCAGCAGACACGGCCTATGTAAACGCTTTCGATTTAATCGTCTCCAATCCGCCGTATATTCCGAGTGAGGAAATTTTGACCTTAGAACAGGAAGTTCAAAATGAACCGGTAATTGCCTTAGATGGCGGTGCCGACGGCTTGGATTTCTATCGCCGTTTATTGGCGGAGGCGCCTAAATATTTAAAAGCAGGCGGTTATTTAGCGGTTGAAATCGGGTATGACCAAGCGGAGGCGGTAACGGAGCTTGCAAAATCCGTTGGTGCTTATGGTGATGTGACGGCCCAAAAAGATTTAGGTGGTATTGTACGGGCCTTACGTTGGCAGAAAACAGGTGATGATAATGGCCATAGAAACTAAAGTATATAAACATTTGGATGATGCAGCCATTGCCGAATTGGGCGCACGTTTACGTGACGGTCAATTGGTGGCAATCCCTACGGAAACTGTATACGGACTGGGTGCTAACGGTCTTGACGAAGCGGCGATGAGTCGAATCTATGAGGCTAAAGGACGTCCGTCGGATAATCCTTTGATTTTACATGTACCTGATCAGGAAGCGGTAAAACCCTTGGTCGCTTCAATTCCACCGACGGCACAAAAGCTCATGGATGCTTTCTGGCCGGGACCTTTAACGATCATTATGCCAAAATCCGACAAGGTACCTAAGCGTGCTACGGGCGGTTTAGATAGTGTAGCTATTCGTTGTCCTGCTCATGATGTGTGCCGTGCTATTTTAAAAGCCGCCGGCGTACCGGTGGCGGCGCCCAGTGCCAATATTTCCGGTCGTCCCAGCCCGACTACGGCAGATGCGGTACTGCATGATATGAAAGGTCGCATTGAAGCCATTGCCGATGCGGGTCCTTGTGATGTGGGCGTTGAGTCGACCATTGTAGAATGCGGGGACGATGCGGTTACTATTTTACGGCCCGGTGGCATTACCGATGCCATGTTAAAACGGGTAGTGAGTACGGTGACTTTTGACGAAGCTTTGAGTGCGCCCGATGTGGCACCAAAAGCGCCGGGTATGAAGTATACGCATTATGCCCCGGATGGTGATATGACTACTTATGTGGGGGCACCGCGCCTCGTCAGTCAGGCTATGATTGATGCCATGGAAGCGATTAAGCAAGAGCATAACGACAAACCGCTTCGGTTCGGGTTCCTCATGAGTGATGAAGTGGCACAATTCCTTGACATCTATTTATCTTCATCGGATGTGCCGTTTGAATATGTAATTTATGGTAATGCGGCGGATTATAAAGGGCTTGCTCATAATTTGTATTCCTCATTATTGGCATTTAATAAGGCCGGCGTAACCCATATTTTTGCTACCGGCGTACCTATGCAAGGCTTGGGCCGTGCCATTATGAATCGCATGGCGAAGGCGAGCAGTCAAAAAATCGTACACGTAACGGGTAAACCGTAAGGGGTACTTGTAAATAGGGGCCGCCGTTTTTACATCGGCAGGCTATACAATAGATATTGAAAAGAGGTAAGACTATGAACATATTATTTGTTTGCACCGGCAATACTTGCCGCAGCCCTATGGCAGAAGGTATGCTAAAAGCCATGGCAGAGGACGCTAAAAAAGATGTAGTGACTTTGTCAGCCGGCTTATTTACGGCACCGGGTGGGCGTGTATCGCCGCAAGCTATTGAGGCGGTTAAAGATGTGGCCGATATTTCCGGACATCTATCTCGGCCGCTTAATAAAGCGCTTTTAGATGCAGCTGATTTAGTGGTCGGTTTGGCAGCGGATCATAAAAAAGTATTATTGCGCCAATTCCCTGAAATGAGCGATAAAATTGTAACGTTGGGTGAATGGGCCGGTACGAATGAAGACGTAGCCGATCCGTTTGGCGGCACACAGGAAGAATATGATGCTTGTGCGGCACAAATCAAAGATCTTTTGACAAAAGCATTAGCAAAGCTGGATTAAGATAAGAATATTAAACAGCAATAATTTTTAAGACTCTACGTTAATGTCCTTTTATAGAGCAGTAAGTGAATCTTGATTGGTTGTTAATTTTAATAATATCTCTATATTGTGTACAAATGTCATTGCTTGATTTTATATGACATAGTAAAATAGGGTAGAGATGTTTATATTTAATGGATACCGATTAGGAGGGATAGGATGAAAGTAGCCATTGGCGCTGACCATGGCGGCGTTCATTTAAAAGCGACAATTAAAGCGTTGCTTGATGAATTGAATGTGGCCTATACTGACTTTGGTACCGATTCGGAAGATTCCGTGGATTACCCGGATATTGCCGAACCTGTGGCTAAAGCAGTAGCAGCAGGAGAATATGATCGGGGCATTTTAATTTGCGGCACCGGCATCGGTATTGGCATTGCTGCCAATAAAGTGGCCGGTATTCGTGCAGCACTTTGTCACGATACATTTTCAGCTCACGCTTCACGGGAACACAATAATGCCAATATCTTAACGATGGGCGAACGTGTTATCGGACCCGGGTTAGCTAGCGATATTGTTAAAATTTGGTTAGCTACCGAATTCGAAGGGGGCCGTCATGAACGACGCGTCGCCAAAATAGCCGAACTAGAGGCTTAGTCCAGATAATTTGGGGGACAGCTTGTATTTCATAGGCACTATGATTTGAGTGTGTAGGAGGTAATGCTATGAGCATTCTTAAGAGTCAAGATCCGGAATTAAAAAATATGATTGATTTAGAGTTAGGCCGTCAACGTAATAAATTGGAAATGATTGCGTCTGAAAACTTCGTATCCGAAGCGGTTATGGAAGCACAGGGCAGTGTATTGACTAATAAATACGCGGAAGGTTATTCCGGAAAGCGCTATTATGGTGGCTGTGAATATGTAGATATGGTGGAAACGTTAGCGATTGAACGAGCTAAGAAATTATTCGGCGCTGAACATGTTAATGTACAGCCTCATTCCGGCTCACAAGCTAACTTTGGTGTTTATTTTGCTCTTTTAAAACCGGGCGACACTATCATGGGTATGAACTTATCCCATGGCGGTCATTTGACTCATGGTTCGCCGGTTAACGTTTCGGGTACATACTTCAATGTAATTCCTTACGGCGTTGATGCAGAAACACAGGAAATTGATTATGATGAAATGCGCAAAATCGCTGAAGAAAACAAACCTAAGTTAATTATCGGCGGCGGCAGTGCGTATTCCCGCATTATTGATTTCAAAAAAATGGCCGACATCGCTCATGAAGTAGGCGCTATTTTTATGGTAGATATGGCTCACTTTGCAGGTCTTGTAGCAGCCGGTTTGCATCCAAATCCAGTAGAATATGCCGATGTTGTAACTACAACTACGCATAAAACCTTACGCGGACCTCGCGGCGGTATGATTCTTTGCAAAGAACAATATGCTAAAGCGATTGATAAAGCAATTTTCCCTGGCATCCAAGGTGGTCCTTTGATGCATGTAATCGCTGCAAAAGCGGTTGCTTTCGGCGAAGCTTTAAAACCTGAATTCAAAGAATATGCACAGCAAGTTGTAACCAATGCGAAAGTGTTGGCAGCAGCTCTTCAAAAAGAAGGTTTTAAAATCGTATCCGGCGGTACCGATACGCATGTAATGCTCGTTGACGTACGCAGCTGCGGTTTGACCGGTAAAGTTGCTGAATTCTTACTTGATGAAGTCGGCATTACTTGCAATAAGAACACCATTCCGTTTGATCCTGAAAGTCCATTCGTAACCAGCGGTATTCGTCTCGGTACACCGGCTTTGACGACTCGTGGCTTAAAAGAAGCGGATATGGAAGAAATTGCGTCCATCATTGCGTTAGTTCTTAAAAACTCCGAAGATAAAGCTAAACATGAAGAAGCAGCTAAACGTGTAGCCGCTCTTTGTGAAAAATATCCTATGTATCCTAATCTTTAATATATCCGCTTGAGAGAGATTTCATAACATGCCTTATTGAGGCACAGAATAGTAAGACTTAAGGAGGCACCGTATTTATGAATGTTAATGTAATGACTCATCCGTTGATTCAACATAAAGTAACCTTAATCCGTAATGTTGAAACAGGTTCTAAAGATTTTCGCGAATTATTGGAAGAAATTACACTTTTGATGGGGTATGAAATTACTCGTGACTTACCGTTGGAAGATGTAGAAGTACAGACTCCGTTGGTAAAAGCAATCGGTAAACAAATTGCCGGTAAAAAATTAGGTATTATCCCTATTTTGCGTGCCGGTCTCGGCATGGTTAACGGTCTATTGGAATTAATGCCAATGGCTAAAGTTGGTCACGTAGGTTTATACCGTGATCCTGAAACCTTAAAACCGGTTGAATACTACTGCAAATTGCCGTCTGATTTGTCCGAACGTCGTATTATTGTGACAGATCCTATGTTGGCTACCGGCGGCAGTGCATCAGCAGCCATCACTCTTTTAAAAGAAAAAGGGGCTCGTGATATTCAGCTTATGTGCTTAGTAGCAGCTCCACAAGGCGTTGAAGCGGTTAATAAGGAACATCCGGATGTACGCATTTATGTTGCGGCACTTGATGAAGACTTGAACGAACACGGCTATATCTTGCCAGGTTTAGGCGATGCAGGAGACCGTATTTTCGGTACTAAATAGTCTAAAAAATAAGATAGGTGAAGCGTATTAACTATTACAGTCTGATAAGCTTTGCATAATAAATAAGGAATGGCTTGGAGCGATATGCTTCAAGCTATTTTTTGTGTTATATTTCATGATTGATATATGTAATTTAATTTTTGGCAATAGACAAAATAAGTTATATCGAATATAATGAATATATAAGATGAATAGAAGCAGTAAACTATACTTCATAATTTATTGCTTAAGAGAAGTAAATAATTGATATATTATAATGAAATGAGGTAGACTATGAAATTAAACAAATCTTTAAAAGTATTAGCCGTATCTTTATTGGTGGCAGGCAGCTTTGGCTTGGCACAGGCAAATTCCGAAATTACAATTGATCAGGCAACCGCTATCGCTTTGGCTAAAGTGCCAGGCGCGAATGCAAGCCATGTATATAAAGTTAAACCGGACATTGAAAATGGCCGTAAAGTATATGAAGGTAAAATTTTCTACAACGGCGTTGAATACGAATTCGAAATTGATGCCGCTACCGGTCAAGTAATTGATTGGGATGTAGATCGCGACTAATTGGCCGCTAAATTGTAATATATTAACATTTGTTACGAATAGCGCTTTGATATTCTGATTTATATAAAAACTTTAGAATGGCCACTACCTAACGGCAAGCACACCTTTTCAAGCTAAGGCTTACCTTATAGGTAGTGGCCATTCTTTATGCGATTGTACTGTCATCTCAGAAAACAAAGCGCTATTCTTCAATATCGATTTTAGTACATTACAATAGCGGCCAACTTAGTCGCGCGGAGGGGAGTAGGAATAAGGAAGCCGTCGAAGACGGCTTCCTTGCTCCCACCCAAACTCCTACGCCTACTATTCGTCCATTTATGGTGTGATTCGCAAGTCATTTTATAGGTTGTTATGGGGAAGCTGCTAAATATATTGAAAACTTTTTTCTGTGTAGCCGGCTAAAATTACCTGTGAATTGAGATGATTTGCAATCGCTGAAGACCTGATATTCTCTGCAAGGGGAGCCTTAGCTCGAAGAGGTGTGCTCTCCGGTAGAGAATATCAGGTCTCATATGATTTTGAAATTTAAGATAAGGTAATTTTGACGGCTGGGTAGTCAACGTTTTCAATATATTTTCTAGTATTCAATATAATAATTTATAAAATGACTTGCGCGTGTCACCCATATAAGGTAGAATATAGGCGAGGATATTTTTTTATCGACGATGGGACGATTTTCGCTCCAGCGGGATGAAAGAGGTACAGCATGAAAGATTTATCGGAGGTGTATCAACGAATAGCTCCGGAACTTATGCGAATTGTGGAAGAGCGCTACATACTGCTGAATCACATTTCCTATGCACAACCTATCGGGCGACGCATGCTTGCCAATCTTAGTAAACTATCGGAACGTGTAGTACGTTCACACGTTGAAATCATGAAAGACAATGGTCTTATTGGTTTTACCCAACAGGGGATGGTGTTAACTGAGGAAGGCAAAGAACTGCTACCGCAACTAAACTCATCAATGCACGAGCTCAATAAAATTAGTGAGCTTGAAGCAAAGCTCAAAGAAGTTTTGCAAATTGATGAAGTGATTATCACCAGTGGCGGTGGGGAAACCGACATGGAACGCAAAGAGTTAGGCTTCCAGGCGGCGAAAGTGTTGCAAGGGGTATTGCATCCGGGCAGTGTCTTAGCTGTAAGTGGCGGCAGTACGATGGCCAATATGGCAGATGCTCTGCCGGCCAAGAAATGTCAGGCTACCATTATTCCGGCTCGCGGCGGAATCGGCGAACGGGTAGAATATCAAGCAAATGTGATTGCTTCGGTGATTGCCGAGAAAATCGGCAGTACCTACAAAATGTTGCATCTACCTGATGGTTTGTCGCAAGACGCATTGAGCATTTTGATGAATATGGAACCACAAATCAAAGAAGTGATGGAATTGGCTAAGCAAACCGATATTTTAATCTTTGGCATCGGTGAAGCCTTGCACATGGCAGCACAGCGGCATATAACAGATGCACAACGCTCTACGTTGCGCGCTAAACGTGCTGTTGGGGAAGCCTTGGGTTACTATTGTGACATTAGCGGCAACATTGTGTATACGACCAATAATGTAGGCATAGCCCTTACTGATATTGAGTCTATACCGCATGTAATCGCTGTAGCAGGTGGTGCCGGTAAAGCCAAAGCAATTATCGGGGTGATGAGAGCCTGTCGCAAAGGTACCCTTATTATTGATGAAAGTGCAGCTGAATCAATAGCAGCGCTACTAAGTATTAGCTAGTCATAGTGTTTATGATTTATTATTAGTCATACATTGTTTTATTTAAATCGTAAACACTCACATTTTAAAAACTGTTTAGGTATTAATTTTTACACTCTAGGAGGAACCATCATGGCAGTTAAAATTGGTATTAATGGATTTGGTCGTATCGGTAAATGTGTATTTCGTGCAGCGCTTAATAACCCTGACGTAGAAGTAGTGGCTATTAATGACTTGGGCGATATTGAAGGTTCTGCTTTATTATTAAAATATGATTCCGTACACGGTAACTTGCAAGAAGAAGTGACTGTTGACGGTGACTATATCGTGGTTGACGGCAAAAAAGTTCGTGTATTCCATGATCCTAACCCTGCTAATATCGACTGGTCTTCCGAAGGCGTTGAAATTGTTGTAGAAGCAACCGGCCGTTTCCGCAAACGTGATGACGCAGCTCAGCATTTGGGCGGTTCTGTTAAGAAAGTTATCATTTCTGCACCGGCTAAAGAAGAAGACATTACTATTGTAATGGGTGTTAACCAGGACAAATACGATCCTAAAAACCACCACATCATTTCCAACGCAAGTTGCACAACTAACTGCTTGGCTCCGTTTGCAAAAGTATTGAATGAAAAATTCGGTATCAAACGCGGCTTGATGACTACGGTTCACTCCTATACCAATGACCAACGCATTTTGGATACACCGCACAGCGACCTTCGTCGTGCTCGCGCAGCTGCTTTATCCATTATTCCTACAACTACCGGCGCTGCTAAAGCGGTAGCTTTGGTATTACCTGAATTAAAGGGTAAATTAAACGGTTTTGCTCTTCGTGTGCCTACACCAAACGTTTCCATTACCGACTTGGTAGCTGAACTCAATGTAGAAACAACTAAAGAAGAAATCAATGCCGCATTACGTGAAGCAGCACAAGGTGAATTGAAAGGTATCTTAGGTGTTTCTGATTTACCGCTCGTATCTCACGACTTCAACGGGGACCCACGCAGCTCCATCGTTGATGCTGATTTGACAATGACAATGGAAGGCAATATGGTAAAAGTGGTTTCCTGGTACGATAACGAATGGGGTTATTCCAACCGTGTCGTTGATTTAGCTAAATTCATTGCTGATCAAGGTTTATAATTTTTGCAGGGGACTATATATATATAGTCCCCTCTTTTGCTTGTCATTTATAAGCTAATGCCCGGATATATGCTTATCACTTCTAAGCTGTATCGTTCACATATAGGAGGCCGTTATGAAAAAAACAATTGAGTCCGTCGACGTAGCCCATAAACGTGTATTTGTACGTGTTGATTTTAACGTACCGTTAAAAGACGGTGTAATCACCGACGATACGCGTATTCGTGCTACTTTGCCAACCATTAACTACTTAATCGGCAAAGGTGCCAAAGTTATTTTAGCGTCTCATTTGGGACGTCCGAAAGGGGAACGTAAACCGGAATTTACGTTACAGCCATGTGCAGTTCGTCTCAGTGAGTTATTGGGCAAACCGGTAGCTTTTGCCGACGACTGTGTGGGTGAAGCGGCTCATAAAGCAGTAGAAGCTCTTAATGACGGCGACGTTCTTTTGTTGGAAAACCTGCGTTACCATAAAGAAGAAGAAAAGAACGGTGAAGATTTTGCCAAAGCATTGGCATCCCTTGCCGAAGTTGGTATCAATGATGCTTTCGGTGTATCTCATCGTGCCCATGCATCCGTAGAAGGGATTACTAAATTTTTACCAATGGCAGCGGGTTATTTATTGGAAAAAGAAATTAAATACGTTGGCGGTGCCGTGGAACATCCGGAACACCCGTTTGCAGCTATTATCGGGGGCGCTAAAGTAAGCGATAAAATTGAAGTTATTTCCAATTTATTGCCAAAAGTAGAAGTGCTTATCATTGGTGGCGGCATGGCCAATACCTTTATTGCCGCTAAAGGGTATCCAACCGGCTCATCCTTAGTGGAAGCGGACAAAATCGAATTGGCAGGTCAGCTTATTAAACAGGCTGCTGAAACAAATACGAATTTGCTATTGCCAACTGATTTTGTGGTAGCCGATGCATTCAGCAATGATGCTAATCATAAAGTAGTTCCGGCCAACGGTATTGAAGAAGGCTGGATGGCCCTTGATATTGGCCCGGACACACAAAAAGCGTTTGCGGAAGCGTTAAAACCGATGAAGATGATTGTTTGGAACGGACCTATGGGCGTTTTTGAAATGGATAATTTTGCTACCGGCACTAATGCGGTAGCCAAAGCCGTAGCTGAAGCTGACGCAACGACTATTGTTGGTGGTGGTGACTCGGTGGCAGCCATTGAAAAAAGCGGTCTTGCCGATAAAATCTCTCATATTTCGACCGGTGGCGGTGCATCCTTGGAATATTTAGAAGGGAAAGCCTTACCGGGTATCGTGGCATTAGCCGATAAATAAGGAGGAGCCATGCGTAAACAAATTATTGCTGGCAATTGGAAGATGCATACTGATTTAGCGGAAGCTACCATTTTAGTGGAAGGCATTAAAGCAGCTCTAGCTGAAGGTGAAGCGACTCGTGAAGTGGTGGTTTGTCCGCCGTTTACCGGTCTCAGCACGGTAGCTGATTTAATTGAAGATACGGATGTTCGCTTAGGCGCTCAGAATATGTATTTTGAGCCAAAAGGGGCATTTACCGGTGAAGTTTCGCCACTCATGCTTACCGATGTAGGTTGTCATTATGTAATTCTCGGTCACTCGGAACGTCGTGAGTATTTCAGTGAATCCGACGCTTTAATTAATCAGAAAATAAAAGCCGCTTTCCAATATGATTTAATTCCAATTTTATGTGTCGGCGAAAGTTTGGCACAGCGTGAAGCCAATGAGACACAGTCTTTTATTGACAGCCAATTGACGGCCGGTCTTGAAGGCTTAACGGCTGAACAGGTAAGTCAAATGGTAATTGCGTATGAACCGATTTGGGCTATCGGTACCGGTAAAACGGCAACTGCCGAACAGGCCGGGGAAGTATGTACCGCCATTCGTGCCAAAGTGGCCGCGTTATTCGATAAGGAAACGGCTGAAGCATTGCGTATCCAATACGGCGGCAGTGTTAAAGGCAGTAATGCTAAGGAAATTTTATCTCAGCCGGATATTGACGGTGCTTTAGTAGGCGGTGCATCCTTAAAAGCAGATGATTTCATGGCAATTATTAAAGCCTAAGATTGATTAACGATTATTAAAGCCTAAGATTGATTAACGATTATTAAAGCCTAAGATTGATTAATTTTGACCACTTGAATTCATTTACCAAGTTTTTACGCATACTAGATAAAGATTATAAAGTTATACTGTATAGTAAATAATAGACGGTAAAACTTATCATAGTTTAATTACGAATAATATATTTTGAATATAGAAAGGTTTGTGTATGGCAAAATTAAAAGCTCCCGTGATGCTGACCATTTTAGACGGATTCGGCATAGGGGATGTGAACGACCCTACCAATGCGGTCGTACAGGCTAAGCCTGAGAACTTTTTAAAATTATGGGAAACCTATCCGCATACACAATTACAGGCATCGGGTCTCGCTGTAGGCTTACCGGAAGGCCAAATGGGTAATTCTGAAGTAGGTCATTTAAATATCGGGGCCGGCCGCATTGTGTATCAGGAATTGACGCGAATCACCAAAGATACAGAAGACGGAGCTTTTTTTGAAAAACCTGTTATTAAAGAATTATATGCACAGGCGAAAGCTCACCGTTTACAGATTATCGGCTTGGTGTCCGATGGCGGTGTTCACAGCTCCTTAGATCATATTAAAGCGATTATTAAGGGCGCTAAAGACGCAGGCGTTACTGAATTATACGTTCATGCTTTATTGGACGGCCGTGATGTACCGCCGCAAAGTGCACTTACCTATTTAGAAGATTTAGAAGCTTATATGACTCAGCTCAGTCTTGGTAAAATCGCCACCATCGGCGGTCGTTATTACGGGATGGACCGCGATAAACGTTGGGAACGTGTTGAGAAAGCCTACCAAGCTATTGTTGATGGTGTTGGTGTTACAGCTGATTCTGTTAAAGCGGCGATCGAAGCATCGTATGCCAATGAGGTGGTGGATGAATTCGTAGTGCCTGTAGTATTGGATGCTAAAGGCGCTATTGAAGCTCATGATGCGGTGATTTTTGCCAACTTCAGACCGGACCGTGCTCGCCAGCTCACCAGAGCGTTGGTAGATCCTGAATTTACCGGCTTCAATCGAGTTAAAGGTTTGTTGCCGATTTATATGGCTACTATGACCAAGTATGAAGACGGTTTGCCTACTCATATTGTGTATGAAAAAGAATTGCTCACTAATACATTGGGTCAAGTATTAGCTGATGGCGGTTATACGCAGTTACGTATTGCGGAAACCGAAAAATATGCTCATGTAACTTATTTCTTTAGTGGTGGCCAAGAAGCTGTATTTGACGGTGAAGAACGTATTTTGGTGCCATCCCCTAAAGTGGCAACTTACGATTTACAGCCCGAAATGAGTGCTTACGAAGTAACCGATAAAGTAGTGGCTGCTATTGAAAGCGGCAAGTTCGATATGATTATTTTGAACTTTGCCAACCCTGATATGGTTGGACATACGGGCGTGTTGGAAGCTGCCGAAAAAGCAGTACAAACTGTGGATGCTTGCTTAGCACGTATCGTGGAAGCAATTAATAAAGTAAAGGGCCATTTATTGGTAACCGCCGATCATGGTAACTCGGAAATGATGGTTGACCATCGTACGGGGGCGCCGCATACGGCTCATACGACCAATCCGGTACCGCTTATTTTAGTTAGTGAAACGCACAAAAATGACAGCCTTACCGAAGGTAAACTATGTGATTTAGCTCCAACAATGCTCGATTTGGGCGGTATTTCGCAACCGGCTGATATGACCGGTCACAGCTTACTGGTTAAAAAATAAGAATTTGAATAGGATGGGTCAATTTATACAAAGGGCTCACCGGTTTAAAATAAAACCATTAAATTTTTTGCAAACGGTTACATATAACCGATTTAAGTATATAAAAGTATTTAAAAATATACTTTTAAGAAGTGTTCTTTTCAAGGAGGTAACACATTATGGCAATGATTACAGATGTTTACGCAAGAGAGATTTTGGATTCCCGTGGCAACCCTACTGTTGAAGTGGAAGTGTATTTAGAAGACGGGTCCATCGGTGTTGCTTCCGTTCCATCCGGCGCATCTACAGGCATGTTTGAAGCCGTAGAACTTCGCGACGGTGACAAAGGTCGTTACCTCGGTAAAGGGGTAGAACAAGCCGTAGAAAACGTGAATGAAAAAATCGGTCCTGAAATTATCGGTTATGATGCGTCCGAACAAGTAGCTATCGACCGTTTGATGATTGAACTTGATGGCACACCTAACAAAGGTAATTTTGGTGCCAATGCAATTCTTGGCGTGTCCATGGCTGTAGCTAAAGCAGCTGCTGCTTCCTTTGATTTACCATTGTTCCAGTATCTTGGCGGTACTAATGCCAAAGAATTGCCGGTTCCGATGATGAACATCTTAAACGGCGGTGCTCATGCCGACAATAACGTAGATATTCAGGAATTTATGATTATGCCGGTAGGCGCTGAATCTTTCAAAGAAGCTTTACGCGCTTGTGCCGAAGTATATCATACGTTGAAAAACGTATTGAAAGCTAAAGGCCTTGCCACCGGCGTAGGTGATGAAGGTGGTTTCGCCCCAAATCTCGGCTCCAACGAAGAAGCTTTACAGGTTATTTGTGAAGCTATTAAAGAAGCCGGTTATGAACCGGGCAGCTACTTCAAATTGGCTATTGATGCGGCTTCTTCCGAATTCTACAAAGACGGCAAATATGATTTAGCCGGTGAAGGCAAAGTAAAAACGGCCGCTGAAATGGTTGAATTTTATGCTGATTTAGTAGCTAAATATCCTATCATCTCCATCGAAGACGGCCTTGCTGAAGAAGATTGGGAAGGTTGGAAATTATTGACTGAACGCCTTGGCAACCAAGTTCAACTCGTGGGTGATGATTTATTTGTAACTAATACGGAACGTTTGGCTAAAGGCATTAAATCCGATACGGCCAATGCGATCTTAATCAAAGTAAACCAAATCGGTACTTTGACTGAAACTTTCGACGCTATTGAAATGGCAAAACGTGCCGGTTACACTTGTGTTATTTCCCACCGTTCCGGTGAAACCGAAGACAATACCATCGCCGATATCGCTGTAGCTGTTAATGCCGGCCAGATTAAAACCGGTGCACCGGCTCGTAGTGAACGTGTAGCTAAATACAACCAATTGCTTCGCATCGAAGACTTGTTGGCTGAAACTGCTCAGTATCGCGGGGAAGACGTTTTTTACAATATTAAAAAATAATCGCTCAGTAAAAAGCGACTGATACATTAAGTAAAAAGATTCGGCTGCATCTGATGAAACTTTGCGGTTTCGTCGGTGTAACGAATCTTTTTACTGTTTTTCAGACTTTTATAGATTTTTTTATAGATTTTATTTGCGGCGAACGGTGGAATTCATTATAATGGAGAGTAGCGAATAAAAAGGGAGGAATAACCTTGGCAAATTTATATATAGGCTTGGTTCATTATCCTATCTATAATAAGCATGGCGAAGTCATTACGACGGCGATTACGAATTATGATATTCACGATATTGCCCGGGCGGCTATTACTTATGATGTGAGTCGTTATTTTGTGATTCACAACATACCGGCCCAACGTGATTTGGCCAAGCAGATTATGGAGCACTGGCAAACCGGTTTTGGCAGTACCTACAATCCCGACCGCAAAGATGCGTTCAGTGAAGTGGCACTGGTCAACTCGATACGAGCCGCTGTTGAGGAAGTGACAGCCCTTGAGGGTGACCCGCCGATTATCGCCACAACCGATGCACGTACTTATGATAATACGGTAACTTACGCATGGATGCGGCAAACGCTTGAAAAGGGGTCGCGCCCTGTGTTAGTATTATTTGGTACCGGTTATGGCATGACCAAAGAAACTATGGAAGAATTTGATTATATTTTAGAACCTGTATATGGTCACGGTGATTACAATCATTTGTCGGTACGCAGTGCCGTATCCATTATTTTGGATCGTTTGCGTGGCGAAGCATGGTGGGAAAAAGCATAGTGCTATTAACGTGTAATGTCATAAGAAGGCAGCACACGTAAGCAGAATATAAATAAAGCAGAATGCAAAGAAAGCACCAAAGAATCATTCAGGTTATTATAGGAGGAAGTACAATGTCCGGACATTCAAAATGGGCCAATATTAAACATAAAAAAGGTAAAACTGATGCGTTGAAAGCAAAAGTAACAACTAAAATCAGCCGTGAAATTACGGTTGCCGCACGTATGGGCGGTGGCGATCCGGTTGGTAACATGCGTTTAAAATTGGCTTTACAAAAAGCTCGTGAAAACAACGTGCCTAAAGATAATATTCAACGCGCTATTGCTAAAGGCGTAGGCGCTACCGATATGGATAATTACGAAGAAATTACCTATGAAGGTTACGGCCCGGGCGGCGTAGCGTTAACGGTTGAGTGTTTGACCGATAATCGTAATCGTACCGCAGCCGATGTGCGTCATGCGTTCTCCAAGAACGGCGGCAACCTCGGTGAAACCGGTTGCGTAGCTTGGATGTTTAACCGCAAAGGTATCTTCGTAATCGACAGCGAAGGTCATGACGAAGAAGAGTTGACCATGCTTGCTTTAGAAGCGGGTGCGGAAGATTTAAAAGTGGAAGATGACAGTTTTGTTATTTACACCGCTCCGGAAGATTATGACACTGTTGAAGCAGCCTTGGCCGATGCTAATATCGAAACCATGGTAAGTAAAATCACCATGGTACCTGACAACACCATCGCTCTTGAAGGGGACAACGCTGTAAAAATGCAAAAAATGCTCGATGCCCTTGATGACTTGGATGATGTTCAGGACGTTTACCACAACGCGGACCTTCCTGAAGAAGAGGAATAAGAATATAAAAAATATTAAGCAGTATTGTTAAACATTAATAGTTTAGCAATGCTGCTTTTTTTGTGTACGTTTCAGTCCCGATATGGCTCAATGACATATGGCCAACAAAAAACCATTTAATTATGCATAATTGCTATATGTATTTTGCTAAAAATTGATTCATTGGCGTGTTTTATCTATTGCTTTATTGTATAATAAAAAGTGTCAAAAAAGATTTCACAAGATGGAAGCAACGTGAAATTTTAGATTAAAAAGTTTGACGTTTTGTTTGACGTTAGCATTTGACGCAAATAAATGTCATAAAATAACAATACAGGCAGAGGGATTATTATGGCAGCAAAATTGGTAGTGCGTTTTTTGGGAACACCTGAGATTCTCAAGGATGGGGAAGAGGTATTTTTCTCCTATAATAAGGTCAATGCATTAGTTTATTACATTCTGGTGCGCGGGACCGTTATGCGTGATGAATTAAGCGGTATTTTATGGGCTGATAAACCGGATGCGGTAGCTCGCAAAAATCTCCGCAATGCAATTTACGAAGCAAAGAAAATACTGGGTGCCGATACGTTTATTTCACCGCGTAAAGCGATTATTAAAGTCAATCCGGCGGTGGATGTGGAAATTGACAGCAAACTGTTCGAAGCCGATCCGGTAGGCCAACTTGATTTATATAAAGGGGAATTTTTGCAGGGCTTTTTCATCAAGGATTCCGTGGAATATGAAGATTGGTACTTAGCCGAAAGAAGTCGGTTAAAAAATCTATATATGGATGCTATTGCCGAAAAATTGCAGATTGCCGTGTCCGAAAAAGACTACAATACAATTGAACGATATGGTCAGCTTTTGATAGCTCAGAATCCGTATGATGAGAATGTGTATGCTATCGTACTGCGCGCTTATTGCGAACAGGGTAAGATGCAGCAGGCTATGGAGCTCTACGAAGAAATGAAAGAGCTTTTCCAAGGGGATATGCAGTCCGATACTTTGGCCGATATTGATGCCATTATTAAAGATGCGCTGCAACAGGAAGAGAAGAAATTCCAGAACCGCTCTCATCATATAGCGATTCCCATTGGCCGCGAAAAAGAATTGGAGGATATGACGGCTCACATTTGGTCCTTTATGCGTGGTCGTGCCGGTGAAGCATTGATTTTATTAGGCGATGCGGGTAGCGGTAAAACGACGCTTAAGGATATTGCGCTCGACAGTTTACAGGATGAAGTGACGGTTATTCAGACTAATTGTTATCAGTTGGAACGTAATTTTTTACTGCATCCGTGGACAGAAATTGTAAATGGCCTTGTTAAATTATTGGAAGAAAACGGAACGATGATTCCTGATTTTGAGCTTAACCGTTTATATACACTGTTCCCGCAAATGGACATGAGTATTGACCGCGATTTAGGTTTGGTGGAAATTAAGGATATTTTGAAGTTTGATTCTATTTTTCATACTTTGTCAACCGTGCTTGATGTGGCATCGGCTAATAAAAAGTTAATTATTGTATTTGAAGATATTCAGTGGATGGACCCGCTCAGTTTGTCCCTCTTGAGCAGTTTAATTCTGCGCAAACAATCGGATCGGATTCTGTTCCTTATGACGGGCCGCGATTCTCGTGAAAAAGATTTCCAACATTTTATCACGTCTATCGCAGTCTATAAACGTCTTCATGTAACACAGCTAAATCCGTTATCCAAAAAAGATATTCAGCAATATGTGGAAGCGGCCGGTTTAAACATTCCTACAGATCCGAATTTAATTAACAAATTACAATTGGAAACAGAAGGCAATTTATTTTTACTCAATGAATGTTTAAATTCGCTTAAGACTACAGGCAGTTTAGATAAATTGACTAATAATATGGCAACCTTGTTTAAGGCCAATTATTTATCCTTAACGGAAGAGCAGCAGAAAATTATTGATTTTATTTCGCTGTTTTATAATGGTGCGCCTATTTCCATGATTAGCGAATATATGAAAATGGACACCTTACGCCTGTTGGAATATTTGGAAGCGTTGGAAGCGAAGAATATGATAACGCCGTTTTCACAACAAGCGGATGTTTTATATGAAATCAGTCAGCAGAAGTTAAAAGAATTTATTCAACAGCAATTATCACCGGAAAAATGGAAAATCTTGCATGGTTATTTGGGATCCTTATGGGAAAAACGCTTAACTCACTCCAAAAAGGACGTAGTGATTTACAAGCATTTGGAATATCACTATGAACAGGCTGGCGAATTGGTTAAAATGGGGCACTATAAACTGAAAGGGCTCATGTATTATTTGAATTTCAGTCATGAACTCTTTCCGGTACTCAGTCTGTCCGAACCGATGCAGACCGGTGGGGCCAGTTATTTTACGGAAGCGGATACCTTACAATATCTGAGTGATGTGGATAAAATGATGGAACGCATTCGTGAAACTTGCGGTGCTACAACGGAAGTGAAGAATTTGGAACTTATGTATTTGCACTTAATCGGACGTTATTTCATTCGTGAAGGTAAATATGAAAAAGGGGTTCGTTATATTCTTGACTTGATTGAACAAGCCTCTGAAATGCGTAATCGCGATTATACTCTCATGGGGTATAAACAGATGATTTACTATGATATCCAAACAGGCAATACCAATGAAATGAAAAACTATTTGGAAATTGCTTTGGATTTGGCCGTAGAATGTAACTACCATAAGGAAGTAGGGATACTCTTACGTCTTAAAGGCTTAAATATGATTATGCAAGGTGACTTTGAAGAAGCAGAACGACTTCTCAATGAATCCATTGCCACGTTTATGGTAACACAAACGGTGGCGCGTCGTTATGCCTTAAATATTGCGGCAGCCTATAATTATATTGGCGAAATCCGTCGCGGCCGCGGGCAATTTGAAGAAGCCATTGAGTATTATGATAAAGCATTAGCGATTTGTAATGACCAACAGGCTTACAGTTCCTGGGTGGTATTTTCCTGTAATGCGGGCATTGCGGCCTATAACTTAGGGCAGTTTGACAAAGCACAAGTTTATTTTGAACAGGCTTATGAATTCTTTAATCGCTATGACTTCTATTGGCGTCGCCCAATCGTTGAATCGTACTTGGCCTTGTTAGCTATGCGCGAAGGCAATCAAGAAGGTGCCTTGAAGTACATTGATGAAGCGATGGCAAAATTAACGATGATGAATAATCCGCAGGAAGTTGGATATGTGAATATGGCTATTGCTTTAATTAAGCATGAATATCCGCAATCCGAAGTTACTAAGCGTTATCGCGGCAGTATCGGCATGTATAGCGGTCGTGCTTTACGCTATTTGGATTTATACCGTGATACCTATGAAAGAGCAAAATTAGAAGCTATAAATGAAGCTTCGTAAGTTTAGGGAGATTGTAATGAAGTTCCAAGTGGAATTTGGGATTTTCGTTACAATCTCTTTTTCTATTTTGTGATTTAGCATTTTAACATGATAAAAATCGTCTGGAAAATGTCGATTTTAAAATTGACGGGGTCTTATTTTCACGGACTTTTTTCAGATTATTCTATTTGATACTTAATGACAAAATTTTGAGGTTTGAAAAACTTTGACTATTTTACGACAAATTTAAAGTATACTATAAAAAAGTAAATATTTACTCAGACCGGACACATTTACTTTACTGATTTTGAAAGGTTAGCAAAGGAGTTGAAACTGTATGGATATTTTAATGAACCCCATAGTGGTATCAGTTATTGTCATGTCAATCATTTGTTTGCTTAAAATGAATGTTCTGTTAGCCGTAATTGTGGCGGCTATAGTAGCCGGTACAATCGGCGGGATGTCTATTGAAGACACCGTAGGATCGCTCATTAACGGTATGGGTGGTAACTCTGAAACAGCTTTGAGTTATATTTTGTTAGGTGCCTTGGCAGTAGCTATCGGTCGTTCCGGTTTGGCCGGTGTTGCATCCCGTAAAATTACGCAAGTAGTAGGGAATAAGAAAATCGCCTTTGTATTCTTAATTGCCTTTGTAGCTTGTTTCTCTCAGAACTTGATTCCTGTACACATTGCATTCATTCCTATTTTGATTCCGCCACTCTTGGTATTAATGAATCATATGAATTTGGATCGTCGTGCTGTAGCCTGTGCCTTAACATTCGGTCTTAAAGCACCGTATGTAAGCTTGCCGGTTGGTTTCGGTCTCTTATTTATGACAATTATTAAAGACCAAATGGTAGCAAACGGTGTAGATGTTTCCATTCAGGATATTTCAGCCGTTATGTGGATCGGTGGTGTATCCATGTTGGTAGGTCTTGTTCTTGCCGTATTCTTCTACGCTCGCGACAGACATTATGAAGATTTACCGGTTATCGGTGCCGATGAAAATCCGGATGATGTTACTATGACTAAAGAATGCTGGTTGGCTTTATTGGGTGCTGCCGTTGCCTTTGGCGCTCAGCTTTACTTCCAATCCTTACCAATCGGGGCCATGTGCGGTCTCTTAGTTATGTTACTTACCGGTTGTATTAAATGGAAAGATATGGACCTTATGATGGACGGTGGCGTTCGCATGATGGGCTTCATCGCATTCGTAATGCTCGTTGCGGCCGGTTATGCCAACGTACTTCGTGAAACTCAATCGGTTCAAGCTTTAGTAGAAGCAACAACTTCCGTAATTGATACTAAAATGGCCGGCGCTATTCTTATGTTAGCCGTTGGTTTATTGATTACTATGGGTATCGGTACTTCTTTCGGTACGATTCCGGTTATTGCCTCCATTTATATTCCAATGGGCTTTGAATTAGGTTTTGGTGTTCCCGCCATTATCCTTTTAATTGGTATCGCAGCTGCTTTAGGCGACGCCGGTTCACCTGCATCTGACTCCACATTAGGACCGACATCCGGTTTGAATGCGGACGGTCAGCATAATCATATTTGGGATACTTGTGTACCAACCTTTATTTTCTACGATATTACGCTTTTTGTAGGCGGCGTTATCGGTGCTTTAATGCTTGGTTAACAGGTAATCGCAGTTAATTGTGTTTTTCTCAGCAGTTTATAATAACAAAGAATGTCGGGTCAATGTAAATAGACGTAGTAAATTGATGTAATAGGAGATGTAACGTATGATTAAAGCCGTAAAATCCATAAAAGAAGTTGTTTTGACAGGTCATGATCTTACCTTAGCTGAATTAGTAGCGGTTGCTCGCTATGATGCTAAAATCAAATTGGCAGAATCAGCTATAGAAAGCATCAAAAAATCACGTGCCATCGTAGATAATATTGTAAACAGTAATTCGGTTGTATACGGTATAACCACCGGTTTCGGTTCCTTATGCCGCGTGCATATTTCCAAAGAAGATTGCTCGCAGTTACAGGAAAACTTAATCCGTACCCACTCCTGTGGCTTCGGTAAACCATTCAGCCGTGAAGCAACTCGTGCGATGATGCTCATTCGTGCTAATGCATTGGTAAAAGGGTACTCAGGCATTCGTTTGGAAACTTTGGAAACGTTAATTAACATGATTAATAAAGGCGTTCATCCGTATATCCCTGAAAAAGGTTCTCTTGGTGCATCCGGCGATTTGGCTCCGTTATCGCATATGGTATTGCCTATGCTTGGCCTTGGTGATGCGGAATATGAAGGTCAGCTTTTGACCGGTAAAGAAGCTATGGATAAAGCGGGCATCCCTATTATTGCCTTACAAGCTAAAGAAGGTTTGGCACTCATTAACGGTACTCCTGTTTTGACAGCCGTAGGGGCCTTGGCTCTTTGGGAGGGTATGTGCTTGTTAAAATTAAGCGATGTAGCAGCAGCCTTATCGGCTGAAGCTATGAGTGGTATTATTAACGCCTATGATGAACGCATTCATACGATTCGTCCTCATAAAGGCCAATTAGATACGGCTCATAATATGCGCGAATTACTTAAAGGCAGTACCTATATTACGCAACAAGGTGAATTACGTGTACAAGATCCGTACTCTTTACGTTGTGTACCGCAAGTTCACGGTGCTTCCAAAGATGCGTTGGCTTTTGTAAAAGAAAAAGTAGATATTGAGATTAACTCCGTAACCGATAATCCGATTATTTTACCGGATGGCGATGTAATATCCGGTGGTAATTTCCATGGTGAACCGATGGCATTACCATTCGATTTCCTCGGCATCGGCTTAGCAGAAATTGCTAATATTTCGGAACGTCGTTTGGAACGTCTTCTCAATAATTCGTTGAGCGGTTTCCCATCATTCCTGGTTAAACACTCCGGCTTAAACTCCGGGTTCATGATTACTCAGTATGCAGCGGCTGCCTTAGTAAGTGAAAACAAAGTACTGGCTCATCCGGCTTCCGTTGACTCCATTCCTTCTTGTGAAAACCAGGAAGACTTGGTAAGCATGGGGGCTCATGCCGGTCGTAAGGCAGGGGAAATTGCTGAAAATGTTCGCCGTGTAGTGGCAACGGAAATTTTGGCAGCTTGTCAGGCTATTGATTTACGCGAAGACAGCGGTCAACTAGGTGTAGGCACAGCTGCTGCTTATAAAGCAGTACGTGAATCCAATAAATTTATCGACTATGATAAAGACATTGAAATGTTCAAAGAATTAGAAAAAGTAACAGCCATTGTTGCTGACGGTACATTATTGGAAGCTGTAGAAGCTGTTGTAGACCTCGATATTTAATTTAGTTCTCGGTCATAATTTGATATAAGAGGATATACTTTAAGATTCAACTCGGTATAACCGGTTCGGACCTCATAAAGGTCTGTATAATTTGAATATTGACTTGATATAGCCTCTGTGAAAACTCTCTGTATAATGGTACAAAAACTCGCTATAAAGTACCGGTACAGAGAGTTTTTACGTATAAATTCACATCTATATAATTGCAAAATTACTTGAAATAATTAATGTATACATCTTTTTATTTATATGTATCGATATGATATAATAGGTTATAAAGTAATTGATTATAATTATTGATTGTAAATCATAAAATATTTAAAACGGAGGTTTTAATATGAAGACATATGATCTTATTGTTATCGGCACGGGTGGCGCTTCCATTGTAGCTGACGCAGCCATAGCTAAAGGTAAAAAAGTTGCTATTATTGAGAAAGGCAAATTTGGTGGTACTTGCTTGACTCGTGGTTGCATTCCGACCAAAGTAATGGTTACCGTAGCTGATGCGGTTCGTGAAATCGAGGAATTGCCTAAAATCGGTGTGCAGGTACAACCGGCTACTATTGATTGGGATTTGATGTCCAAACGAGTTTGGCAAAAAATCGATGAAAGCAAGGGTGTTGAAGCTTACTACGATAAGTTCGATAATGTTGATTTGTATCGCGGCGCCGCTACTTTTGTAAAAGACAAAGTTTTGACAGTTACCATGAACAGTGGTGAAGTGACCGAAGAAATTACTGCACCGATTATCGTCTTGGGCGTAGGCGGTCATACTAAGATTAATCCGCTTAAAGGTTTGGAAGAAGCGGGCTATATGAGCAGTGAAAGCCTCTTTGGTGATAAATATCCGAATAAACCGTTTAAATCCTTGGTTGTTATGGGTGGCGGCCCTATCGGTACTGAGTTTGCTCACGTATTTGCAGCGGCCGGTACGAAAGTAACTTTAATTCAACATAATGTGCGTCTACTTCCTAAAGAAGACGAAGAAATTTCCGAACAAATTTATAAAGATTTGACTCGTTTGGGTATTGAAGTTATTTTGAATCAGGAACCGGAAGAAGTGCGTGTTGAAAACGGCGAAAAAGTTGTCGTAATTCGTGACCGCAAAACCGGTGAAATTCGTGAAGTGCGCGGGGAAGAAATCCTCATGGCGTCCGGTATCAAACCGGCTACGGAAGAATTGAAATTGGAAAATACTTCCATCAAGACAAAACGTGGCGGCTGGATTGTAACTAACGAATTTTTGGAAACGTCGGTTGACGGCGTTTATGCTATGGGTGATGTGAACGGGGAAGCACCATTCCGTCATAAGGCTAACTACGAAGCGGATATTATTGCTCATAATTTGTATCATGCAACGTCGCCGCAGGATTTCCGTTGGGCTCGCTATGATGTAATCCCGGCTGTAACCTATACCTATCCTCAAGTAGGTCATGTTGGTCTTACTGAAAAAGAAGCGATTGAACAGGGTTACAGTGTAAAAACCGGCAAGAATTTCTATTCTTCTTCCGCAAAGGGTTTTGCTATGGGCTTTAATCCGGGCGATGAAAACGACGGTTTTGTAAAAATCGTAGTAGATACTAAGACGAATAATATCTTAGGGGTTCACGTAATTGGGCCACAAGCGTCTATTTTGTTCCAACCATACGTTAACCTCATGAATAGCGGTGACACACCATTAACGCCAATTAACGAAGAAATCGGGTCTGCGTTAACTAAACAGTTGCGTACGGAAGGTTTGGTTCGTAAAATGGATCCTCATTCCGTTAAAACTGTGGGCGAAACTATGGCTCCGCATCCGGCTCTTTCGGAAGTGGTAATGTGGACCCAGGTATACTATGAGCATCGTTGGTAAGCCGAACTTTAAAATTCAAAAATTCAATATTTTAAACACATAATATAATTTGAAACCCTCCTTAATGAGGCGTATTATATAGTAGATGTTTTATTTACAAACTTTTTATAATACGTTTCTTGAGGAGGGTATTTTTTACAAAAATACATATTGATAATCATTGAGAAATAGTATATACTATCTTAAGTAAATAATGATTATTCATTGAGAGATGAGTGCGAAGGTTAAATAATTGACGGTGTACGACGCATTTTAGGGCATCGTTTCGTGCTTAATGTTGATGTGTTTTGAGTTATGTGTGTGATTTTAAAGGTTTAAAATTGGTGGGTGGCAATATATGCAAGAGCAGTTAATACGATGGTTTGTTAAAGATTATGACAGTGTGAAGGCACCGACGGTGCGAACAAGATATGGTAATTTAACAAGTCTTGTAGGTATTATTACGAATTTAATTATTTGTATAGGTGAAATTGTAGTCGGATTGCTGGTTGGATCCATTGCCATGATTAGTGATGGTATCCATAATGTGGCTGATGCGGGCGGCTCGGCTATATCTTTTTTCAGCTTCCGTTTTTCCGCTAAGCAAGCAGATCAGGAACATCCCTATGGCCATGGTCGAATCGAATATCTGTTATCTATTGGTTTTTCCATACTCTTATTTGTTTTGGCAACGCAATTATTTTTGGAAGCCTTCGATAGAATCATGAACCCGCAAGTGGTTGAGTTTTCGGTGTTAGCTTTCGTTGTGATGCTATGTGCCATGAGCCTAAAGGTTTGGCTCTACACTTTCTTCAAAAATGTGGGGATTCGTATTAATTCTCCGATTTTGCAGGCCAATGGTTTGGAATGCTTGTCCGATGTGTGGGCAACTTTAGGCATTACTGTAGGTCTTTTGGTAGGAGGGCTTTTAGATTTTCCTATTGACGGTTATTTAGGCGCTATTGTATCTTTAATGATTGCTCGTGCGGGTTATCATGTATTGTCCGATGCCATCAATCGTTTATTGGGCAATGAACCGAGTCCTGAAATGGTTAATGATATTGCCAATTTTGTAAAATCCTATCCGGGCGTTTTAGGCATTCATGACTTGATGATTCATGATTATGGCCCAGGCCATGTTTTTGCCAGCATTCATGTAGAAGTAGATGCGAAAGAAGACGTTATAAAAAGTCATAATTTGATTGACCGCATTGAACGAGATGCGCGTAAACAGTTATATATTCAGTTAACGATTCATATGGATCCGCTTTTAATCACGAAAGAATCTATGGCTTTATATGATAAGATTCACTCGGTTATTAAGGCGTATGATGAGAAATTGAGCCTCCATGATTTGCGAACTGTGCAAAGCGATGATAAATTACATATCATATTTGACTTGGTTGTACCTTACGACGATCGTCAACGTATGGATGTGATTGCTAAATCAATTACGAATATTTTGCAGGCCATGGATCCGTCTTATGTAGTGACAATTACACCGGAGCATAGCTATACGGGTACTGAAAATATTCACGGTTAAAGCATCGGTAGAGCGTTAAAATAGGTTTATAGGATGAAATAAAAGGATGACCGTTCCTCAGCTGAGGAACAGTCATCCTTTTTGTGTAGGTGATAGAAATGATAACTATTTATGCTTCAATTGTTTTATTGACTACCACTTTAGATTGATCTTCATTGAGATTTTCAGGATAGCCGTGTTCGGCAAAATCGGCAGCCGCCACGAAGAGAATATCCGTGGACGAGTTAAGGGCAGTTTCTGTGGAGTCTTGAAGAACACCGATGATGAAACCTACACCAACTACCTGCATGGCGATATCATTGGAGATACCGAATAAGCTACAAGCAAGCGGAATCAACAAGAGGGAACCGCCGGCAACCCCGGAAGCACCGCAAGAACCGATAGTGGCAATAATACTTAATAGAATAGCAGTACTGAAATCGACGGAAATATGAAGGGTATTAACAGCGGCTAATGTCATGATAGTAATCGTAATCGCTGCGCCGGCCATGTTAATGGTAGCCCCAAGCGGAATAGCGATAGAATACGTATCAGGGGATAAACCAAGACGTTTGGCCATGTTCATATTTACCGGAATATTGGCAGCGGAGCTGCGAGTAAAGAAGGCAGTAATACCGGATTCACGTAAACATTTAAAAGTAAGTGGGAACGGATTACGACGCATAACAATGTAAACGATAATAGGATTTACAACTAATGCTACGAAGAACATGCTACCCAATAAAGTACCTAATAATACAGCGTATTCAACTAATGCTTCGATACCGCTGGTGGAAATAGATTCGGCAACAAGCCCCATAATACCGAATGGAGCTAAGTGGATAACCCATTGTACGACCATGGTAATGGCATCGGAGATACCGACAAAGACATTTTTAATTTCTTCAGTCGCATGACGTAGGGCAAAACCAATAACAACAGCCCAGCCTAAAATCCCGATATAGTTACCGGTCATAATGGCATGGAGCGGATTATCTACGATGTTACGTAATAAAGTGATTAATACTTCGGCAATCCCTTCCGGTGCCTTAGCGTTTTCAGCTACATTTACTAAGTGCAAGGTAGCCGGGAAGAGGTAGCTGGCAAAAACAGCAATTAATGCGGATAAGAACATGCCCACCATATACATGACGATAATTTTTTTCATGCCGGTTTTTTGATTGGCCCGATGGCGGCAAACGGCAGCGATAACAAGGAAGAATACCAATAATGGTGCAATCCCTTTTAAGGCGCCTACAAAGATGATCCCCAGCAGTGACAAGTCTTTACCAACAGCCGGATTAATCAGGGCCACAGAAATACCGATGACCAGCCCTATCATGATTTGATAAATCAGTTTGACTCGGTTAAACACTTGTAAAATTGCTTTCATAATAATCTCTCCTTAGACACTCAAAATAATGCATTTGTAATGGACATATGTCATTATAATACGGACAACAAATAATATCAAGAGGCAATTTGAATAAAATTAGTGTATTTTGAAAAATATATTTTAAAATAAAATGTTTGACCTTATTTATCGATTTTTTAGTGCTCACAATTACTTTACAAAATGGAGAACTATTAGTTATACTATAGAAACACATTATAATGAAAAGAATCATCAAATATAAATGGTATATATGGTACAATAATATAGTAGAGGATTTATTAATCGATTAATTATAGTTTGAAATGGCAGTAAATTGTAGTTAGTCGGACGATTGATAGCGTATTATGGTAGGTATGTAGGTTTAAACTAGATTGTGAGTGAAGAAGATATGCAAGGGAATACAAGAGAGCAGTCATTAAGCTTTTCCAATCATGCGGAAAAGGAAGTATATGTACAAGGCGTTTTTTCACATATAGCAAAGCATTACGACCTTATGAATTCATTGTTGAGCTTTCACCAAGATTCGTATTGGCGCCGTTTTGCCGTTGAAAAAATGGCATTAACTGAAAATATGAATATTTTAGACGTTGCGTGCGGCACGGGGATGCTGACGAAAGAAGCATTGCGCCAAATGCCGAGTCTTCATATTGAAGCCTTGGACTTCAGTCCGGAAATGCTGGCTCAGGGTGAAGTTCGTTTGAATCAGGCCGGCTTACTCGATAAGGTAAATTTAGTAGAAGGGGATGCTATGAATTTACCCTATGAAGCCAACACTTTCGATTGCGCCATGAGCGCGTTTGCGTTGCGTAATGTGCCGGATATCATCAAAACCCTCAGTGAAATGAAGCGTGTTGTTAAACCGGGCGGCCGTGTAGTAACTTTAGAATTGGCTAAGCCTACCGTTTTCGGTTTTAAACAGTTATACTATGCGTACTTTGAAAAAATCTTGCCTGTGTTGGGCAAATTAAGTAAAGATCAGTCATCCTATGCCTGGTTGCCTGAGTCTTTGCGTCGTTATCCACATCAGTCTAAAGTACTTGAATACTTTAACGAAGTGGGGTATAAGGACGCTACTTATTACGAATTGACCGGTGGTATCGTAGCTGTCCATGTGGGTATCGTACCGGAGGAGTAATAGCTGTTGAGCCACTCTTTGGTTAGTCGCTCATAATTAAATAGAGCTGTAAATAAAGTAAATATATGTTTTTATTGCTTAATTGGCAGCATATACAGGCACGAAAAAAGCCGAGTTCAGCTGAACTCGGCTTTAGTATTTATCTAGTTATTTAAATAGATTCACTAAATGAAGCAAATTAACGAACATAGAATGTTAAGTCTACGTTCTTACTTACGGTGATGTCACCTTGTTCTACCGGAGTGGAAGAACCAAGCATATCGGATGCTTTATAAAGACGCATGGAGCTTTCCATAGTGTAAGTGTTGGTGCCACCTACGGAAGCATCTTTAATACCGCCCAACTGTTGACCTAAAGCACCGGCAATCACTTCGGCTTGATGACGACCGTTTTTAACAGCTTCAGCAGTTAATTGGTCATTCAAAGCTTGGTCTACATCAGCTTCAAAGCTAAGGGACTGAATGTTGTTGGCACCGGCCGCTACCGCATTATCGATAACTTGGCTGATTTTGCTCATATCGTTGATGCGAACAGCTACATTGTTGGACACAGTATAAGTAGTTTCCTGTTTTGCGTCACGATTGTCACGTGCAGGATAATAATTATTGTTGTTAGGACTTACGGAGAAATAGGAAGTCTGAATGTTGTTTTTCGTGATGCCGATATTAGCCAAACGAGCAATTAAGTCACTCATAACACGGTCATTAGTTGTTTTAGCAGCCCCTACGGTAGAAGCTTCGCTGGTAATACCAAGGCGAAGAATGGCATAGCTTGGTGCTACGGAGCGAGTAGCGGTAGCACTTACATGGATTTGGGCATCTGTATCAACCGGTGCAGCGGCTAATGCAGAGCCGGTGAAACCTACTGCCAAGGCTGCAATTAAAAGACCGCGGGTTAAATGTTTTGTTAATTGAAGTTTCATGTGAATGGACTCCTTTTACTTTGAAAAATTAGAATTGAAAACTGAAATATAAATTTCGTTACCATACATGTAGTATAACAAATTATGGACATTTAGGCAATTTTTGTTTCATGAATGCCATTTATTGTATAAAAAATTAAAGAAAACGGGCGATTTACCGTATAAATGAAAATAAGTATGAGTATTTGTTGAGGATTTATGCATGACAATATATTGCTTGACATATAAACATGCATTAGTTATATTCTAAGTATAGTATTCATGATCGTGAAATTTAATATGTGAATTAAGAATAATAGCAGGCGGCTTTTGGGGAGGAAGCAGGGAATTGTCTAAATAATTGATTCTTTTATCAATTATTTGAGGACTAGACAAGCCTACTAAATAATGTTACTGTAAAAAGAGAAACTTCGATATTAGATGCTATGGCAGATATAGTGTCAATATAGAATGACTTTTACAGTATAATTATGATTTTTGTCATAATGTGTAATTTTTTTGATATGCAATATGATGGAAATCTGTGGTAAAATACAGTTCCCTGACTTTGTCAGGCGATGTATTTTAGTAAAGGAGACGATCCCATGAATCCTATTGACGTTTTATTAAATCATCGTACTATTCGTGAGTTTAAATCCAGTCCTATGCCACCGCAACAACTGAGCATCTTACTGGATATTGCCAAACGAACGGCTACCAGTATGGGTCTGCAAAGCTTTAGTATTATTCGCATTGTAAATCCCGAATTGAAAGCGGCTATTGCGGAAGTTTGCAACCAAGAGTATGTAGCACGGGTACCGGAACTATTTATCTTTATAGTCGATGCGTACCGTAACTCACGCATAGCTCGTGAACAGGGTATAACGAGTGACATTGAACGTGATAGTGATCGTTTCTTCCAAGGCTGGACGGATGCAGCCATAGCCGCTCAAAATATGGTGGCAGCTGCAGAGCTTGGTGGCTTCGGTACTGTTTTCTTTGGCAGTATCTTAAATAATGTACCTAAGATGATCGAACTTTTAAAATTACCGGAATTAACCTTCCCGGTAGTAGGTGTCGGTATTGGCGTACCTAATCAGAAGCCGCAATTAAAACCGCGAATGCCTCGTGAAGCTAATGTATTTGATGATTCATATACTGTGTTTGACTCGTACCTCGAACTTTTGGAAGATTACGATGAAGAAATGGAACAGTATTATGACATGCGTGATACGAATCGTCGTGTAGATTCGTTCACCAAACAGGTTGCCGGTAAAAAGGCAGTTCCGTTAAGACAAAAATTAATACAACAAGCAGAAGCACAAGGCTTTAAATTTTATGATGTAAAGGATTAAATACTTTTACGCCCCGAGCGGTCACCGTCAAGGTATTTTTTATGGGCTGACTACTTGTTATAGCAAGTGGCCAGCCATTTTTTACTATTTCAAATGCAAGGGGACAGATATGGCAGTTTTTGATGTGGCTATTGTAGGCGGCGGTCCCGCCGGTCTATCAGCCGCTTTAACGGCACGTGTTCACAATAAATCGGTGGTATTATTCGAAGCTGCCGGCTTTGGTGATAAATTACGACGTGCCTCTAAAATTAATAATATTCCGGGGATTATGACAATCAGCGGAATAGACTTTATGGAAAATTTATTGGAGCAAACATTGGCGTATGAGCCGGTTATTGTGAAAGAGCGGGTCCAATCCGTTTTTATCGGTGAACCGTTTACGTTGATGACGGCAGACAATGTGTTCCAAGCGAAAAGTGTAATTTTGGCTACCGGTGTAGCTATGAGTAAAACCGTTCCCGGTGAACGTGCTTTGCTCGGTCGTGGTGTAAGTTATTGTGCCAGTTGTGACGGCCACTTTTTTGAAGACAAAGATATAGCCGTATATATTAATACATTGGCTTATCAGCAGGATGTGGAATTGTTGGCTTCGCTGGCTAAAAACATGAACCTCTACATCGGCGGTGCATTGCAACTGCCCGGTGAGTGGTTGGATAGCTTGCCGGATTCCGTAGTAGTTCATAAGAAAGCCATTGTGCAAAGTGTAGAGGGGGAAAAGGCCGTTACGGCGATTCATACGAATGAAGGTATGAAAACAGTGGATGGCGTATTCTTCTTACGCGATACGTATCCGCCTGAAAACTTGGTAGAAGGTGTGATTCTTGACGGTAATGCAGTGGCCGTTAATCGTCATATGGAAACCAATTTCAAAGGCTTATTTGCTGCCGGCGATGTAGTGGGAACACCGCTACAGGTAGCTAAAGCAGTCGGTGAAGGTCAAATGGCAGCTTTTGGTGCCGTGGCATATTCAAGCGGATACTAATGTAGTATTGGTGGCGTAACTGCAGTATGAACTAAAAATAGGTAGTTCGACTTAATAAGAAAACCCATGCCGGTGAGTTATATCATTGGCATGGGTTAAAAATTTTAAAAAAATAAAAATTAGGGGTTGACGAATAACCTTCAAATGGATATACTAATTAAGTCGCTGCAACAAGGCATGACAAAAACCAACAAGATAGTTTGAAAAGTGTTGATTAAAAATGCTTTAAAAACTTTCGAAAAAGTGGTTGACATGAACTTGATGACGTGATAATCTATATAAGACGTCGCGTTAAAGCGATGAAGCAGATCTTTGAAAACTGAACAATGTAAGGTAATCATTTTTAACGAAATGAACATAGCCAGAGTGCGGGTTTCAACAACGTTGAAACCAACCAAATAAATTCTAAGTCAGATAACTTCGGTTAAGCTGACAACAACGAAAACGAGCTAG
>NZ_RQUX01000005.1 GCF_003992115.1 Veillonella ratti
CTAGCTCGTTTTCGTTGTTGTCAGCTTAACCGAAGTTATCTGACTTAGAATTTATTTGGTTGGTTTCAACGTTGTTGAAACCCGCACTCTGGCTATGTTCATTTCGTTAAAAATGATTACCTTATATTGTTCAGTTTTCAAAGATCTGCGCGTCAGGTTTTTAACTTTCATCGCCTGACGACTTAATCATTCTATCAGTGATAGAAGATTATGTCAACCATTTTTTTACAACTTTTTTACTATTTTTACACCGTTCGCCGAAAACCCGCATAAACTAAGGCTTTACAGTTTAATTACAGTGTTCGTCACCCAGACAATCCAAAGATAACTGTTAATAGTTTCATTAGCTGTTGTAACAAGCTGTTAAAGATAGAGAAAAAGCATCGTCGCAATGACGATGCTTTTAAATGGTGACTCATCCGCGACTCGAACGCGGGACACCCTGATTAAAAGTCAGGTGCTCTACCAACTGAGCTAATGAGTCATGCAATGGCAGGGGCGGCTGGGATCGAACCAGCGCATAATGGAGTCAAAGTCCATTGCCTTACCACTTGGCGACGCCCCTAAGTGGGGTGAGTAGTGGGGATCGAACCCACGCGTAACGGAGCCACAATCCGCCGTGTTAACCGCTTCACCATACCCACCACTGTGGAACATACAGAGGAAAGTATCCCCCGTAACGAATGATATTGTATCATTCTCCGAGGGATACTGTCAACTATTATTTTTAATTAACTAGTTATTTTTTGATTAAATAATCTTTTACAAAATTAGGCAATGCAAATGCCGCCTTTTGTATCCCCTCGTTATAGTATTTAGTTGTAAACGTCTGTTCACGATTAGCTTCCCATGTTAGTGGGTCATATTTCTTCGAACCCATAGTGAAGCAATGCATTCCGGTTGGATAGATTGGAATAAACGCCGTATAAAGACGAGCAATTGGGAAGTGATTCGAAACGTAGCCGAATACTTTTTCAACCAACGGCTGATGCATCATAGGTGATTCAGTTTGTTGCACAAAAAGACCATCTTCTTTTAACGCCTTATACGTATTGGCATAGAATTCATCGGTAAATAAACCTTCCCCCGGTCCGATTGGGTCGGAGCAATCCACGATAATAACATCGTATTTATTTTCAGCCTGCGCCATAAAACCGATACCGTCACCAATCGTTACTGTGAGTTTTGGATCTTTGCGAATCATAGCATCGGCAATGGTCGGCAAGTATTCTTTAGCCAATTCCACGACTTTACCGTCAATTTCAATCATTGTTACGGTTTCAACACAATCATGGCGTACGCATTCTCTGGCTACACCGCCGTCACCGCCGCCGATGATCAATACATGCTTTGGATTGGGATGCAAGAACAAAGGAACATGGGACATCATTTCATGATAGATAAACTCTTCCCGTTCCGATGTTTGGAACACACCATCCAAGGACAACATAGTGCCATATTCTAAGCTGTGAACCACTTCAATTTTCTGAAATTCCGATTGTCCGGAATATAAAACTTTATCGATTTCTGCGCTCAATTTCAAATGAGCGGACTGATTTTCTGTAATCCAATCTGCCATTGGTAACCTCCTAATCGATTAACAAGCACTAATCCTACCAAATCAGTGAATACAAATTTGAAAACTCCATCCCTTTTATAATTACAAGCTCCGTGATTATTGCCGTTCACTGCAACCAATTACTACTGCTTGCGTACGGCATAGGCAAAACCGCCGCCCAACATGGTATCTTGTAACCATCTTTTCAGCGAAAAAATGCGTTCAATTTCTTCATCGTACACTACGCAACGCACATCATCATTGTTTTCCGTTAATTTTACGATAGGAACCCAATGCCATGTGGACAAGCCTTTTTCATTACCGCGATGACGATTCAAAAAAGCAACCGGCGAATCACTGCCGAGGCCCTGTTTAATGAAATTTACTACCTGCTGCAACGGTTGACGACATACAGCAAACGGGTAAACCCCCATCATCTTAACGGTGTAAGGCAATTCTTTCTTTTCACAATAGTCGTTCAAACCTTCTTGAAACCACTGTGTTTTATACAAACCGCCACCGATGCGGGGACGCACATACTGGAATAATTCTTCCATGCGCTTTAAAGCAGCTTCGCCATCATTACTGGTCGTGCTATCGAGCAAACCGTCACGAAACTGCACGTAGCTGATTACCTGTGTAGCCGTCGTCGGGCCGCACCCGGACAAACGCTGCCAATCATCATGATACCATTCTTGGTTATAACCGTAAGAAAAACGGCCGTCTTTTTTCACCTGCAACCATTCAGGATGTTTGAGTGTCAAACTCTCCATATATTACTCAATCCTCTATTACATCAACTTAATTTAACATATAAAATTATTGTAATAGTGACCTTCTATACATAGACCTACGATTAAGCTTAGTCTTCTACAACTTCAACCTTAACCATACGGTCGCCTTGCTGAATGCCATCTACTACATCCATGCCTTCAATTACTTTACCAAATACAGTGTGAACACCGTCCAAATGAGGCTGTGGTTCATACACGATAAAGAACTGACTGCCCCCTGTATTCGGTCCGCGGTGAGCCATGGACAAAGCACCGCGTTCATGTTTGTGCGGATTACCGATTAATTCATCTTTAATGGTGTAGCCCGGACCACCCGTACCGTTGCCGTTAGGACAACCGCCTTGGGCTACGAAGCCCGGAATTACACGATGAAATGTAAGGCCGTCATAAAAGCCTTCTTTGATTAATTTTTCAAAATTAGCAACCGTGCCCGGTGCTTCTTTTTCAAATAATTCAATCGTAATATCGCCTTTTTCCATATGGATAATCGCTTTTTTCATGCTATTCTACCTCCAACAATGTACGCAGTACATAACTCGACAACATAAGACCCGCTACGGATGGTACGAAACCGCAAGAGCCGGGACTGCGTGAATCGTCATCACGAGTCGGCGTCATCGGCTTTTCAGTGGAAAAAACTACGGTCTGTTTCTTGATACCGCGTTTGCGCAATTCGCGGCGCATAACTTTGGCCAAAGGACAGGTGTGAGTTTTACTGATATCGGAAATGCGAAGTAATTCCGGATGCATCTTATTACCCGTGCCCATTGACGAAATACAAGGAATACCTAATTCCTGACAGTTTTCAATAATCGCCAATTTAGCCGTTACCATGTCAATCGCATCGATAACAAAGTCTACCTTAATGTCCTTGATAAAATCAGGATACGCTTCCTTGGTATATACGATATCGTAAGTATCTACCTGCATATCAGGATGAATCGACAAAGCGCGCTCTTTCGCCACTTCCACCTTACGACGACCGATAGTTTCCTGCGTCGCAATAAGCTGACGGTTCAAATTACTCACTGTAACTTTATCGCCGTCAATCAAAACTAAACGACCGATACCGGTGCGCACCAATGCTTCCATGGCAAAACCGCCTACACCGCCACAACCAAACAAGGCTACCGATTTAGTACCCAAATTTTCTAATTTTTCTTTTCCTACCAGCCATTCCAAGCGGGTAAACATGTGTTCCATTCAAATCTCCCATCAATAATACACTTTTTACTGACTGCCACCGAAGTGACTACTACAAGCTGCCGCTCTTAGGCAACAGCGTTTTAAAAACGACTATAATTTCAAATTAACGAGTCGCTATAATTCCAAATTAACGAGTCGCCGGAATTACTTCCAACCAATAACCATCCGGATCGGCAATGAAGTAAATGCCCATGTTAGGGTTTTCATACACAACACAACCCATTTCTTTGTGTTTTTTGAAAGCCCCTTCATAATCATCAACAACGAATGCCAAATGGAATTCGTTATCACCTAAATTGTACGGACGGTCCCAATCACGTAACCATGTCAATTCCAACTGATGATTACTGCTACCGTCTTCCAAATATACGATTTTAAAAGAACCGTCAGCCGGTTCAATGCGACGACCCGGTTTTAAACCTAAAGCGTCTTCGTAAAATTTAATGCTTTTATCTAAATCACGAACATTAAAATTATTATGTACCATTGTAAATTTCATGTTTGTAATCTCCTCTCATCACATAAAAAGTCATAGGAACTTATTTAATTTTCTATTTCAAAATTTACTGCTCAAAATATTTAATACTGCTATTTAATAGTATCATAAATCTCGATATATTGCTATATGATGAAGTAACAATATGACAAACTACTATATGATGTATCGCTTACAACATGCTTAGGGCTATACATTTTCTACGCCCGTATATTTATGGTACTAAAAAGTGAGCCGTACTGCCCTTATTAGTAGCTTCCACTACCAGATGGGTCGGTATGCGCCCCTTCAATTCAGGTACATGAGAAATAATACCAACCAAGCGTCCCGATTTTTGCAATTCCACCAAGGTCTCCATGGCAATATCGAGCGTATCCGGATCCAAAGTCCCGAAACCTTCATCAATGAAAATCGTATCCAAGTGAATCCCTCCGGCATAAGCTTGAATAATATCGGCTAAACCCATAGCCAACGACAAAGAAGCAAGGAAGGTTTCACCGCCGGACAAGGTATTAGCCGGCCGTTCATAACCCGTATAGGTATCAAGCACCGACAGATCAAGACCACGATGACCGCGACTGACACTGTCCGCCTGAGCACGTCGCAATTCATAGCGCCCTCGGCTCATCTGACGCAGCCGTACATTGGCGGCCACCACCACTTCTTCCAAAATAGCCCCGAGCACATAGCGTTCAAAGGTCACCCCTTTTTGCCCGGCATTGCCGCCATTAGCAAGCTCATAGAGATTATTAATAAACGCAAATCGTTCGGTTATCGCCGCATTATCGGCCACTAATTTACTGTATTCGGTTAAAACTTCCCCAAGATGACGAACCGACTCCGCTGCCTTCGTTTCGTTACGCACAGCGTTTTCATAGATAGCTGACGCTTCGTCCTTCATTTCTTTCGTTACGACCATGGACGGTTCTGCCAGCGACGCTAAATCATTGGAGGCCGCCGTCAACAAAGTTTGCACTCGGTCCACTGCCGCATCATAATTCTTGACGGTTGTTACGAATTCCGGCTTGCGTTTCACCATCGGCCGAAGAACCATCAACTCTGCGGTACTCAATTTTAATCGGTGAAGTTCCGCTTCAATCTCCTGTGCTTTAACCGTAGCCTCGTGCATCGTTTCCCGCTGCTGTTTTTCCAGATTTATAATCGTCGTTTCATTTGAGCTCTTGGCTTGTAAATAATCACGTTCCGCTTCTTCAAATTGAAGCTGTTCTTTTTCAAAAGCAACGAGCCATGTCTCTTTAGCTTGTAATTCTTTCGCCCAAGAAACCTTATCTATCGCTTTTACCGCATCTTGATGAAGCGTCAAACCTTCCTGCTTACCTACGAGCTTCGTGCGCATATCCTGATAGCTTATTTCTTTCTCTTTCAGTTCGGTACGAATGGTCTCAATCGTATTATTTAAAGCCGTAAGGCTATCATTCAATTGTGTAACTTTCTTCTCTTTTACGGCTAGGGCTTGACTGCGCTGATTCAGAATAGTTTTAACACTTTCCGCTTCTGCCAAGAACTCACAGGCAATCGTTGATTTTATATCTATATCGCCATGTTCAGCCAACCAGCCTGCTATAGCACTTTCACTTTCTTTGACCGCCTCATCGGCACGGGTCCATAGTTCGGCAGCCGCGCTCTGTCGTTCCGCCCGAGCGGATGATTCTTGTAGCGCTTCACTATACACTTTTTCTGCGTTCGCCATGGCTTCTTCCGAGTATTCATCAGGCAAAACAGCCTTGAGAGGATGTTCCGTAGATCCGCAAACCGGACAGGCTTCATGAGCCTTCAAAGCGATTGCTAATCCCGCTGCCGCAAATTGCCGGCGCAGATTTTCCTGATGCGCTCGCTCCATAAAAGCTAATTCTTCCTGCTGCTTAGCTTCTTCATAAGCATGACGCGTGTTAGCCGCTTGTACTTTGGCCGCTGCTCGCTCTTCTATTAACCGCGCTGCGTTTTCACCCAATTGAACGGCCGTCAAAACAGCCTCACGTTCCTTCATGAGTTGACTTTGATTACCTAAAGCCTGCCGAAGTTCTGCTACACTCTTACTTGTCGTATCCGCTTCTTCCAGCTTAGTTTTTAAAAGTTCATTCGCCGCCTTTACAGCTTCTTCCGCATTTTCAACGTCTTCCCCAAGCTGTTTTAATTCAGTCTGAAGTAACGTAATAGCATCAAAATGCGCTTTAATCTCGCCTGCCTTGTGAATATCCAAACGATAGGTTTCACTCATAGGTTTACGCTCTCCCAAAGATGCCTTCGTAGCAGTTAGCGTCGCCCCAGTTTTCACGAGTGCCTCTTTGTCGATCCGCGCAGCTATTAAATCATTGGCAAGCTGCTGTTTTTTAGCTTCTAGCTTTGCCAGTTCCGTTTCTTTCTGAAAAATCGGCATCACTTGCTCCAAACGCTCTACAATTTGCCGCGATTCATTAACAGATTCTGCTTGTTTCATCAAATCAGCGAGTTCCGCTTGTTTTTCATTAATGGTGGCGCCTAATGTTTGGCGTTTTTCCCCTAATTCATAGTCAGCCAAAATTTTTACCTGATTGGCTTGCGCCTCGGCTAAGATGCCTGCCGCTTTCGTCTGTTCCGCTTCGGCACTGCTTAATTTTTCACGCAAATCTGTTTCCGTCTTCACGTCTTCTGTACTCAATAAATATCGTTGACGGTCTACCACCTCACGCGCCGATGCATATACTTTGTCATGCTCTTCTTTGAGCATGTCCTGTAAACGGGCATAAATTTCAGTGCGAAAGAGACTGTGCATCAGCGTTTCACGCTCTGAAGTAGGGGCTACCAGGAGTTTACGAAATTCCCCTTGCGGCAGTAATACGACTTGCAAAAACTGTTCCGCTCTAAAGCCCAGAATCTCATGCACCTTTTCCTTAATGTCATTGGCGCGACTGCTGAATTCCTGCCATTCGCCATCGTCTAAAACGGCTAATGATGCTACGGCAGCCTGCTCACGAAAGCCTTCACCGCGTCGTTTCTTTACTTTTTGTTTCGGACAGCGTTCAATCTTATATTGGCCGTCACCTACTGAAAAAGTAAAGGTAACTTTCGTCAATGTTTCCGGGGAAGCGTAATCACTGCGCATGCTTGTGCCGCTGCGCAAACCGCCACTGGATTCGCCGAACAAAGCATACACCATGGCATCTAAAATACTTGTTTTACCGGCTCCCGTCGGCCCCGTAATGAGAAATAAACTTTCTTCTTTCAAATCATCAAAGTCCAAGTGAACCGTTTCCGCGTAAGGACCAAACGCCGTCATTGTTAAAGTTAAAGGTCTCATGTCAGTCCTCCTTAATCAAACGTTCCCAAAGAGAGTTCATAAATTCCTTCTCCTCGTCACTTAACGGCTCATTACGAACGGCCAAAGCAAAATTTTCAAATAATTCACGCTCTGATAATTCTTTATAATTTACGCGATTGTCGGCAGTCAGTTCCGCCTGCATACGGCCCGTAAGCTCCAAGGACATGGCGTATGGAAAAACGTCACGCAAGCGTGCCATGCCGTCGATAACCGGTTCCGTATCCGCCAGTTCAACTTGTAAATACGTATCTTTGTAAGTTTCATGAAGTGCCGTATCTTGCAAAATATCATTAAAATTGCCTTTGACAATGGCTACATCATGTAACGCTTCGATACCGACCTGTTCAATTTGGCAGTCACCCTTTGCATCCATATCAACAATGGTAAACGACTTATTATGATTCGCCTCATCAAAGGAATATTTTAATAGAGACCCGCTGTAGCGAATGTTGTCGGCCCCCATGCGTTGCGGCCGGTGAATATGCCCCAGGGCCGTATAGTTAAACGGCGCAAATACGTCCACCCCCACATTAGCGGTACCGCCAATTACCAAAGGTCGTTCCGATTCACTGGTAATACTGCCGGCTACCATAGTATGAGCCATGCCGACCGTACGCATTCCTTCCGGTACGAGGCTACGCAAATAATCGGCCCAAGCCGCATAAGTTTCGCCATAGGCTACCGCCAGATTTTGCCACTCATCCAAACGATGTACCGCCGGAACGGTTTCCAATAAATTGGTCAAAACTGTGCGCGGTTCCGTAAACGGCATAGGACAAAAGGCAATTTCGCCATGCCCATCTTCTAAATAAAGAGGCTCTAAACTGCGGTCCATACGCCCCCACACATGAACGTGTGATTTAGAATACAAATCACGGCCCATGTCGAGACGCTCCGCACTATCATGATTGCCACCGATTACCAGCGTCGGAATTTTATAGTCCAAGGCCAATTTAGTGATCACCATATCCCATAGTTCCACCGCTTCCACAGGCGGCACGGCGCGATCAAACACATCGCCCGCAATAACAACGGCATCTATCTTTTCGTCTTTCAGCAGCTTAAAAAATTGGTGCTCCAGTACATAGGCCTGGTCGTTCGTAAGATGGCGGGCATAAAAAATTCGACCTAAATGCCAATCACCGGTGTGTAATATCCGCATAGTATCCCTCTTCAAAACACGCTAAACACTGAATTTCTCTATAAGCTCCCTTTTATAGAGATTTTGAAAAACCTAAGTATCTCATACCTTACGCTTCTTTATAAACGCTGCGCAACAAGGCAATTTCCTTCGCATAACCATCCAATTCGTTCGGCGTTTCCAAATAGAATGGTAAATTGCGCAGTGCCGGATGATTGATTACCTTTGTAATAGCTTCCAAACCGATATGACCTTCGCCGATTTTTTCATGACGGTCTTTATGGGCGCCCCGCGGGTTTTTAGAATCATTCAAATGAATGGCATGTAAACGGTCGAGGCCGACGATTTTGTCAAAAGACTCCATAACACCATCCAAGTCGCCGATAATATCATAATCTCCTTCGTGAATATGGCAGGTATCCATGCAGACACCAATGTACTCTTTTAACTTCACGCCATCAATAATGCGGGCAATTTCTTCAAAGGTGCGGCCCACTTCAGTCCCTTTGCCGGCCATAGTTTCTAACAGTACGGTAGTGTGCATGCCCTCAAACATGACTTCATTGAGTGCTTCCACAATATATTCGATGCCCTGATCAACACCTTGTTTGACATGACTGCCGGGATGGAAATTATATAATTGATTCGGCAAAAATTCCAAACGCTCTAAATCTTCGCGCATCATGTTTTTAGCAAACTGACGCAGGGACGGATCCGCAGCACAAGCATTTAACGTATACGGTGCATGACCTAAAATTTTACCAAAGTTATGCTCCGCCATAAAAGCTTCCAACGCTTTCATATCCGCTTCGTCAAACGTACGGGCCTTGCCGCCGCGCGGATTGCGTGTAAAATACTGGAATGTATTGGCCCCAAGACTTAAAGCCTCTGTGCCCATATGTAAATAGCCTTTGCTGATTGATAAATGACATCCGATAGTTAACATACTGCTCTCCTTCGATACAATTAATACAATATATTTTAAAATTTTATAGCAAATTTATTTCATGTTACTTTTTAATTATAACAAAAAAAGAGCCTTGCGGCTCTTTTTGTTTAATGGGTTCCTTTACGCAAACAGTCAGGGCAAATACCTTCAAACGTAATTTGCTGGCCGGTCACTTTATAGTGACTCAATGCTTCGACTTCAGCTAAGGTATCTTCCATATTCATATCGTGTAAATCATCAACGCGATTACATACGCTGCAACGCATATGAGGGTGGTTATGAGTATCCCAGTCATAGCGGCTGGAATCATCACCAATATCAAGAACTTTTACAAGACCGATTTTTTCAAAAATTTCCATCGTCTTATATACGGTTGCTAAACTCATGGTAGGATGATCTTGGCGTAAACTTTGATAAATCATTTCCGCCGTTGGATGCTCATTTTGACCATAAAGCACTTGGTAAATCGCAATACGTTGAGGGGTTACTTTGTAACCTTCGGAACGCAGTTTTTGTGCAATATCCATAGCAATCAATCCTCTCTCCACTCGGATTTAAAAGTGTTTCGTGCAACTCTGCACGTTGCCTGTAGCTAAGTTGCTTTAACCAGAATATCAATTCTAACCAATAACAATTATTGGTTAAGTAATTATAGCAAATTTAGTATACTTTGGCAAGATAACCGCTCATCAAATCTAATTATATATGGTAGGATTAGTCTTTGAAGTACGGTTTAAAGGCACCGCTCTTATGTGCTTCCTGGCCACCGCGACGACCTTGACCTTCCGGATTACGGCGTTTGGAACGATTGCCGCCGGCACGACGGGAATCATCACGACCACTGCGGTCACGGAAACTGCGTTCACCATTGCGGCGATCACCGCGACGATCGGAACTGCGAGAGCTGCGCTGACCGTCACGACGACGGCCGTCTTTACCGAAGGAGCGTTTTTTACGAACACGTAAAGGTGCTTCTTCCGTAATATTTACCGGTGTCGTATCCGGTTCTTTAGTCAATAATTTAATAGCTGCCGCTACCAACGTTACGGAATCCAAATCATTCAATAATTCTTCCGCACTGGCACGGTATTCTTTGAGGTTTTCCGTATCATCAGCCATGTTGATTAAGCTCTGCACGGCTAATTTCTGCTGACCTTCCAACACTTCGCCTAAAGACGGTGCTTTACGACGAGCAATTTTACGCTTAGTCAAACGTTCGATAGCGTGTAAATGTTCCATTTCACGAGGAATAACGAACGTGTTTGCCATCCCTGCTTTACCGGCACGACCGGTACGGCCTACACGGTGAACATAACTTTCAGGGTCTTGCGGCAAGTCATAGTTATATACATGAGTTACACCGCTGATATCGAGACCGCGAGCGGCTACGTCGGTAGCTACCAAGATATCGATAGTACCTTCACGGAACTGACGAATTACGCTGTCACGTTTCTGCTGCGATAAATCACCATGAATGCCTTCAGCCATGTAACCGCGTTTTTTCAAACCTTCCGTAACTTCGTCAACACGGCGTTTCGTACGGCCGAATACGATGGCAAGATCAGGGGCTTGCATGTCGAGCAAACGGCAGAGTAAATCGAACTTCTGACGGTCCTGTACTTCGATGTAGTACTGTTCGATTAAGTCCATAGTTACCTGAGTTGGTTTCATGCGAATAAGGCGTGGTTCTTTTAAGTAGTTTTCAGCCAAAGTCTGAATGGCCGGCGGCATAGTGGCGGAGAACAACAATGTCTGACGTTGTTCCGGCACGGCTGCCAAAATTTTATTGATGTCATCAATGAAGCCCATATTAAGCATTTCATCGGCTTCATCGAGAACGATAACTTTTACATTATCAAAATTGATGGATCCGCGTTCCATGTGATCCATTAAACGACCCGGGGTTGCGACGATAATTTGAGGATTTTTGCGCAAGCTGCGGAATTGGCGCTGAATATCCTGACCGCCGTAGATAGGCAAGGCCTGGATATGAGTGTGCTGTGCCATTTTATTGAGTTCTTCCGCTACTTGAATAGCCAATTCACGGGTTGGCGATAAAATTAAAACCTGTACGGCACGAAGATTTTCATCAACCTGTTCCAATGCAGGAATACCGAAAGCGGCAGTTTTACCGGTACCGGTCTGAGCCTGGCCAATCATGTCTAAGCCGCTCATTGCCACAGGAATTGCTTCCTTCTGAATCGGTGTAGGTTCTTCAAACCCCATATCATTTAAAGCCCGTAAAATGGGCTCGCTAATCTGTAATTCTTCAAATTTTTCAAGCATGAACTATATGAGTCCTCCTTATGTAAATCAATCTTATTTTCGTCTAATTTTCGTCGGCGCATTCTAGTATTATATCACAAACAAAAGAAGATAACCAAATCAGAATACCTATTTTTTTCTAATTTGGTTATCTTTATGAAAAACTATCCTATTTTTTCTTACTATATACGATTGTTATGTTGTTATTTTCAAACGGTGCCGGTTCATGGCGTTTTTGACGATTTTGGTTGTTGCGACCGCCTCGATTATCGTTGCGATTGCGACGGTCATCATTACGGCGGTTATGGCGATCTCCTTGACGGCCATCACGGTTGTTAGCCGCATTACGCTCCTGATTGCGGCCGTCACGACGATTATTGCGGTTGCGATTTTCACCGCCTTGATTATCGCGGCGATTACCGCCATTATCACGATTGCGATTATTCTGCTTAGAATCATCACCGGCTGCTACGGCAGCCGCGGCTTTTTCTTTATCACGTAACGCCTTCATAGAGAGACCAATACGATTGCGTTTCGGCTCAACGGAAATAATTTCCGCTTCAATAATATCGCCTACAGCCAAGACATCGGACGGATGTTGGTCACGGCGACAGAATTCGCTGCGATGCAAGAGGCCGTTAACTTTTAAACCGAAGTCAACGAAAGCGCCGAAATCTACCACATTGTGAACCGTCCCCTTTACAACGGTTCCCACCTTTACGTCTTCCAAGCTCATGATGTGTTTACGAGTCATTGGCGCCGGCAAATCTTCACGCGGGTCGCGGCCCGGTTTTGCCAAAGCGTCCAAAATGTCGCGTACCGTCGGCACGCCCGCATCCAATTCTTTAGCAACTGTTTCCGCATCAACCAAAGCCAGCTTCGTATGGAAATCAGCCAATTTCGCTTTATCATTTAAATCTTCTAACGCATAGCCTAAATTGTTAATAATCGTTTCGGCCAACTCATAGGATTCCGGATGAACCGGTGTATTATCGAGGGGATTGTCGCTGTCCTTAATGCGCAAGAACCCGGCACATTGCGTAAAGGCGGCCGGTCCCAAGCGTTTAACTTTTAACAATTCTTTGCGATTGTGAAAAACGCCGTTATCTTTACGATAGGTTACGATGTTGTTAGCTACGGCGCCGGAAATCCCTGCCACATGTTCCAAAATAGCCGGCGATGCCGTATTGAGTTCAACCCCCACATGGTTTACTACGGTTTCCACCACTTGGTCCAAGGTTTCACTCAATTGTTTCTGATTAACATCATGTTGGTACTGACCGACCCCGATAGATTTCGGGTCGATTTTAACGGATTCTGCCAACGGATCCTGTACACGACGCGCAATGGACACGGCGCCACGAATGGATACGTCTAAATCCGGTAACTCTTCGATGGCCAATTTCGAAGCAGAATATACTGAAGCACCCGCTTCATTGGTAATGATATAATGGCAATCCAATTGCTCTTCTTCAATCAATTGGGAAACAAATTGTTCCGTTTCATAAGAGGCTGTACCGTTACCGATGGATAACAAGGTAACTTTCCACTTACGAATGCAGTCGGCCATATCTTTCTTGGCCGCTTCCTTACCGCGCTCACCGGACGTCAAATGGTAAATGCCTTGGTCGAGCACATTCCCCTGTGCATCGATGACAGCCATTTTACAGCCCATGCGATAGCCCGGATCGAGGCCCATAATTACATGACCGGCCAACGGCGGCTGTAATAAGAGATTGCGAAGATTTGTCCCGAATACCTTGATAGCCTGTTCATCGGCATTTTCCGTTAACGTCTTGCGAATTTCACGCTCCATGGCCGGGAAGATAAGGCGTTTATACGCATCGGCCACCGCTATGGCTTTAAATTCTTTTAAAGCTGCTACGCCCGTTTCCGGCATAGCCTTTACCATGTATTCGATATATTTTTCATCAGGTGCGGTCAAAGTTACTTTAAGGGCGCCTAATTTTTCACCGCGATTAATAGCTAAAATACGATGGGACGGTAATTGATGAATCGGCTCTTCATAGTCGGCGTATTTCAAGAACACTTGACGCACCTCATCGGTTTCCGCCGTATCTTCATCGCCCACCATTACGGTTTTAACTTTGCCCTGACGCCAAATAGCATCACGCAAGTACGCACGGAAATCGGCACGGTCACTCACATCTTCCGCCACAATATCCATGGCGCCTTGCAAGGCTGCCTCGCTGTCAGGCACTTCTTCCGTTATGAATGGAGCCGTTAAGCTTTTAATTGTACTCGTCGTATCCTCGGTAGTATCAGCCAGCATTAATTGTGCCAACGGCTCTAACCCACGTTCACGCGCAATGGAGGCACGGGTACGCTTCTTAGGGCGATAGGGCAAATATAAATCTTCCAATTCCTGAAGCTTCATAGCCCCTTCGATAGCCGTGGCCAATTCAGGCGTCATTTTTTCCTGTTCCGTAATGGAACGGACAATTTCTTCACGGCGCTGTTCCAAATTACGCAAATATTTAATGCGTTCTTCGATTTCACGAAGTTGCTCATCTTTTAATTCACCCGTTTTTTCCTTACGATAACGGGCGATAAAAGGAACCGTGTTCCCTTCATCCAATAATTCAACGGCCACCTTTACCTGCCAAGGATTAACTCCTAATTCGGCCGCAATATATTGGGACATTTTTTCCAACATGAACTACTCCTTTCGACGATACGTAACAAAACTAAATGGCCATGGATTTTTCTCGTCCACTTCACCGGGAATTGATTCTACCACTTCAAAGACATTCAAATCAATAGTCGGAAAATATGCATCCCCTTCAAACTCATGCTCGATTTCCGTAACATAGAGAACATCAGCATAAGGCATAAACGATTCATACATCTGCGCCCCGCCGATGCAATAGGCAACATCGATCTTAGCCGCTTCCGCCGCGGCCGCTTCCGGTGATGTAAATACGCGTACTCCTTCATAAGGCGGTACATAGTCGGTTTGACGCGTCACTACCCAATGTTCACGATTTGGGAGTAAAAACGGCAATGATTCCAAGGTCTTACGGCCCATAATGATAACATGACCGGTAGTCAGTTTTTTAAAATACTGCAAATCTTTCGGCAAATGCCAAATAAGCTGATTGTCTTTGCCAATCACATTATGCTTCGCCCGTGCCACGATCATCGCTAACATTATACGGCCACCTCCATCGGCAATTTTCCTAAATGCTCATACCCTTCCAGCTTTACATCATCAGCCGTGAAGTCATAAAAGTTTTGTACCTTATCATTAATCCATAAAGATGGTGCCGGTTTTGCTTCTTCCAAGCGGGTCAGCTGTGTCTTCAACGCTTCCACGTGGTTTTCATAAATGTGAGCGTTGTTGATAATATGGGTAAATTGCCCCGGTTTCAAACCGCTTACATGAGCAATCATGTATACAAGCGTAGCGTACTGGGTCATGTTAAACGGCACGCCGAGACCCATATCGCCACTGCGCTGTACGAGCATACAGTTCAAACGGTCTCCTTCCACATCCCATAAGGTTTCATACGCACAAGGCTGCAATGCCATGTCCGGCAAATCTTCAATGTTCCACAAAGTAACAATCATGCGGCGGCTCTGCGGATCTTCTTTCAACATGCGAAGTAAATTATCCACCTGCTTGTACTTGGCCAGTTGATAGCCGTACGCTTTGCCGATGGTGCCGTCTTCGCGCATCCATTCGTCCCATACATGGACGCCCATAGCCTGCAACTCTTTCACATCATTACTCTGCTTCTGCCAAATCCACAAAAGTTCTTTCACAGCTGTTTTGAACGCCACAAATTTAGTCGTCAAAATAGGAAATTCTTTACTCAAATCAAATTGCATCATTTGGTGCGGTAATTTATAGGTAGGAATACCGGTGCGGTTATTAGCATAATAACCATCCTTCAAAATGCGTTCCACAATCGCTAAGTATTGAGTATCTGCTGAGCTCATGATAGTCTCCTTTAATCACTGAATGTACTGATTACTTTTAAAAAGGACAGCCCGAAGCGTTGTAGTTTTGCCTCGCCGATGCCTTTAATTTTATATAAATCCGCCAATGTTTGCGGTCTCATAGACGCCATATCGATGAGTACGGTGTCGGGAAAAATCAAATACGGCGGCACTTTCAGCTGTTCGCTCAGCGTCTTGCGATGCTGGCGTAAAGCTTCAAATAAATTAGGCTTATTCGAGGCCCGCCGTTTCATGGTCATGCTGTTGCCGGCGCCGGCCACGCGCGCGACCCCCGCACTTTGACGCGGTCCGTCAGGCCGTACTTTTACGAGCTGACGACGTACTTCGGTCACCTTGGCGCTACCGTCAAGCACGGCTTCGCCGGCCGGCGTAATGCTTAAAATCGGATATTTACCGGTGGCACAATCGAGATAGCCAAGCGATGTAAATTGACGGATAAGGCCTTTTATTTCACGGTCGTCCATATCTTCCAAACGGCCAAATACAGGCAAGCGATCATAACCGTAACGCACAATTCTATCGGTGCGATTGCCGGCCACAATATCCGTAATCATAGCCGCCCCATACCGCTCTTCCGTATCAACGACCGCTTTAAAAATAGCCTTTGCTTCCTGCGTCAAATCACGCAGTGCCCCTTTGTGTAAGCAAGAACCGCAATTATCACAGCGCGTCCAGTTCACCGTTTCACCGAAGTAGTTAAGCATATACTTACGCAAACAATCCGTCGTAAAACAATAGTTAATCATCTGCTGCAATTTGCTCATTTCAATACGGCGCCGCTCCGGTTCGTGCACCGATTCATTAATTAAATACTTGTGTATCATCACATCGCGGCCACTATAAAGGAGCACACATTTTGACGGTGCCCCATCACGACCGGCACGGCCCGCTTCCTGATAGTAACTTTCCATATTGCGCGGCATCTGGTAATGCAGTACATAGCGCACATTACTCTTATCAATCCCCATGCCGAAAGCGCTGGTAGCCACCATAACGCGCACCTTATCGTAAGCATAGCGCTCCTGCTGCATCTTGCGAATTTCATCACTGAGGCCGGCGTGATAATAGCCCACCTCAACGCCCCGTTTAGCCAGTTCGCCGTACACCATTTCCACATCTTTACGGGTGGCACAGTAAATAATCCCGTTCGCCGCATCATGGTCCGCCACGAACTGCAACACATATTGCAGCTTATTCTGCGGTTGCACCACTTCGAAGGATAAATTGGGCCGGTCAAAACCGGTTACATGGACGGTAGCATTTTCTAAACCGAGCAAGCGCTTCATATCGTTTTCCACTTCGCGCGTGGCACTGGCCGTAAAGGCCCCGATAACCGGTCTCTTTGGTAATTCCGCAATAAACGGTGCTATGAGCTGATACGAAGGTCTGAAATCATGGCCCCACTGCGATACGCAATGAGCTTCATCGATAATGACCTGGTCGATAGGCAATTCTTTGATGAAGTTTCTAAACCAGTCCGAGCTTAATCGCTCCGGCGCCAAATATAACATTTTAATGCGCCCCTGTCGCAGAGCTTGTAATACCTTGAGGGACTCATCCTTATCTTGCGTGCTGTTTAAATACGCCGCCGGGATTTTTTGCATCCTAAGGCCGTCTACCTGGTCCTGCATTAAGGAAATTAACGGTGAAAAAACGATGGTCAAACCGGGTTTTAGTATGGCGGGAATTTGAAAACAAATCGATTTGCCCGCACCGGTTGGCATAATGGCGATCACATCTTTATTGGCCAAGAGTGACGCTACCGGCACTTCTTGCGCCGGTCGGAACGAAGTATAGCCGAAGAAATGAGCCAATGCCGCCTCTGCCTGTTTATGAGCCATATCCGTTCACATCCTTTCCAATCCGAATTATCATATCATATTATTTTACCATTTTTTTAGCAAAAACACATCACCTTTAATATAGTAGAAACTGTATTTTTATGCTAAAATATAAGAATCTATTATTACGAAAGGGGGGTGCATCTAAGTATGCACGATCAATTCTCGATTATTCTCGCCTTTGCCATCTATCTGGGCTTGATGATGTACATTGGCATTTATTACTATCGAAAGTCACGTAATCTGAGTGATTATATTCTGGGAGGTCGTAAACTGGGACCCTGGATTACTTCCATGAGTGCCGAAGCGTCCGACATGAGCGGTTGGATGCTTATGGCCCTTCCGGGCTTTGCGTATAGCACCGGGATTTCAGCCATATGGATTGCCATCGGCCTTGCCGGCGGTACCTGGCTAAACTGGGCCTTTGTATCGAAGCGTCTGCGCAACCATACGGAAGTAGCCAATAACAGTTTAACCATTCCGGACTATTTAAAAAACCGCTTCCGCGACACTTCACGAATCTTACCGATTGTATCCGCTATCTTTATCATTATCTTCTTCTTGATCTACACATCATCGGGATTCGTAGCCGGCGGTAAACTGTTTACCACTATTTTCGGACTTGATTATAATATATCCCTCCTCATTACGGCGGGTGTTGTTATTTTCTATACCTTCCTGGGCGGTTTCTTAGCCGTAAGTTGGACCGACTTTATTCAGGGTACCATGATGTTCTTTGCGATTTTATTAATTCCTATCGCAGCAGCCTTTACTTTGAACGGTCCGATTAATACGGCTCATCTAATTGCCACGGAATTCCCGCAAGGTCTTTCCATCTGGGGGCCTGAAACGGATACTTATACCTTAGTTATCGGCATTATTTCTTCTGTTGCTTGGGGGCTTGGCTATTTTGGTCAACCGCACATCTTGGTTCGTTTCATGGCCATCTCCGATGCGCGTGAACTCAAGAAAGCTACCAACATCGCCATGGTTTGGGTTGTTATTTCCCTTATAGCCGCCGTAATGGTTGGTCTCGTTGGTAAAGTATTCCTCAGCACACCGCTCACCGGTGCTGATGTGGAAAAAGTATTCCTCGTTATGAACGAAGAACTCTTTCCGCCATTCGTAGCCGGTCTTATATGGTCCGCAGTACTTGCTGCCATCATGAGTACCGCTTCCGGACAGTTATTGGTAACGGCCTCTTCCGTTTCTCAGGACTTGTATAAAAACATCATCGGCCATCGCACCAGCGATCAGGAATTAGTACTTATCAGCCGTATTACGGTACTTGTGATTTCCGCCATTGCCTTATGGCTCGCTCTCGATCCGAACAGCTACATTTTAACCATGGTAGCCTATGCGTGGGCCGGCTTTGGTGCCGCTTTCGGTCCGGCCATTTTGCTCTCCCTCTTCTGGCGCCGCATGACCTTAAAAGGTTGCGTAGCCGGCATTGTGGTTGGTGGCTTGACTGTGCTTATTTGGAAACAGTTCGAGTGGTTCGGTATCTACGAAATCGTGCCGGGCTTCTTGTTCTCCCTCATCGCTATTTATGTGGTAAGCCTTTTAGACAATCCACCATCTAAAGAAATTACCGATGAGTTCGATGAAGCACAGCGCATGCATATTTTATAACATTTTCATAAAAACACAAAAGCTGAGGCAACAAATCGTTGCCTCAGCTTTTTTTAGTTATATGGACTATCGATTAACCGATTCAAAACTTGGGTTATAGGACAAAACTTATCGGAATATCATCACAGCTTCGCCCGTAGGCACAATAAATTGAATATCTTTGTAAGTCGGTTCAACGAGCCACTGACCGTTAATCGTCATAATCCCCCATTTACCACCTACTTTTACGGCTGTATAATCGCCGATAAAATTAGAGACTTTCTGGATTTTGATATCCTTGGCTTCATAGACTACCTGACCTGTTTTATCGATGATTTTATACCCTGTAAAACCATCACCTAAAAGCGAATCGCCCGTAACCCAGGCATATCCTTCGGCACCGTAATAGGTATGTTTAGCCCCCTTGGATAAGCTAAACATTTCTGTACGAGCCGGCTCCATTTTATACACCCGCTTGTTATCTGCCGTCGTGGCCACGATATAGCTATCATTCATAAAATCAATGCCATCGTAAATAAACAGCAGCACATTCTTGTTCGTTAAATAGTTTAGCACGCCTCGTTTTTCCGTATGCTTATTCTTAAGGGCAATATACGAATCGGAAAGATTAATCCCTTCAAACGTATAGTCACCGAACGGAATGAGGAAGTTACCTTTTTTATCCACAACAGCCAACTGATTGTCGTTTTCGATAATGGTCCCGAATGGCATCATCGGATATACATAGTCCAGTTTACTGTCCACTACAATGCGGCCGTCACGATCGATATAACCGCGCTTTACCTTATCGCGCGCCACTTCAACACCACCGAAGCCGAAAAAGCCGTCGTCATAATCGCCCCAGCCAAAATAACCGCCGTGACCATGACCAACGCCGATGCCGATACCAAGGCCGCTGTCACCGCCGCCGAAAATACCGCCAATGGCAAGGCCGCCAAAGCCTCCAAATAAATTAAAGCCGGATGCTCGCCGTTCTATTTGCGCTAATCCGTCATTATACGGCGATACATAATCGGCCGCCACCGTAAAGAGCTCACTGCCCGTACCGTCAATGCCCACAATCTGGCCTTTTTCCGTTTTTACAAAAGCTCGGTCTTCGCTGAACGAAGCCACTACATCTTTATACTTCGGTGCGATTACGATTTGATCACTTACATTTTTAAAACCATACCGTTTAGTGCTTTCATCCTTAAACGGAAAATACAAATCGGAGGCATAGCCTTGGCGCTTAATCATAGGTGCATCCAATTTAACCCCTACGGCTGTTTTTTCTTTCGGATTACTGAACACCAATTCATGACCGCGGTTAGCACTATTTACCGTTTTATAGGCCGGTTGAACAACATATTCACCTTTTGAGTCCAAGAGACCATAGCCGCCCTTAGTTTGCACAATGGCAATGGCGCGATTTATCTCTTTAAGTGCATTGGCATCTTCCCCTTTTACAGCGCTATCAGCCATGGCAACGCCGTCATGCTTCAAGGTTGGCCACAACTGACCGTTACCTGCATAGGTTACTTCATCACTGAGTACTACTGTAGGTGGCAAATAATTTACCGTATCGGTTATGGTCGCCTGACTTTGACCGTAACCTAAGCAAAAAGTACATACAGCAGCTACTAACCATGTTTTTGTTCGCTTTGAAACTTTCATATAACTACCTCCCAACAAACGTATTACACACTCACTTGTTAGTTACTCATATTATATGACGCGCCATTCAAATTAGCAATATAGACCATTCCCCTTATAATACAGCCTTGCCGCATGCCCTGCTGCTGTTCTCTTTTCTGTTATCGGCACTGTTATCATCTTTAAAGTAGTCAGCCTCTTTATGGATATGCGTGTCAGCATCGGTGCTGAATCTTTAGGTGTTGATATTAGTGAACATGGTGAAGAAGCATATAATCAGTCTGAATTTAAAAGTAGCGGCCGTTTTATTACGTCCGATCACCATTCACTGGTTTAGGTTGGTTTTCATAAAAAATAGTTTACCAACAATACAATACTGTTAATTAACATACAAAGGATGTGGTAGCGTGAAACGGATGAAAAAAGTAGATATAATAGCCCGCGCAGAACAATTAGAAGATCTAAAAGAAGCTTTGAATCGTATAGGCGTTCAAGGTATGACGGTGTCTCAGGTATTTGGCTGTGGTTTGCAAAAAGGACATACCGAAGTATATCGCGGGAAAGAATATACCGTAAATCTAGTGCCTATGGTAAAAGTTGAAACTGTTGTCTGTGATATACCGGTCGATCTGGTAATGGATACGGCCCGCGATACTTTGCAGACCGGCGAAGTTGGTGATGGTAAGATTTTTGTATATGACGTGGAAGATGCTATGCGGATTCGAACCGGTACGCGTGGTACTAACGCTGTGACTGATGATGAAATATAATAAAAGCGGTTTGAAGCTCACTCGTAGCTTCAAACCGCTTTTTTGGTATGGTTGTATAAGTAAATAAGGGCTAAATCTTACAAAGTAACATACAAAAACCGCAAGGGCTTCTAAGAAACCCTTGCGGTTTTGTATTACAGGTCTCACTGTTTACCGCTAGGCGGTAACCTCACAATTGCTTGGCTAACAGTCAAAACCTAAATTTTTATTATTGTACTTCGTCAAAACCTTTTTGAAGGCGTACATAGCTCTTACGACGTTCAATAGCGTCACGTTCAGTTTTAGCGAACAATTCTTCAGCCATTTCAGGAGCAGCTTTCTTCAAGGATGCATAACGAACTTCGTTCATTAAGAAATCACGGAAGTTTTCAGTTGGTTCTTTGGAATCCAAGCTGAATGGGTTTTTGCCTGCTTCTTTAAGAGCTGGGTTGTAACGATAGAGATCCCAGTAACCGGCTGCAACAGCACGACGTTGTTCTTCCTGAGCGTTACCCATACCGCCTTTAATACCATGGTTGATACATGGAGCGTAAGCGATAATCAAGGATGGACCTGGATATGCTTCAGCTTCGGTAATAGCTTTCATCAACTGGTTCTTATCAGCACCCATGGATACTTGAGCTACATATACGTAACCGTAAGACATAGCCATCATGCCAAGGTCTTTCTTCTTAGTACGTTTACCGCTGGCAGCGAACTGAGCTACGGCAGCTGTATGAGTGGATTTAGAAGACTGACCACCGGTGTTGGAGTAAACTTCGGTATCGAATACGAATACGTTGATGTCTTCGCCGGAAGCCAATACATGGTCAAGACCACCGAAACCGATATCGTAAGCCCAACCGTCACCACCGAAGATCCACTGGGAACGTTTAACTAAGTATTGTTTCTTAGCCAACATTTCTTTAACTTCAGGAGTTTGTTCAGCTGCTTCCAATTCTTTAACTAAAGCGGCAACGCGTTCACGGGAACCTTCGCCCTGGTCTTTAGCTTCCACCCAGTTTTCAATAGCTTCTTTCAAGCTTGGAGCTGCATTTTCAGCAATTGTTTGAGCAGTTTCAGCCAACTGAGCGCGAACTTTATTAGCACCGATTAACATACCATAGCCGTATTCAGCGTTGTCTTCGAACAAGGAGTTAGCCCATGCAGGACCAAAGCCGGCTTGGTTAGTAGTGTATGGAGATGCAGGCATGGAAGCACCCCAGATGGAGGAACAACCGGTAGCATTAGCAATAACCATACGATCACCGAACAATTGAGTAATCAAACGAGCATATGGAGTTTCACCACAACCTGCGCAAGCTCCGGAGAACTCGAGAAGTGGAGTTTCGAACTGGCTACCTTTAACAGTTTCTTTCTTCATTGGGTTTGGTTTTACAGGTAATTTAACTGCATAATCCCAAGTTTCAGCAAATTCCATTTCGCCGTCGATAGGACGCATTTCAATAGCTTTGCCTTTAGGGGAAGGACAGATATTTACACAGTTGGAGCAACCTAAGCAGTCAAGTGGAGATACAGCAATACGGAATTGAAGATCTTTAGCACCTAAAGCTGGGATTGCTTCGAAGTTGTCAGGACCGGCAGCTACTTCTTCAGCTGTTGCCAATACAGGACGGATAGTTGCGTGCGGACATACGAACGCACATTGGTTACATTGGATACAGTTTTCTTTGATCCAGTGTGGAACGAAGAGAGCAGCACCACGTTTTTCATAAGCAGCAGTACCGGCAGGTAAAGTACCATCTTCGAAACCTGTGAAAGTACTTACAGGTAAATCATAACCTGCTTGAGCATTTACAGGTTTAGCAATGTTTTCTACATAGCTTGGGCAAGACTGGCAACCAGGTTTAACTGCTTTTTCACCGTTGTCAACTGCGTCTTTCCAAGATGCAGGAACGTCGATTTTAACAAGAGCGTCAACGCCTTTGTCGATAGCAGCGTTGTTCATGTCAACAACGTTCTGACCTTTTTTACCGTAAGTTTTTTCTACGGAATCTTTAAGGTATTCAATAGCTTTATCAACAGGGATAATGTTTGTCAATTTGAAGAATGCAGACTGACAAATCATGTTGATACGGCCGCCTAAGCCGATTTCACGAGCAATTTCAGCAGCATTGATGATGTAGAAGTTTAATTCTTTTTCAGCAATGGTACGACGAAGTTTTGCAGGTAATTTTTCTTCTAATTCTTCAGGAGTCCAAGTACAGTTCAAGAGGAATGTACCGCCTTTTTTGATACCGCGAAGGAGGTCATATTCATGAACATAGGACTGACGATGACAAGCGATGAATTCAGGTTCGGTTACGAGGTAAGGTTTGTTGATAGGAGTCTTACCGAAACGAAGGTGAGACATCGTTACGCCACCGGATTTTTTGGAGTCATAGTCGAAGTATGCTTGAGCATACATATCAGTGTGGTCACCGATGATTTTGATAGCGGATTTGTTGGCACCTACAGTACCGTCAGAACCGAAGCCCCAGAATTTGCAGCCTGTTAAGCCTTCTGCAGTAACAGATACGCCTTCAGCACGTTTCAAGGACAAGTTGGTTACATCGTCTTCGATGCCCAAAGTGAAGAAACGTTTAGGAGCGTCAGCAAGCATGTTATCGAATACAGACACGATGTCGGCAGGGATAACGTCTTTGGAGCTCAAACCGTAACGACCGCCATATACTTTAGCATTAATGTCGTTCTGTACTAAAGCAGCTTGTACGTCGAGGAATAAAGGTTCAGCCAAAGCACCAGGTTCTTTAGTGCGGTCTAATACAGCAACGCGTTCTACTGTCTTAGGCAAAGCAGCTACGAAACGATCGGTAGCGAATGGACGGAACAAGTGAACTGTTACCATACCAACTTTGCGGCCTTGTTTGTTCAAGTAGTCAACTGTTTCTTCTACTACTTGGCAGCTGGAACCCATAGCTACGATAACGTCAGTAGCATCAGGAGCACCATGGTAGTTGAACAACTGGTAGTTACGGCCGGTAATTTTGTTGATTTCAGCCATGTAGTGTTCTACTACGTTAGGAACTTCAAGATAGAATGGGTTGGAAGCTTCGCGATGCTGGAAGTAAATATCAGGGTTTTCAGCAGTACCGCGAGTTACAGGAGCATCAGGATTCAAAGCGCGTTTGCGGAATTCTTCAACTGCTTCCATATCTACTAATGGTTTTAATTCGTCATAGTCAAGAACTTCAATTTTCTGAATTTCATGAGAAGTACGGAAACCATCGAAGAAGTTGATGAAAGGTACGCGAGTTTTAATAGCTGTCAAGTGAGCTACAGGGGAAAGGTCCATAACTTCCTGTACGGATGCTTCGGAAAGCATTGCACAACCTGCGGCACGAGACGCCATAACGTCCTGGTGGTCACCGAAAATGGCCAATGCGTGTGCAGCAAGAGCACGAGCTGCTACATGGAATACGCCCGGTAATAATTCACCGGCTACTTTGTACAAGTTAGGGAGCATTAACAATAAACCTTGAGAGGAAGTGAATGTAGTTGTTAAAGCACCTGCTTGTAAGGAACCGTGTACAGCAGCGGCAGCACCGGCTTCAGATTGCATTTCTACAACCTGTACTGTATGGCCGAAAATGTTTTTACGACCTGTTGCAGCCCAGTCATCAACGTGTTCCGGCATTGGAGAAGACGGAGTGATTGGGAAAATCGCTGCTACTTCAGTAAAACCGTATGCAACGTGAGCCGCAGCCTGGTTGCCGTCCATAGTTTTCATTTTACGCATGTTAAAAAAGCCTCCTTAAGCATTAAGAATGAGTTTTACACTTGCTTACCCTTATTATCTCAGGAACAAATTCCCCCGCACCTAGCGCATATCTATGTCGATTACTGCATAAACGCACGATAAGACCCTATAGTATAATGAATACACTATAGGATTTAATTTTATACCGCGTATAAATTTTTGACATACATATTGGCAAATCGCTTCTAATTCGCATTGCTTCTACATTCTAAGCAACAAAGGACGTTAAATTTAATGCATTCTTTGTCGTATTTTTCGTAAAAGCATTGCCTATCTTGCAAAAATGTAATAATATAATAGTTATTAAAACTCTTTTGCATTTGGAGGACCTATTTCATTCCTAAAATAACAATTCGATATAGCCTCATGCTTTAATTATACAATTATAACGTGCATATAGCAACTGAAAGAGGCGTATCGGGCTTGCTAATTATGAGATGTTGAGTTGATATTTTTTCATAGGTTCTCAATATTGCGAATGCTTTTCAATAAGATATTTTTTGCCCCCTTAACCGCTCCATTTGGTTCAAGGTATGACTATAACTCATTCTTGAAAAGCAGCTTCGAGTTTTTCATATATTATTTAACTAGTCGAGGTGTATTATGGATTTTCATCATTTAAAGTACTTTGTAGAAGTAGCCGATCAAAAAAGCTTCAGTAAGGCAGCTCGCAATCTGCATATTTCCCAGTCCGCCATCAGCCGTACCATCAAGGCTTTGGAAGATGAATTGGGCGTCGTTTTGTTCATGCGTAATGCCAAATCTGTAGAGTTAACTGACGGCGGCACTATTTTCTTAACACATGCCAAACGGGTTGTATTTATGTTTGAGCATTTAAAAGTAGATTTTGAGAACGAATTTCGTTTGGAACAAGGCTCTATTCTCATCGGTTTACCACCGATTACGGATGCACCGATTTTTGCGCAGCTCTTGGGCGAATTTAAACGTGCTTATCCGCAGATTGAATTGGAATTATATGAACACGGTTCCAAGAAAATCGAACTTAGTGTCCAAGAAGGTCTTATCGACATCGGTATTATTTGTACGAAACCAAATCCTAAAGAATTTGAATCGTTCTACCTCACCAGCGATCCGTTGTGCGTAATCTTACCGCGCGATAACCCGCTCGCTAAAGAAAAAGAAATCTCCCTTGATATGTTGTCCGAAGAATCCTTCGTACTCCACAAAGATGATTTCAATCTTCATGATGAAGTTGTTAAATCTTGTAAACATGCCGGCTTCCAACCGCACATCGTCTTCGAAACCAGCCAGCGCGATCTCATGCTTCAGACTGTAGGGGCTCACTTGGCTATCGCTTTATTGCCTAGCCGCCTCTGCCCTACTAAAGGTGAAAACACTAAAGTTGGAACCAGCGTAGTGGTTCGTCCGTTGGTTCGCCCTGAAATTACTCATACTTTATATGTAATCTGGAAAAAAGGTCATTATTTATCTCATGCGTCCCGCTTGTGGCTTGACTTCGTAACGGCTAAATTGCCGTTGCCAAGCGGTTCTATTGCAACTGAAGGGAAATAAGCGCTATGAGTGAGGAACGCCCTCGCCATCAAAGAATTAAGAATATAGGCAACTATTTGTTGCAAACGGTAAAAAAGACCGGCTTTTGGCTCTGCCTCATTATTATCGCCATGGCCGGTTATATAGCCTACCAACAGGCACAAATCGATGAGTTGGCCTCCCAGGTTTACGGTCAACACAATATGAGTGATTCGGACAGCTTCGACTATCGTATCACTAATCTGGAACATATCAGTAACGCCCATGCAGCCCGTTTAAAAGAAGCGGAAAAAGATATATGGATATTGCGCAAGGAAATCGATAATCTCCAGTGGCGCCTCATGCAGTTGGAATGGATACATCCGGAAATAACGGTCCCTCAAGCAGAGCCCACTAAACCATCACTGAAAGATTTCAACAGCAATCCGGGTAATGTTCCGTTCCCGTTAAAACCGGACGAAAGTATTATGAGTAATGAAACGCCTTAATCACGCACACCTCAGTGGTTAGGCATAGAAAAACTAAACATAAATGCAAAATAAAAGCTGCGGATTGAATTCGATTCGCAGCTTTTTATTACGACTATGTGCGTGTACAGCTCAGCCCAGATACTACGACTAAGCGCTCATAACAAAACGACGCCGCTCCCGAAGGAGCGCCGTCGTTTTTTATTTGCATTATATTATGTTTTTATTAATAATTCCTCACCATAACCTGACGGCTTAGATGTGGAATAAACCTAACATAGCACCGCAAGCCAAGGAAATTAAGGACATTACGAAAAGACGTGGAGCACAGAATTTCAACATATCTTTAATTTCGATACCGGCCAAGCCGCAAGCCAAGAATGTAGTTGCAGCATGTGGAGTTACCAATACGCCGTAGTTTTTGGAAATCAACATAGCCATAGCCATGTCCTGAGGGTTTACACCGAATTTTTCACCTACGCTGATAGCCAATGGTACCAAGCCGAAGAAGTAGGAGTCAGTACCAAGCAACATACCGATAGGTACACCGAGGATACCGAATACAGTCTGTAAATGTGGTCCTAAGAAATCAGGAACAAGAGCGATTAACATAGTAGCCATGTTATCCATCATTTTAGTACCGCTCAAAACGCCGAGGAATACGCCGGATGCCAACAAGATCATAGGCATTGTTAAAGCCGTATCAGCATGCATTTTGATAGCTTTAGCCTGCGCTTTAGCGCCCGGGAAGTTAACGATTAAGGCAATAGCCAAACCGAACATGAACGCACCGTACAAAGGAATCTTCGTGAAGCAGAGTAACAAGATAACAACTAAAGTTAAAAGACCGTTGAACCATAACAATTTAGGACGTTTCATAGCTTCAATATCTTCAGTAGTAGCATTGCTGTCAGCCGGTACGATAGAAGAATCGAGCAAAGCAGCTTCGCCGGTAGGGTTAAGGCCCGCACCGCGGCGTTTTTCAACTATGCCCATGTAAGCGGCAAATACTATTAAGATTACAAGGCCAACACCTTGCAATGGAATCAATTCCTGCCACAAAGCGTTTACGTCAGCGTTCAATACAACGCCGGTACGAGCTACCGGACCACCCCATGGTACCAAGTTCATGATACTCATAGCAGCACCGATGATACAAACTAATACAACCGGACGAATGTGCAATTTCTTATAGATTGGCAACATAGCAGGGATTGTAATTAACAATGTGGAAGCCAACGCACCATCCAAGTGACCGATTACAGCAATCATAGCTGTAGCAATGGTTACCAACATAATGTTGTTACCGGCTTTTTTAGCCAAGTAGTTAACCAATGGGTCAAATAAACCAACGTCACTCATTAACGAGAAGTATACGATAGAGAAAATAAATAATACCGCAGTAGACCAGGTTTTAGATACACCGGTTTGTACAAACTTATAAATATCTTCAGGACCGAAACCTGCAATTACGGCCGCGATAATAGGTACGATTACGAAGATCGGCACCGGATTTGTCTTAGATTGGATTAAGGCCCATACGATGATAACAATCATCATCAAGCCAAGAAAACCTAAAAACATGAGAAAATCCTCCTTTAAAACGACTACAAAATAAATGAGAAAATTATCATATCACAATATATAATGCGTTAACAACTCGCTGCCGAGTGAGATTAATAAACTTAATCTCACTCACAGGAGTCTTTTTATTAAAGTCGACTACCTAATCACAGTCAGCATTACTACTGATTGGAGCAGACATTAATGCCATTAGTCTAAAGGTTTACGAACCACGTCGATGATAGTGCCATCACGATATTCTACAATAGCTACTACGTCTTCGTCTTTATCGCTAACAGTTACACCTTCAGGTTTACCTACCAAGTCGAAGGCCAATTTTTGTAATTCTTCAATCGTATAGATTGGCAAATTGGAATCTTTGAAGCGTTCGATAAGGTCGGTACGACGAGGGTTGATAGCGATACCGCGTTCAGTTACGATAACGTCTACGGATTCACCCGGTGTAATTACTGTCTGAACGTTGTCGAGAATCATTGGCAAACGACCGCGAACGAGCGGACAAGTAATTACTGTGCATTTAGCACCGGCTGCTGTATCACTGTGACCGCCGGAAGCGCCCATGAGGATGCCGTTGGAATCAGTCATGCAGTTAACATTGAAGTTAGTATCGATTTCGGTAGCACCTAAGAATACTACGTCGAGATAGTTTGTCATGTTGTCGGTCCAAGGATCGGCGTACATGGAGGCACTCATTTCGATATGGTTAGCATTTTTATGTAAAGAAGCTGCTGCATCAGTATCAAATGTTTGGGTATCATAGATAGCTTCGATTAAGCCGTCTTCCAACATGCCCGCTAATACACCGGTAGCACCGCCGATGCCAAAACCGGCTTTAACACCTTGGGCTTTCAATTTTTCGCCAATAAATTTAGCAACTGTCAAAGGAGCTCCGCCGGCACCTAACTGGAAGGAGAAACCTTCTTTGATGATGCCTGCCTGATCCAAGAATTCAGCGGCCATTTCGGCGATTTTAATCTGGATTGGGTTTTTAGTAAAACCAACCGCACCGGAAGCAATACCTGCAGGGTCGCCGATAGCTTCGACTTCAACGATGTAATCTACATCAGTTTGAGGTACGGAATATGGATATACATAGTCAACCAAGTTATCGGTAATAGCTACTGTTTTATCAGCATAATGAGAGTCTACCATAGCATAGCCGAGAGCACCGCAAGCGGATTTACCTTGCATGCCGGTAAAGTTACCGCGACGATCGCAAGTTGGGGCGCCCATGAAAGCTACATCGATGTGAAGCTCGCCGGAAACGATGGCACGAGCACGACCACCGTGAGAACGAATCACTACCGGACGTTTTAATACGCCTGGGTTTTTCGTCAAGAATTTACCGAGTGCATCACGTAAACCGGATGTTTCGATAGCTGTTACGGTACCATCTTTAATCATATCGATTAAGAAGTCATGACATGGGCTCAAAGAGCTGGATGCTACAGTAATGTCTTTAATGCCTTTAGCCTGAATGCGTTCCATAACCATTTTCATAACATAGTCACCATTGCGGAAATGATGGTGGAATGATACAGTCATACCGTCTTTTAAGCCGGTTTTTTCAATAGCTTCGTCGATGGAAGCCAATAATTTATCGGCACCGCCTTTATTATATTTAGCAACCGGACGACCGGCACGGTGCATTTTTGGCTCAACTGCGAACTCGCCTTGATACACTTCACGGCCTTCAAGAGCCGGAATATTCATTGGAATTTCGCGATTTGCTTTATTTAACATTGATTTCAGCTCCTTCATCTACTTCTACTTTAATCCCGGCAGCACGTGCTTTGTCCACGATACGTTGTGCACGTACTACGATAGGACCGTCAATCATTTTACCGTCTACGGCGATTACGCCTTTATTATTTTTCAAAGCATCAGCATAGCTGTTCAATACTTTTACGGAGTGAGCAATTTCTTTTTCATCCGGTGTGAATACTTTGTGAGCTAATTTAATCTGGCTTGGATGGATACAAGATTTACCGTCAAAACCGAGGGCTTTAATGTATTCAACTTCTTCAACGAAACCTTCAGGATCTTTAACGTCGGAGAATACAGTATCAACACAACGGATGCCGGCTTCACGGGCAGCTAACAAGATGGACTGACGAGCGAATGCCAATTCAACAGCCGGTTTATGTTTACCGGTACGAAGGTCGGCACGATAATCTTCAGCGCCTAAAGCTATACCTACTACGCGAGGTGCGTGGCAGATTTCACGAACATTGTAAAGGCCTTTTACGGATTCGATAGCTACGATAATATTAATCGTACCTTCTTCCCAGCCGTTTGCTTTTTCTACTTCTTCAATCTTACGAGCTACGATTTCAACTTCGGAAACGTCTTCCGTTTTAGGAATACGAATCAAGTTAGGTTTAGCCGGTACGATTACATCGAGGTCATCATAACCGTAAGGAGTCTGAGTCGGATGGTTAATACGAACTACCGTTTCAGAACGGAAGGTCATGCTTTTTAAAGCTTCAGCCGTCATCAAACGAGCCGTATCTTTTTCCGTTACAGGGATGGAGTCTTCAATATCAAACATCAAGCTGTCAGCACCGTGGATGTCAGCACTGTTGATCATTTTAGGAGTATTGCCCGGTACAAACATCATGCTGCGGGAAATACGTGCTTTAGCTGCTTCGCTTAAAGGTAATGTTTTGGCTTCTACAGGACGAGTTTCGTCGTGAGCTACCGGAGCTTTCGGTTCGGAACCGCGTTCCAAGGCACCGAGTACACGAGCTTTAATGGCATAGTCCCAAGCGGCTTTATCGTCGGCAATAACTTTTACTCCGTCATAACCGGCTTCTTTAACCGTTCTTACGATTAATTCTTCAATGTGTTTACCATACTGGCGTTGAACTTTGGAAGTCAATTCCACTTCAATACCGGCCGCAATTGGTTCAACTGTTACAAGACAATCTTGCTTTTCGTCAAAACCGACAGTCGCTGCCTTTACTAATTTGTTCATAGCTTCGCATCCTTTCCTGACGAATCGAATTACTGAAAAATAAAATAACGATAAAAGTTAAGGAAATACATCAACATTTAAACTACTGATAATAATTTAAGCCATTACATAACTTAGATTTGAATTTTAAACATTTTTTTATCTCTTACTTCTAAAAACATTATATCTACCTTCATCATATAAAGATAATAAAAAGCCGTTATATACTGTATAAATTTTTTATACACATTTTTTCATTCCATAGATTACATTTAGTAATGTGTTATAAATACGCATAAAAAAAGAATCTTTTTGCATTTAGCAAAAAGATTCTTAAAAATTATCACTGCATTTGCAATTTCCATATAAGAAAAAGTTCTTTTGGGCTTTACAAAAAGTAAAACGTAAGATTCGTTCAACACAAGTTTACACCTGTCTACGAAACGTCGTTAAAACTGTATCGTTACCGGTGAATTATCTTTATAATATTCTTGTACATAATCTATAAACGTTTTAACGGCAATTAATTTATCACTCACTTCATTGAAGTATAAAAACGTACTGCGCACCCAAGGCTTGCCGTCTTTCTGATAAATCGGTTCCACATAGATTCCTTCATCTTTGCAGGAACCAAGCCCTAAATACGGCAAGATTGACCAACCGAGACCTTCACGCACGAAGTGACGACAAGTAACCATAGAGTCCATCTCCATAGCCGCTTCATGACTTTTCGGTAGATTTTCATTACACCATGTATCAAGAACGGTAGTAATCGAACCGTCCGAACGATATTGAATGAGCGGCAAATCCGCCAACTCATCAATTGTAACCGGATCTTTATAAACCAAGCAATAAGGCTCTTCAAAGAGCTTAATACTGCTGCTTGCTTCTTTATGATTGCCCCGAGCGATTGCTACGGCCACTTCCCCGCTGTTAAACATCTTATTTACATGGGAGCTGTGCCCGGTTTTTACTTGGATATGAATATTGGGATATTGCTTCGTAAATTTACCCAATAAATGCGGCAACTGATAGTCCGCGAAGTTGATGGACGAAGCAATTTTTAAAGTCCCTTGTATCTCTCCGCTCATCTCACCGATAGCCTGCTTCAAGCTTTCCATTTCCTGGAGCATGCGACGGCAGTAAGCATGAAAGACTTCGCCTTGAGGCGTCAACGTAATCCCTTCACTGGTACGAAGTAATAACGGACTCCCCAAGTCTTCTTCCAAATGGCGCAGACGATAACTCAACGCCGGTTGGGATAGAAATAGTTTTTCAGCGGCTTTTGTAATATTGCCTTCTTCCACAACTGTTACAAAAGTTTGCCATTCCCGTTCATCCATTAAATCCCTCCTCAGTCTCTACGGAAAAACCGCAATAAGGATAAGAAGATATTAATGAAATCCAAGTACAACATTAACGCGCCGATTAATTCAACCCGTTCCAACACTTCGTCATCTTCAAGGGCTACCGTGGTCAATATCCCTTTAATACGATTCACATCAACGGCCGTAAAAATCGTGAAGATAATCACACCGAAAGCACCGAGGGCTAAATTAACGAAACCATTTTGGAATACGAAAACATTAAGCAAGCTCACGATAATAAGCGCAATAACAGCACCTAACAAATAGGTCGTCCACGATGTTAAGTCACGTTTAACCACACCGCCGATAACCGCAAAGGTACCGAAAAACGCCAACGTCCCCACAAAAGCATAAAAGAACGCCGTCGTACCGTACACCATACTTAAGGCCGCCAATGTAAGGCCATTTAAAATAGAGTAAATAAAGAACATGCTTTTCAGCGTAGTCAAGCTGGCCGACATCTGCCGCGCACTGAATAAGAAGACCGCACCCAATTCCAAGATCAACAAAATATTGTAGTTGGAAACAGCCAATGAAAGCCATTGAGGGTTAAATAAAGCTGCCAACATAGTAACAAATGTTGTCAAAATTCCCCAGCCCATCCAGAGCATGGAGTTGCGCAATTTACGCGCTACAATCTGCGAAATTACAGATTGATCCGCATTCACGGGCATTGAATAGTTCATATATACCTCCTCAATCAAATCTGTCACGGCTCAAATCGGCCTCTTAATATAAAATCTTGCTTGTGCCACTCACCTTGACACAAGCAAGATTTACGTCACTACCTATTCAGCATGCCTCAGCAATACCTTAATACGCACTAGCAATACAATTAGCGTGCGTTGGCAATGCCTTCAAATACTTTACCGCGGGAGCCGTCGACAGTTACAACTTCACCATTATTAATTACAGTTTCTGCATTTCTTACACCTAAAATTACGGGAATACCGAAGTTAATCCCGGCAATAGCAGCCGCCGAAGTATAGCCGTCTTCAGCCGCAATAATAGCACCGGCTCGTTTAGCAAATGGCATTAATTCAGGTTCTAACGTACGAACTACCAACACATCGCCATCGCGGAAACTCTGCCCTGCCATTTCAGCATTATAAGCGAGGCAAACACGGCCCGTAGCGGCACCTTTACCTACACCATTGCCACTTAATACGGCTTTGCCTACTACATGTACACGAATCATGTTGGTCGTACCGGCCTTACCGGATGGTACCCCGGCGGTGATAACAACCAAATCGCCGGATTCAATATGATTTTCAGCCAAGGACGACGTAATCGCACTGTATACCATTTCATCGGAATTTTCATGGCCGGCACCAAGCACGGCTTCAACCCCCCAGTATAACTGCACACGGCGAACCGTAGCTTCATGCGGGGTAACCGCTAAAATTTTAGCGCGCGGACGGTTACGGGAAATACTCATAGCCGTTTTACCCGTTTCGGTACAAGTAATGATGGCCGCCGCATCAAGATTCTTAGCCACCGTTACGGTAGCCACACTGATAGCATCCGTTGTTTGCACCGTATCGGCTGCAAAGGGATGTTCAATATTGCAATACAAAGTAGAATGTTCCGTTACTTCCGCAATGCGTGCCATCGTTTGAACCGCTTCCACCGGATATTTGCCGCCTGCCGTTTCGCCGGACAGCATTACCGCATCAGTACCATCCAAAATAGCATTCGCTACGTCACTGGCTTCGGCACGTGTAGGGCGAGGGTTATTCGTCATAGATTCCAACATTTGAGTGGCCGTAATTACAGGCTTCGAGGCTTTGTTACATTTAGTAATCATCATCTTCTGAAGAACCGGTACTTCTTCAGCAGGAATTTCAACGCCAAGGTCACCACGAGCTACCATGAGGCCGTCGGACATGCGTAAAATATCATCTAAATTATTGATACCTTCTTCATTTTCAATCTTGGAAATGATTTTAATATCTTTGCCTTCTTCTTCCAAAATGCGGCGAATAGCCACTACATCAGTGCCGCGCTGCATAAAGGAAGCGGCTACATAGTCCACATCCATTTGGCAACCGAAACGCAAATCTGCCATATCGCTTTCCGAAACCGGTGGCAAGCTGAGTGGAATGCCCGGTACGGCTACGCGTTTACGATCGCTCATAGGTCCGTTGTTTTTAATTGTCGTGTAAATTTCGGTGCCTTCGATTTTTTCTACCTGCAAGGTAACCAAACCGTCGGATAATAAAATTTCGCACCCTACTTTAACGTCATCCACTAAGCCTTTATGGTTAACCGAACAAATGGTAGCATCCCCTTCAATATCGCGCATAGTAAGTGTAAACGGTTTACCCGCTTCAAGCATTACTTTGCCGTCTTTAAAATGACCTAAACGAATTTCAGGGCCTTTGGTATCAAGCATAAGTGCTACCGGAATACCGGTTTTCTTCGAAGCAGCGCGCACCGCTTCCATACGTTTCGTATGTTCGTCATAAGAGCCATGTGAAAAATTGAAGCGTGCTACGTTCATACCGGCCTGTAGCATCTGTTCCAATACGCCGGGCGCATCAGTGCTCGGTCCAATGGTACAAACAATTTTAGTCTTTTTCATAGTAAATACCTCACTCATAATGGATTGGAATAAAGCCTATGTTTTCCCTTCATAGTAACCATTATACACTAATCAATTAAAGTATTTCTACACTATCGGGGCCTAAAATTTCTTCCACCGCCCGGCATATTTCAGTCCCGGGGGCAAAATAGTATTCTTTGGCTACATCAATGCGTTTCCGTTGACGATGTAAATAAAAGGTGACCGGTACCGTCCCGGTTGCTTTCAGGAGTAATTTTTTCAACGCATTACTGGCCTCGGCCGTGTCAAAACCGGGACGAATATGAATAACAATACGCTTGGCCGTATCGTAATTAACTTTTAACGGCTTAATCGTATCGGCAATAATCTGTACGCCTTTTTCATCCGCATCAATCCGGCCCGAAATGCGTACCGCCATATCTACGGCCAGCATGGCCTGATACTGCTGAAACTTTTGTGGGAAGACGACGATAGACGCGGATCCGGAAAAATCTTCGAGCCGAATAATGGACATCACATCATTGCGCCGCGTAATTCGATCGGTTTTCTCTACAATGAGGCCCCCTACGGTCACTTCCTGTTTATCGTATTGTTCCGGATTTTCATTAAGTTTACCCACTTCGAAAAGACCTTTTAATTCAGCTTCATAGGAATTAAGAGGATGGCCGGAAATATAAAAACCGGTATATTCTTTTTCATCGCGCAATTTTTCATCCATGGTCAAATCGTCGAGCTTTGGCACTTCAATGGTTTCCGCCACGGACGGTTCATCACCGAAAAGGCTCATAGTGCCGCGGGCTTCTTCTTTTTGAAGGCGCTGTCCCAAACTCTGCGCTCCTTCATACATGGCGAGGAGCTGATTGCGGTTTTCCTTAAAGCTGTCCATGGCGCCGCAACGAATTAAGCTTTCCAGTAAGCGTTTATTTACCACGCGCGCATCGACCCGTTTGCAAAAATCAAGAATGGAGCTGTATAAACCGTTCCGGTGGCGCTCTGCTAAGAGTTGTTCCACCGCATTATCGCCTACGCTCTTAACGCCACCCAAACCGAAACGAATAGCACCGTTCTGTACGGCAAAAGCCTGTTCCCCGTAATTAATATCAGGGCCCAGCACTTCGACGCCGCGCTTTTTACAGTCATTAATATAATACGTCAGTTTATCCACGTTGGTCATGAAACTACTCATGGTAGCCGCCATAAATTCAGGATAATAATGAGCCTTCAAATAGGCCGTCTGGTACGCAATATAAGCGTAGGCCGCACTGTGGGATTTGTTAAAACCGTAGCCCGCAAAGTATACAAGCAAATCGAACACTTCATTGGCAATAGCTTCCGGAATGTTATTTTGCACCGATCCGGCAATGAAGGATTCCCGTTGCGCTTTAAGGACGGATTCTTTCTTTTTACCCATGGCACGGCGCATTAAATCCGCTTGTCCGAGACTGAAACCACCCATGGCGGAGGCAATCTGCATAACCTGTTCTTGGTACAAAATAACCCCGAAGGTATCCTTCAAAATCGGTTCCAACAACGGATGTAAATAGGTAATTTCCATCTCCCCGTGACGGCGTTTAATAAAATCTTCCACCATGCCGCTGCCCAAAGGCCCCGGACGATACAAAGCAACCAAAGGAATGAGGTCCTCAAAATGCTCCGGTCGTAAATCCATAACGAGCTTAGTAATCCCATCCGATTCAAGCTGGAATACGCCCGGCGTATCACCGCGGGTTAAGAGGTCACACGCTGCCTTGTCGTCAAGGGGAATTTTATCGAGGTCAATATCAATGCCGCGATTAGCTTTAATGAGCTTCAACGCGTCATCCATAACAGTCAACGTCCGAAGGCCCAAGAAGTCCATCTTCAAAAGGCCCAATTCTTCGATATTATCTTTATCATACTGCGTAACAAAACCCGCGTCATTGGAGTTCTGAATCGGCACATGGTCTTCCAACGGCGCCGCCGAAATCACGACGCCCGCCGCATGAGTGGAGGCGTTGCGCACAATACCTTCCAGTTTACGGCCATAATCAAAGAGTTCACGAACCTTCGGATCCGTATCATAGAGCTGCTTTAAATCTTTACCCTTCAACGCTTTGTCGAGCGTAATGCCCAATTCATTGGGTATCATCTTAGCCAGGCGGTTCACTTCAGGCAACGGGTGATCGAGCACGCGGCCCACATCGCGAATAACGGCGCGCGCCGCTTCCGTACCGAAGGTGATAATCTGAGCCACCCGAGCTTGACCGTATTTTTCCGTTACATATTCGATAGCCTTACCGCGTTTTTCATAACAGAAGTCAATATCAATATCAGGCATGCTGACACGTTCCGGATTCAAAAAGCGTTCGAAGAGTAAATTATATTTAAGCGGATCAAGGCCGGTGATGCCGAGCAGATACGCCACCACGGAACCGGCCGCACTACCACGACCGGGCCCTACTAAAATGTCGTGCTCACGAGCGTAACGCACATAATCCCACACGATGAGGAAATAATCGTCAAAACCCATTTGGGCAATAACGGCGAGTTCATAATCAAGCCGTTCTTTCAGCTCCGGTGTCATCGTACCGTACAGTCGCGGCACTTCTTTTTCACACAAATGACGCAAATAGGTAGTCGCCGTTTCCCCTTCCGGCACATCGAAATGAGGCAAATGATGCTCATCAAAATTAAATTCCACATTACAACGGTCCGCAATGGCCAAGGTATTTTCCATGGCACCCGGAATATGACTGAATAATTCCGCCATTTCGTCGCCGCTCTTCATATAAAACTCATCGTTCGGGAATTTAAGTCGATCCGTCTCAGCCACTTTGGCGCCGGTCGCAATGCAGACCTTAATATCTTGCGCATCCGCATCTTCTTTTAATACATAATGAAAGTCATTGGAGCATACCAAGCCTACGCCATACTCTTTGGCTAACTGAATGAGTGCTTCCTGCGCTTTCACTTCGGCGGGTAAGCCGTGATTCTGTATTTCTAAAAAGAAATTATCCTTGCCATAAATATCTAAATAGGTTTCCAGTGCTCGTTTGGCCCCTTCCGGATTATCCTGCAATACACATTGTGGAATTTCCCCTTGAATACAGGCACTCAAGGCGATGATACCTTTACTGTGTTCTTTTAATAATGCGTGATCAACACGAGGTTTGCGGTAAAACCCCTCCGTAAAACCACGGGATACGATTTTAGTCAAATTCTGATAGCCTTCCATGGTCTCAGCCAGCAAAATCAAATGTTTCAATCGCTCTTGCCGACTTGCGTCTTTATCAAAACGGCTGCCCGTCGTGACATACACTTCGCAGCCGATAATCGGCTTTATCCCCGCACTTTTTGCTTCTTTATAAAAATAAATGGCACCACACATGTTACCATGGTCCGTAATCGCCAAAGCGGGCATGTTGAGTTCTTTGGCACGGGCTACCATTTGCGGCAGGCGACTAATGCCGTCCTGCAAGCTGTATTCAGTGTGGCTATGCAAATGAACAAATGGTTTCATGGTTCCCTCCTCAATCAAAATTATATAAAAAGGACCGACCCCGAGGTCAGTCCTTTTACTGTATCTGTACCTTATTTAATTATATCATAAGTTGGAAGTCGTACTGCTTAATTATCAAACATTACTATGAAATAGCCTTCCGGCGAACGGGAATATTCGTTAACGACCTCGAAAATAATGAGTCAATTCACGACGCACCATCTGCCACTGGGGCATAAATTCAGCCACTACCTGCCAAAAGCGAGCGGAATGGTTCGGTTGAATAAAGTGGGCAAACTCATGAATCATTACATATTCTAAGAACAAACGAGGTCCCATCAATAATTTCTGATTGATCATTATCCGCTCGGTCACAAGCGAGCAGGAACCCCAGCGAGTTTTCGCTTCGCGAATACGAAGTTTTGGATAGGGCACATCATAACCGGCTGCAATATAGCGATGATAAATACGATCACGCATATCTTTCACTACATCTTCTACCAAATGCTCCCAGAAATCCGCCATTAACGCCGCTCGTTCAGTCACTGTGCTATGCGGTTTGACAAACATATAAATATTCGCGGGTTCCGATTCACTCCAAGTCACGTAAGGTGCATGATGGAGTTTTGCCGGTGCCACTGTCAAATGAGCTTCATAGCCCAGAATGGTAAACAATTCGCCTGTTTCATACTGATACGGTCTCACATCAGCCTGTTTAGCTTGATGATCTTTGAAGCGTTGCCGGGCTTTATCGATAAACCCTTCATGCTCCGATACAAATTGAGTAACGGTTTGAGCGGGCATACGCCACGGTGCCGATACCTTGACCGTGCCGTCCGGCATGACGCGGAGGTTCATGTTTTTGACAGCCTTCCACGTCACCGTATACGGTATAAGCTCACCGGCTATTCGTAATTCATATGTCTTCGACTGTGTCTTACGCGACGACCGTCGCTGCCACCAACTCATAGTATCGCTTAGCGAGCGTTTTTAGCTGCTTTAGCACGGGCAGCACGATCCAAAATAGTTTTACGCATGCGAATGCTGTGCGGTGTTACTTCTACCAATTCGTCGTCATTAATCCATTCCAAAGCCTGTTCCAAGCTGAAAATACGAGGCGGTGTCAAACGAACAGCTTCGTCAGAGGAGCTGGAACGCATGTTGGTAACATGTTTTTTCTTACATGGGTTAACATCCATGTCAGTTTCACGAGAGTTTTCACCGATAATGCGACCGGTGTAAACCGCTTCGTTAGGACCTACGAATAAAGTACCGCGATCCTGTACGGAGTTCAAACCGTAAGGAGTTGTTTCGCCGTCTTCAAAAGCTACCAAAGCGCCGCGCGTACGGCTTGGAATATCGCCTTTGAACGGTGCATACCCATGGTACACATGGTTCATGATACCATTACCTTTAGTGCTGGTTAAGAATTGAGCACGGAAACCGATAAGACCACGGGCAGGAATGATGAATTCCATACGGAGGTAACCGGCCAATTCGGTCATGTTGATTAATTCGGCTTTACGAACGCCCAAGTTTTCCATAACGGTACCCATGAATTCCTGAGGTACGTCGATGGTTAAGTATTCTAATGGTTCGCAGAGCTGATCGTTAATGCGTTTGTAAATTACACGAGGTTTACCAACCTGTAATTCATAGCCTTCACGACGCATAGTTTCGATTAAAACGGCCAAATGAAGTTCACCGCGACCGAATACTTTGAAGGAATCCGGCGAATCGGTTTCTTCTACTTTCATGGACACGTTGGTTTCTACTTCTTTGAACAAACGGTCACGTAAATGACGGCTCGTTACATAATCCCCTTCACGACCGGCAAACGGGGAGTTATTAACGGAGAACATCATGGACAAAGTAGGTTCGTCAATCTTAATAGCCGGTAATGCTTCCGGATGTTCCGCATCAGCTACGGTTTCACCGATGTTGATGTCTTCGATACCTACGAAAGCAGTGATGTCACCCATGGCGGTTTCATCGGTTTCTACGCGGTTCAAGCCGTTGTAGGTATAAACACGACCGATTTTAGCTTTACGAGTACTTTCGCCGTTCATGATTACAACCTGTTGGTTAGTTCTCATGCGACCGCGAACAATACGACCAACGGCGATTTTACCTACATAATCATCATAGTCAAGGGTTGTAACCATGAACTGCAATGGGCCGTCAATGTCGCCCTGCGGAGCCGGAATTTCTTTTAACAATACTTCGAATAAAGGCTGCATATCTTTGCCTTCATCGTCCATGGACAATTTAGCAATGCCGTCACGAGCGGATGCATATACAACCGGGAAGTCCAACTGATCATCATCGGCTTCGAGTTCCATGAAGAGTTCCAATACTTCGTCTTCTACTTCGTGTACACGTTGGTCCGGACGGTCAATTTTGTTGATAACAACGATTGGTTTTAATTTCTGTTCCAACGCCTTACGAAGTACGTATTTAGTCTGTGGCATTGGACCTTCAAAAGCGTCAACCAACAACAATACGCCGTCAACCATGTTGAGTACGCGTTCTACTTCGCCGCCGAAGTCAGCATGGCCCGGGGTGTCAACGATGTTGATTTTTACGCCATTATGCATGACAGCCGTATTTTTAGACAAAATGGTAATACCACGTTCTCTTTCAAGATCGTTAGAGTCCATAACACGCTCTGCCACTTTTTCATTCTCTCTAAAAATATGGCTTTGTTTTAAAAGGGCGTCCACCAAGGTTGTTTTACCATGGTCAACGTGCGCAATAATTGCGACATTACGAATATCTTCGCGAATCATGTATGTATGCCTCCTGTTTCGCTATAAAAAATATTAACTACTGATATAGTCAAAAGTATCAATCTATATAAATAACAGTTAATTATAACATAGCTTATACCTTTTAACAACTTTCTAAAAATTCTTTAACCGTTGGATTTGCTTTTAAGACTTCAATTTCTTCTTCGCTTGGAATTTTCACCTTATCACGGTCTATATTAACAAGACACAAAAAGCCTACATAATCGCCCTTATTGGCACGAAATTGATGAATTGTATGACTCGGGATTTCAATAAAATCTCCCACTTTTACATCCACCACATTTTCACCCAGCAAACATTGCCCATGGCCTCTGAAAATCATAACCATATGTGTATGTTCATGATGTTCCAAGGTCGAATAACCACCCGGTTTCACTTCAAAATAACGGAATTGGCAGGGAATGTCAAAGGCGCCGTCAAAGAGTACCTGCCGTGTTACATCTTTGAAGGGACTGCCGTCCTGTTTATAGACTAAAGTATCTACGCCCTCCCAATTAAAGGTTTCTGTATTAAACTTTTTAATCATAATTAACTCCTCAACATTAAGGCCTGCCAATACGTTTAACGCAAAAAACGCCCGTTACTACCGCAACGGACGCATCGCTATTTTACTTAAACATACGTTTCAATGTGCCCATGAGGCCGCCCTTTTCATGAGCATGAGTAGCTTCGGATACGGAAGCTACTTCAAAGCCCGTTGCATCAATGGCTTCTTTAATGGCATCAGCATTAACTTTGTTGCTGTCATAGGAAATAGTTACATCTTTGGATTTCAAATCCACATCAGCTGCCATAACGCCAGGTAAACCAAGCACAGCTGTTTTTACTGTATTTTCACAATTACTGCACATCATACCCGGTACATTGAATACCTGCTGATGAGCATGTCCTGTACTGCCGCAACCACAATCTTTACACATAATGAATTCCTCCATTCTTCTTCCGGTCTGCTGTGCAAACCGCACTAAACTATTAACGATTTAGTCGCAAAGGCCTCCCCTGGCCTGACGGCATAGGGAGGCCTTAATTATCAATTTATTTTATTTCTTTATGTTTTTTATCATTAACGGCTCCCGCTTCCACGTCAATAGTTTCCACTTTAGCCACATCAGATACTTTTTCTTCTTTTTTCTTATCAGAGCTTACAGCGTCTTTAAACTCATTGATTCCTTTACCAATGGCTTTGCCTACTTCCGGTAGCTTTCCCGGTCCGAACACAACGAGCGCAATGACAAGCACTAAAATCAGTTCCTGTGTTCCGAAATTAAACATAATTTTCACCTCGTTTAGCTACAATAACTATCATTTCTAATTACAGTGTAACACGAAACCCCACTAAAACGCTATAGAAAATGTCATAACGATTTGTCAATTTAAATATTAGTTTTTAGCGGCTTTGTCTACATACCATGTCACTGTATCTTGTGAGAGAACAGCACCCGGAAGCACATGGCCGATACGTTCTTCCCACGATTCGTCCATATATTCCTTCCGTTGGCGAAGTACCCGGCCGAGAGCGGCTGCTTTAGATTCACCTACAACGGTAAACCATACATTCCGTGCCTTAGCCAAAAACGGAAACGACATGCTCACACGATTCCATACTTTGCCGTCCGTTACGGGAATTACATTACGTTTTTTCTCGTTAAGAGCTTCGGAACGAGCAAATAAGGACGCCGTATGACCGTCATCACCGAGGCCTAACAACGCAAGATCTACGCCATCTTTTTCACAAGCACTGAGCACTGTAGCCACTTCTTTTTCATAGGCATCGGCTGCTTCTTCGACGGTACCGCTGTTTGTCGGTACCGGATAAAAATGACTGCTGCCGCCAATAGATGCAAAAAGACGTTCTTTGGCACGATAGAAATTGTTGTCCGGATCGGTCTGCGGCACAAAGCGTTCATCCACCCAGAGGAAAAATATATTTTCCCAATCCAATTGCGTACGATATGCATCGGTATTTAAAAGCTCAAATAAAGTATTTGGCGTGGTACCGCCGGAAATAGCTACTACAGCACTTCCGGACTCGGCAATACAAGTATCCGTAAAGGCAATAAAATCCTTAGCAACCGCTTCTGCTACTTCTTGAGCGGTCTCAAAAGCTCGAATTAAATCTTGCGCCATTGTAAGGAGCCTCCTTCTAAAATCTCATTAGTTTCTTTTGGTCCTTCACTATAAGCCGGATAGAAGCAAAGTGGCACATTGTCCAAATCAGCTTCCCAAGCACGCAATAACGGCATAAATAATCGCCAAGATGCTTCTACCGTATCATTGCGCACAAACAAGGTTTGGTCCCCTAAAAGGGCATCCAAAATTAACCGTTCGTAGGCATCCGGAATGTCCTCACCTTGCATAAAATCACTATAGGAGAAATCCATCTCCAAAGTATTCACACAAAGCTTGGAGCCCGGCGATTTAACTTCCAACGATAAGCCCATCCCTTCATGAGGCTGCATACGCAACAACAAGACGTTCTGGTTAAAATCTTTCGGACGAATCGGTTTAAAAATCGAGTGTGGAATCGGTCTAAAGGTAATGGCGATTTCACTGGATTTTTTCGGTAAGCGTTTGCCCGTGCGCATGTAGAACGGCACGCCGCGCCAACGCCAGTTATCGATGAAGAGTTTTAACGCCACATACGTTTCCGTCTGAGAATTCGGGGCAACTCCGTCTTCCTTGCGATAGCCTACGGCCGGGCGTTCCGAATCAACGGCTTCCACATATTGACCGCGCACAGATATTTTGCCGAGGTCCTGCCCTTCGAGCGGACGAATGGACGAAATCAATTTGGCGATTTCATCGCGGTATGCATCAGCTTCAAAAATAGCCGGCGGTTCCATGGCGATGAGTGAAAGCATCTGCACCATGTGGTTCTGGAACATGTCGCGCAAAGCACCGGCTTTGTCATAATAGCCGGCCCGTTTTTCGACGCCTAGTTCTTCCGCTACCGTAATTTCCACTTTTTCAATATAGGTATGATTCCAAAGCGGTTCAAAAATCGCATTGGCAAAACGGAGCATCAAAATATTCTGAACCGTTTCTTTACCCAAATAATGGTCGATACGATAGGTCTGTGATTCTTTAATATAACGTTTCAAGGATTTATCGAGCGCTACGGCACTTTCCAAATCATGACCGAACGGTTTTTCAATAATAACACGGGACCATGCTTCCTCTTCATCGAGTAGGCCCTGTTCCGCCAAACCTTTTACAATCGGTTCAAACATCGTCGGCGGCATAGCGAGATAGAACAAGGCATTACCTTCCGTGCCATGTTCTTCGCTGACCCGTTTAAGCTCTGTTTCAAGCTGTTCAAAGGTAGCCGCTTCTGTATACTGGCCGGCCACATAAGAAAATCGTGCCAAGAAATCGTCCGTTACGGTATCGCCGTTGGCGGCCATGGCCTCACGCACCTCTTCCTGAAAGGCTTCATTACTCATTTCAGTACGGGCTACGCCGATTACGGCAAATTTCTCAGGCAATAATTTACGCTCAAACAAAGCATATATAGCTGGTAACAATTTTCGTTTAGTCAAGTCACCGGAGGCGCCGAATATGACGATAGCCCCGGGGCCCGGAGCCGAGTCAATACAGAGCTGCTCGCGATAGTTGTACGAAACTGTCATTGGTTGTGCACTCATGATTTGCAATCTCCTATTACTATAGAATATCATTCATATGCTTACTCTAGCACAAAACGACTAGAACTTCAATATATGGGTATATCTTGCCCCCTAATTGACAAAATTTTTACTATATTTCCCCGCATATCCCTATATTCTTATGCATATACAAATAACCGCCCCGAATTCGTAATGAATCAGAGCGGTTATTTATATAAATGTCATTCAAACCAAGCTTTGCCTACACCGATTTACATGAACTCGGCTAAAGCTTTTTCTATCTTAGTTTTAAGAGTCTTATTTAACTTCTACCTTTACGGCACCGTATTTTTTTAGACTTTCTGCTTCTACCTCCGCTTGGGTCTTATAGTTTTGCGGAATTTTAGCCAAACGAATCCAGCTGCGAACCGCTTCTACCAATACGATGACAATCATGAGGAACATGACTACACTGAAAGCAACCAAGGTCCATTTGCCGGCCGGAATGTAACTGTAGAATACGTTTTCATAATCAGCGGCAATGGCAATGATGGCCATGAAGAAACATGGCACGCCGGTTACCCAAGCGTAACGTTTGTGGCCGAGACGCATGATTACTGTAGTACCTACGGCCAAAGTCATGGTGCCGAGCAACTGGTTGGATACACCGAATAACGGCCAGATGATACCGATGTTACCTTGTAATACGAGGTAACCCCACATGATACAGATTAAAGCAGCACAGCCATATACGCCCGGTGCCCAATTAACGTTTTCAAGCGGTTTGTAAAAACGGCCTAATAATTCTTGCAATAAATAACGACCTACACGAGTACCGGCATCGATCAAAGTCATGATGAACAAAGCTTCGAACATGATGCAGAAATGGTACCAGTAGCCCATGAGATGAGCCATGTTAGGCAAGCGCGAGAAGATATGTGCCATGCCGACGGCCAAGGAAACGGCGCCGCCCGGACGATGCATTAAATCTTCGCCGACCATCTGGGATAAAGCCGGTAATTCGTGAACCTGAAGTCCCAAAGCTTTGAAGGATTCAGTAGTGGAGTTGATGGCAAAATAGTCATCAGGATGTAATGCGGTAGCGGCAATCAAAGCCATCATGGCAATGAATGCTTCCGTAAGCATAGCGCCGTAACCGATAGGTAAGATTTCTTTTTCATTCGTAATCATCTTAGGTGTTGTACCGGTAGCAATTACAGTATGGAAACCGGATAAAGCACCACAGGCGATGGTAATGAAAATGAATGGGAATACGGAACCTTTAAGGACAGGACCGCCGCCGTAAATGTACTGGGTAACGGCCGGCATTTGGATTATTGGCATAACGATGATAATCCCTAATGCCAAAGCACCGATGGTACCGATTTTTAAGTACGTGGATAAATAATCACGCGGTGCAAGCAACAACCATACAGGCAAGGCCGCTGCGAAGAAACCGTACACGGCCAACATGATTTCGATTGTCTGTAAGTCGTAAAGGAACCAGCTTGCATAAGAAGAAGCGGCTACTTGAGGACCGTAAATAATAGCGGCAAAGATAAGTACTACACCGATAACCGTTGCTTCCTGAATTTTGCCGGGGCGAAGCCAGCGTAAATAAATACCTACGAAAATAGCGATTGGAATCGTCATGCTGACGGAGAAGAAGCCCCATGCGGAGTTATGAAGCGCATTGGCTACTACTACGGCCATACCGGCCAAAGTGATAATCAAAAGGAACAAGGTAGCGAGCATGGCACCGATACTGGCCAAATTGGAAATTTCTTCCTTAGCAATATCGGCAATGGACTTGCCGTCGTAACGAACCGACGCAAACAAAATTACCATGTCGTGAACGGCACCGGCTACAACCGAACCGATCAAAATCCATAATAAACCCGGTAAATAACCGAATTGAGCAGCAATAACAGGACCTACCAAAGGACCTGCACCGGCAATCGCTGCAAAGTGGTGACCGAATGTTACCCACTTATTCGTAGGTACATAGTCATGGCCGTCGTTATGAACTACGGCCGGTGTCGGACGGAACTGGTCCAACACGAGTACCTTGGCGGCTAAGAAGGCCCCATAATAGCGGTAGGCTAAAATGAGGATGCACGCCGAGGCGATTACAATGTACAACCCATTCATTTCCACAAAAAACACCTCCAATGTTCTAACAACATTGAAGGTGAGGGCTCGCATCATAAATAATAAGAGCTAACAGGTAATACGTCCGTCACAAACAATGTTGTTACCCTAGTAGAAAATTCTACGCCCTTATTGTAACGCCTGAGATTGGAGTGTCAATTATCATTTACGAATAATGCAATTCTAATATTACATTTCAGTATTCAAATGTCAAAAAATCGTCTAATAAAAATCCCGATCCTTTCAGTAGGAATCAATTGTTTTTCTCCCCTATGACTTTAATGTATAGAAAACTTTATTAATTTTATACATAATCAGCCATAATAAAAAGACCTGAAACCCTTATAAAACGGCTCCAGGTCATATGTTTCATCTAAAAATTGTTTCATCGACAGTAAGTACGAGGATTTTTTCGCGCCTATCCGTACCGTCAAATAAATCACGACAGTCTATAACGTCCTCTACGGTAAGATTCACATGGTTGAGTAAAAACGCTTCCGTTTCTTCGTACGGATAGTAGAAAAAGAATCGCAAATGCCGCGGTTCTTGATAAACGGAATCGAATATATTCGCCAATACCCGCTTCAAGGTATGTAGCGCAAAGGGATTGAATAAAAAGCAGCAATCCGCTTCCTTCGGTACTTTAAATTTTACCGCATCACCGTGAATAAATTCCACACGATTACCGGCCACCGCCGTTTTCTGATTAGCCAACGACCGTTCCCATAAACGCTCATCAAATTCCACGCCGATACAACGGCAACGAGTTTCATGAACCAGAAAGAGACTGACCCGCCCTTTACCGCTGCCGTAATCGATAAGCGTACTGCGCTTACCGATATAACCCGTACTGATTAAACGTTCCAGCACCGCATAGGGAGTGGGCTCATAGGGATGATGTTCGCCATCAAACTGACTGTCATCGCGACCGGCTGTTTTAATATTAAGCAACTGTTCCCAAGCTTGCTCATCCATACAATACTTCTACTCCTTTACAACTTAGTTTATTCGGCACTTTTTACCACATTAGAGCCTACCAAAGTCTCCGTGCCGTCGTGTTTTTGACGAATGGAAGCAAAGATAGCCCCCGAAATATTATGCCAAACACTGAAGATGGCACCCGGCAAGGTAGCCAGCGGATTCATGGCAAAATGAAGCGTGGCGAGCGATACGGCAAGGCCACTGTTTTGCATGCCTACCTCAATGGTAATAGCCGTTTCCTTAGGATAGGAAACACGCAACACTTTAGCCGCCGTAAGCCCAAGACACATACCGATAAGATTATGCAAAATCACAACCGCCAGTACGACGAGACCGGCCGTAAAAATCTTTGTTACATTCACCGAAATAATCCCGGCAATAATCATAACGATGGCGATGGATGACACCAAAGGCATCGTAGCCAACAAGGCTTCCAATTTTTTACCGAAGAAATGATGGATGGCAATGCCCACCAACACGGGAATCAACACCACTTTAACTACGGACATAACCATGGCTAAGAATGATACTTCCACCCAGGTACCGCCCAGCGAATAAATCAAAAACGGCGTCAATAACGGTGCCAACAAGGTTGACGCAATGGTCATGCCCACAGACAAAGCCACATCACCTTTGGCAATGTAGGTAATCACGTTGCTGGCCGTACCGCCGGGGCAGCAGCCTACGAGAATCACGCCGATGGCAATATCCGTTGGCAGATTAAGGACTTTACAAAGCACATACGCCGTTAACGGCATAATCGTATATTGTAACAATACGCCGCCCAAAATTACTTCTTTCGGATTGGCAAGAACCATTTTAAAATCATTGGCCCTAATAGAGAGCCCCATGCCGAACATGGCGACGCCCAAGAAGACCGACGTATAACTTACCGGTCCAACTAAACATGGAAGGCGTCACACACGCCCAAATAGTAAACGCAATGATAATCACACCGATATACTTAGTCACAAAGCCGGTCAGGCTTTTTAACGTCGAAAGCAACGGTTTCATAGAATCACCCGCCTTATTTAGCAGCATTGTCAGCCGGATTAAAACTGAAATTATCAATCAAACGTGTTTTACCGATATAAACGGCCATGGCCACCAAGACCGGACGATCGATAACGTCCACATCTTCCATGGTCAATGCATCAACGGCTTTAATGTATTCAATCTTAGCCATTGGCTCAGCCGCCACGATATCGGTAATGGCCTGTACCAATTCAGCTGCCGGCATACCTTCTTTAATATGTTCCTTCCCGTAAAAAATCCCGCGAGACAAGCAAAGCGCCGCCTGCCGTTCTTCCGCCGATAAATAGGTATTACGGGAGGATTTGGCGAGGCCGTCTGCTTCACGGACGATTGGACAGCCTACAATTTCAACCGGGCTGTTTAAATCTTCCACCATTTTGCGGATAATGGCCAACTGCTGGGCGTCTTTTTCGCCGAAATAAGCTTTATCCGGCGTCACAATGTTAAATAACTTGGTTACTACCGTACAAACGCCGTGGAAATGAATCGGACGGGATAGACCGCATAAATGCTCATTCATATCCTTCACGATGACGGATACTTTCGCATCCGTATACATTTCTTTAGGATCCGGACGGAACATCAAATCCGCTCCCATTTCTTCACATAAAGCCGCATCACGGGCTTCATCGCGCGGATAGGATTCTAAATCTTCATTCGGTCCGAACTGCGTAGGGTTAACGAATGTGGATACGACCACATGATCATTCTCTTCGGCGGCACGCTTAATCAGCGATGCATGGCCTTCATGCAAAAAGCCCATAGTCGGTACCAAGCCTACTGTTTCACCGGCACGGCGCCAGGCTTTAACGGCGTCACGCACTTCTTTAATCGTATTTACTGTTTTCATATATTTTACGTCCTTTCACAAGTTGTTTGTGAAGATAGCTCTGCTCTGACAGCACAATTACTTCATATCGGCTAACAAACCATGTTTTTCATAATTTGTTACCCTTACAATGGCATTCTTTTCATCCACAAACACCACGGACGGTTTATGAGTTTTAACTTCTTCATCGCTTAACTGTCCATAGGCCATAATAATGACTACATCGCCGGGACAAGCGCAACGAGCGGCGGCACCGTTCAGACAGATCACACCGCTGCCGGCTTCCCCGCTAATAGTGTACGTCTGAAAACGTTCCCCGTTATTTACATTTACAATATCTACCTTTTGGTATTCCAAAATACCGGCAGCTTCGAGCAAATCCGTATCTACTGTAATACTGCCTACATAATCTAAAGCGGCTTGCGTCACCGTGGCGCGGTGAATTTTACCCGCTAATACTTCACGTATCATTCGTTTCTCCTTTACTATAGGCCTCAGCATTGAGGCAATAAAAAACGGCGTTCGCGGAGATTTCTCCATCGAACACCGAAAATAGACAAACTGAGCCCTTCCCGTATTAGACATCGCCATTACCGTGCGCTTGCCCATACTTAAAACGGCTGTTTATTCATACATGAAGCATTGTGTGTCAGATAGAGTATAGTTTCCACAGAATACTATCTCCCACTGCAGTATACCATAAAAATCTTTACATACCTAGCCTTCATTTTGAATATTACGCATAAAAAAATTCTATCGTGCCATGGCAGGATAGAATTTTTAATTAGAAGTCATTATACAATTTTCTTTTCAAAATAAATCGTATGATGTTTTTTACCCGGCAATTGGATCACCTTCGTAATAGTGAAGCCCATGCTTAAGTACATATCTTTAAGCCACGGATGTGTGTCGGCCGTGCCCAGTGTCACCAACGGCGACTTCAGCTGATCGCGCAAAACCGCCGTTTCCACCCACGCCAGCATCTTCTTGGCATAGCCCTGCTTTTTAAAACGAGGCGATGTTACGAAGTGACCGATATGAGGGAATTCACGAGGGCCCGGATTTGGTCCCCACGGCATACGTAGCGTAATAGAGCTCGCCAATTCACCGTCAACAAATAAGCCGTAGGTAGGGTGATCAGCTACCCAAGCGATAGCTTCTGCTTCCGTCATGTGGCTGGCGGAGAAATCCACGCCCACTTCCAAATTACTGGCATAGCCTTCATTAAGCACTTTATAATAAGCCGCTCCATCGTCTTTAGTCAGCTGGCGATAGGTAATCCCCGCCGGCTCCGCTTTGGCCGCTGCATTAACAACTGTATCAGCCGCTTTGGCTGTTGCATCGACCGCTTTAGTATCAGTTGGTTGACTCATATTACATAGTCCTCCCACTGACCCAAATAACGATTCAAGAATTGGCGCGTACGGTCTTCACGAGGATTGCTGATAACTTCTTTAGCCGTCCCCTGCTCCACAATAACGCCCTGTTCCATGAAGATAACCTGGTCCGCCACTTCTTTGGCAAAACCGATTTCATGGGTTACCACAATCATGGTAACGTGCATTTCACAGGCAATATTCTTAATGGCACCCAATACTTCGCCAACGAGTTCCGGATCTAAGGCACTGGTCGGTTCGTCAAATAAAATCACTGCCGGGTCCATAGCAATGGCACGGGCAATGCCCACACGCTGTTGCTGGCCGCCGGATAATTGCACGGGATAATAATCTTCAAAGCCTTTCATGCCCACCGCTTCCAAGCATTTTTCAGCTTTAGCGCGAGCGTCGGCTTTTTTCATGCCCTTTACTGTCACAAGCCCTTCCATGACGTTTTCAATAGCCGTCATATTGGAAAACAAATTATACATCTGAAATACCATGGATGTATGGCGACGAATCGTCAATATTTCCTTCTTCGAGGCCTTGTGCAAATCTACCGTAATATCATTCAAGGTCATTTGACCGGCGTCGGCTTTTTCTAAAAAGTTGAGAGTTCGTAAAAACGTCGTTTTACCACTCCCCGACGGGCCCAGAATAACCGTAACCGAACCGGTCGGCACAGTCATGTCGATACCTTTTAAGATTTCACGGTCCCCAAAGGATTTTCTTACATTTTTTATCTCTATCATAGGATCCTCTAATCTCAATTAATTACACCGCATTACCGCGTTTATACTTACTCATCATGTGTTCCAAGCGTTCAAAAATAAATTCGAATACAATGCCGAGGCCCCAATAAATAAGAGCCACCACGATATACGCTTCAAAGTACGCCGAATTATCTTCTACATAGAGCTTGGCTGCGCCCAACAATTCCACCACCGTAATGATGAACACGATACTGGTGCTCTTCATGGTGTTTAAAAACTGATTGGCAAAGAGCGGTAACGCAAATACCGCGGCCTGTGGCAATACAACTCGGCGAAATGCCTGTGGCCAAGTCATACCGATAGATAAAGCGGCCTCAACCTGACCTTTCGGCACCGACTGAATGGCGGCACGGAAGATTTCACTTAAATAGGCCCCCGTATGTAAGGTTAAACCTACGACGGCTACGAGTGCGGCCGGCACTTTTTCATACGGCACATGAACACCGGTCTGGTCTTCCAAGGCCAAGAATAAAATTGGCAAGCCGTAATAAACTAAGTACAAAAGCACCATGTTCGGCAAACTGCGACATACGATAACAAAAATATCAGCCAATTGCTTGAGTACCGGAATGCGATTAAGCTGCGCAACGGAGCTCAAAAGGCCCAACAAAATACCGAAAGCCACACTGGCGAAGGTAAGCCACAAGGTTACTTTTACATAGCCCAGGACATACCAAAAGGTGCCGCTTATATATTGAAAGCTAATAATACTCGTCGATTCCATGAGCCTCACCCCTTACTTACTGCGGTGCGTGCTGCTGTGTTGCGTGCTACCCGTTCACTGATAGAGTAACGACGCTCTAAGAACCGCCCGATTAACGAAATAATCAATACAAGTAGGCCATAAATAATGGCTACGTCTACAAAAAGTTCCAAACTACGCTGGGAGTTCGCGCCCATCAAATCGGCGCGGCGCATAATGTCCACGACACCTACGTTAAAAATCAAAGAAGTGCCTTTCATCATGCCGATAACACTGTTAATAAGCGGCGGAATCGCCATGGTAAAAGCCTGCGGCAAAATAACACGACGATAGCTTTGAAAGCTCGTCATGCCCAAACTCATAGCCGCTTCTTTTTCACCTTGCGCTACCGCCTGAATACTACTGCGTAAAATTTCAGAACTGTACGCCCCTATATGTAACGTAAATACAACGATAACAAATAATAAGCCTGGCACATTTTTCGTGCTGATTCCCATGTGACTCAAAATTTCCGGAACCCCAAAGTAGATTAAAAATAATTGTACTAAAAAGGGCGTTCCGCGCATAAAGGAGACATAAACAGTAAGTGCCTGTCTTAAAACAGGCACTCGGTTTACACGGGCAATGGCGATTAGGCATCCTAAGAGGATGCCTAAAATAGTGGCCACAATCGTAATTGTTAAGGTTATATTGAGCGATGCTAATAGGATTGGAAAGGACTTCACCATATAGGTAACGTCAAAATACTGTCCCATATCACTGCCTCCGTTAACAATTATTTCTTAGGCTCAACGGTGTAATCGCCACCTAAATACTGCTCAGATAATTTTTTAAGCGTACCGTCTTCACGCATAGCTTTTACTTGGGCGTCAATTTTGTCCGCTACTTTTTGCATTTCAGGGTCTTTGCGAAGCAAGAAGTAAGTCGGTACATCAGTCAACGTATCACCTACGGATTCTACCGGTAAATTACGATCTTTCTGCGCCGTACTTACCATGTATTCATACTCACCGGCAGCATCGGCACGGCCGGTCGCTACTAAGTTCAACGTTTCTACGGTACCTTTATCAGTGTAGATAACATTGATTGGGGTAGCGGCGGTTTCGTTATATTTCTTCAATAAATCAACAAATTCGGAATTAGTAGTGGCGGCTACGGTTTTACCTTCCAAATCCTTTAAGGAATGAATGTCGGTGCGGCCTTTTTTAACAACTAATTTACGAACAGTGTAGTTGTTAATTTCTTTGGTGTAGAGATATTTAGCGGCACGTTGCGGATTATTACGCATTTGGTTCGCAATCATATCCACCTGACCGGCGTCCATCGCTACGAAAGCAGCGTCAACAGCCATCGGCTTGAAGTTGAATTTTAAGCTTGGGTCACGACGCTCTACTTCTTTCAAAATTTCCACGTCATAACCGGTCAAAGTACCGTCATCATTAGTATAGGAGAATGGTTTGGATGTGCCACGAGTCGCAACATTTACCACTTTCGCATCCGGATTGGATGCAGCCGCTTTATCGGCACTGTCATCGCTGGCGCAACCGGCTACAACACCTAAAGCAAGAACTAAAGTGCCTAATAAGGCAAAGCGTTTCCAAGATTTTTTAAAGTTCATTGTATTTTCCTCATCTCTTTTCACAACATTATGAATTCATTCACAACACCATATATGTATAACTTGCAACAAATATTATAACTGCTCTAGCACGGCAGCCATTGTGCCGTTTGGCCAGTCAACTAGCATGGCAAGCAATTGTTTACTGAAGTCCCCCGACGTGGCATTCGTTAATTTAGTCGCCAGTATCGCCGCCGTAAACGGCTTATTGGGAGAACCTAAGGGGGCATCTTCGGTATAGCTGAATTCGGTACCGTCAGTTAGACGAACCGTCACTTTTATTACACGCACATCTTTAGCTACCGCCGGTAAATCATTCGTGCGTTTGAATCGGCCCGCTTCAAGGGCTGCTTTAAACTCAGCCGGTACGGATGACTCTTTAAAAAGTTCATCATCTATATGACCCAAACTGAGCATTTGCCAGCCCACGAATTCCATGGAAAAACGACCTTCCTGGCCGCTTTGCGGATTCTTATAGCGAAGAGCCGTATCTGCCTTAGGCGGAAAATGAAACGTTACCGTTTCAATATCAGACCAACTGTAACCTTGAGGCGACAACTGTTCCCTGCGAATTTTCTCACACGCTGACACACCGCAAATAGCCGCCGAACAATAGGGATGTAACTTCATCCACAAGCCGGGCTTACTGATTTGACCGGGTGCTAACCATTTTGAACGTAATTCATCCGGAGTCACCGGAACCTGCCCAAAGGTATTAAGCCAACCGGTTTCATTATTAAACACATTCTGATTAGCGGTCAAACTCGTAGTTTGCAACAGCCAAAAGGCGAATACTGCGTTACGAGCGGCAAAACCGGAATGAAGCGGCTTCGTATCGGAGCCCGCTTCAAAGCCCATGCCGGCCGACTGCGTGCCGGCTAAGGATAATAATTGAGCCGTTTCAGAACTCGACAGTTTTGCCAATTTAGCTAACGCCGCCGCACCACCTAACGGACCAATCGTACCGGTTGAATGCCAACCGGCCACCTTGTGATTAGGGTTTAAATAGGCCCCCAAAATGCCCTCCAGTTCAGCGCCTACCACATAGGCGGTCAGAATATCGAGCACCGTATCCGTCGGCTTAGCTACCGCTAATAACACGGAAAACAGGACGGTACTGAAATGCCCGGCAATATTGGCCTGGGCATCATCATAATCTAAATAATGCGAGCAAAAGCCGTTAAAGAAAGCGGCATACTCAGGCGCCGTTTCAAAGGGTTGGCCGATTAATTTTCGGTTCCCTTCGGCCAGCCGTCGCGTAGCCAATTCCTTAGCCAAGGCCACCACCTTAGACTCCTTACGAGCGGCTAAGGTGGAAGCAACGTAATCGATAAAGGCCACTTTGGCTAGATTTAATAAGTCAGGACGATTGGTTATATCCGTCTCTCGGATTAACTCCACAATCGTGGCTGTATTTTCATCCATCCCCTTCATAAAAGCCTCTTATTTAGCGAATTTTTCAGCACGGTCGTTCGGTTCAGCCCAGATAGAATCATCAGGACCCAATGGAACCAAACGAGGTAAGTCTTCGATTGGCGTATGGTCTACATAGTAGAAACGTTTACGCATGGAGTCGAAGTCCGTGTTATTGCCGAAGGCCGGAATGGAATATAAATCTTTTGCATAATTCCAAAGGTTTGGATAGTCTACCAAGCGTTTTTTATTAACAAAGTATTTTTGATAGAATACGAGGTCAAAACGCTGTAACGTTACGAATAAACGAATATCAGGGTCCGTAATGGTGTCGCCCATGAGGTAACGCATACGGCCGAGACGTTCTTCCAACCAATCTAAACGGTCAAAAATACGATTGAAGTAAAATTCATAATCTTTCTGATTATTAACCATAGCCGCCAAGTTAACCGCTAAGTTAACGTCCGCATAAATAACTTCGTTAAGCGCATCGATGTCTTCACGAAGGTCTTCCGGATAAATATCAGGCACGGACGGATCAATAAATTTCTTGAACGCCGTAGCGATTTCGGTAGTCAATACATGGTAGTCATTATTAACAACAGCGCCGGTTTTCACGTCAACAATAGCCGGAACGGTAGAACGCTGATCGTAGTTAGGGTCACCTTTGCGATACGCTTCACCAAGGGAGTGGATTTTTAAAACAGGGTCTACATCGCCTTCGTCAAGGGTGAAGAACCAGTCGCCGATAACGCCGGCCGGACGAAGCGGATCAACGACGCCTTTAGAAATTACTTTATCCAAACCAAGGTAATCAATGGCGATAGATACGCGGTTAGCCCAAGGGCAATGACGGGACCAGATTAAACGGTAACGGCCTTCTTCTACCGGAAGTTCCCCTTCACCGTCACCAAATGGTGTAGTGAATTGCGGTTCTTCAGGATCGGCATATTTCTGGCGACGATTGAAGTTAGATGCATCGCGGCCTTCATATTCTTTTTGTTCCCCAATAGCGCGCGGATTGCTGGATTGGAATGGTGAAAAATCGATTGGGCAGGCGTTCATTTTACGGGTAAAATGTATCTCTGCTCTAGCTTCTTCAATAGATTTATCTTTAATCATAATCTCTCTCCTCTTCAAATTATAAACTTCTAAATCCTTCTTTTTATATAGGATTAATTTTTAAAAAATAGACACACACAACATGTATGTGTGTCTATTACATTTTACTCTTTAATGCAATTCCTGTCAATAAAGTATGAATAAAAAGACCGACAAATCTCGAATTATAGGTCTATGTCAACAACTAGTCCATTTCGTTAATTAACACTTTCATACTCATTAAGGATGCCATGTGCTCAACTACCACCAAGACAGCTATAGGCCACATGCTATTACCGCCACCGATACCTACGAGCGGTGACGCTACGGCGCCGGCTACGAAAGAAATAACACCGAGCCAACCGGAAGCACTGCCGGCCATCCCTTTATGAGCATTCATACCGCTGGAAAAACTGAGCGGTAAGGTACAGCCGCAACTGAAAATAACAAGTGCCAAGGCAATCATAATAAACAACGGGCTCGCAGGTTCCACAGCCGCTATAAGCAATAAGATTACGCCAATAAGGGCGCCCCCTACATTGCCCCACCATAACACAGTGCGTTCGCCGAGACTCTTACTGAGACGACCGAAGATCTGGGCCCCCAAGGCTAAACACCCGGATCCGACGCCAAAGAAAATACTGAACTCGGTAGGCGTAAAACCGTACAAACCCTGCATAATAAACGGGGATGCCCCGATATAGCCAAAAAGCCCCATGGAGGCAAAGCCCTGCACCAAAAAGTAGCCGCGATAGTTTTTATTATTCCACAAGGCTACCATATTGCGAAGCGATTCTGTTAAACCGCCTTGCAAGCGTTTCTCTGCGGGCAATGTTTCCGGCAAAGTTGTCATGGACCATACAGCGCCGATAATACCGCACGCCGTTAATAACAAGAAAATGGCCTCCCAATTCCAATATTGCAGTAACAGCCCACCAATAACAGGCCCCGCAATCGGCACGACCGATGTAATGAGTACCAACAGCGAAATAAAACGAGTTAACTCATTACCTGAATGGGTATCACTGGCAATGGAACGACTCAATACAATACAACCGGCGCCGGCCACACCTTGCACAAAACGCCATACAAGAAATTCCGTAAGCGTTGTAGCGGTGCCGCATAAAAATGAGGCAATGGCAAAACCCACGAAGGATACCATAACCGGCTTACGGCGTCCCACGCCATCGCTCCAAGGGCCGATTAGAATTTGCCCCAAGGCCAAGCCGATTAAGCAGGTCGTCAAGCTGAGCTGCCCACCCGATGCGGTAGTCCCCAAATCACGAGCAATCGCCGGTAGCCCCGGCAAATAAATATCCGTACTGAGCGGACCGATAGCCGCCATGAATGCAATTAAAACGATAACAAATGTATTCATAAATAATTACCTCTCAATTTCGGTTATTCCGGTTAGCAGTTAAGCTCATCCGCATAAAAATATGTGTATCCGTATAACTCAACCCAAAAGGGAGTCCTCTTTGAGGACCCCCTGTATATGTTCATAGGACATATGTTAACTGCTAACATAATCAGTGTAACACAAATTACACAAATTATAAACCAATTTTTCAGTGATTCAATTATTTATTTTCCCAAATATCTACACGACGGTTGTCGGCGCGACCTTGGTCGGAGTCATTAGAAGCTACCGGATCATTTTCACCTTTGTAGTTAAGTACTAACTGGGATGCCGGTACACCTTGGCTCTGAGCATAAGCAGCTACATTATCAACACGACGTTGGGACAATGCATTGTTGTAACCATCAGTACCGCGGGAATCAGTATTACCTACCAATTTGAAGGTATGCGTAGGGTTAGCTTTAGCTACCTGTACAAAATGATCTAATTTAGACTGTTCAGTGCTAAGCGGTTGATCTTCGTCAAAACCGAAGTGAACACTTTCTAAGTAATAATCATTGCGTACCGGAGCTTGTTGCACTACCGGTGTAGCTTGAGGCTGTGGCTGTGGACGGTAAGCAGGTGCTGCCGGTTGTGGAGCCGGAGCTTCATCACGGTCACCGCCAAAACGATAAGAAAGACCGGCAATGAAACCTTTGTAGCTGATATTAGCATCATCAGCCGCATCAAAATCACCTTTATCAACCAATTTAGTATTTACATAACGATAACCGGCACTCACATCTAAATCAGGGGTAATGCTGTAGCCGAGGCCCGCTTCCCAAATGGTAGTATTTTTAGTACCGATAGCGGCTTTACCGTATACATCCAATTTATCGGTAATAGGTGCTTTACCGATAATACCGATTTGAGCTACGTTATTAGTTTTAGATAAGCTGTCGCCTTCATAAGTTAATTTATTTTTAATGCGGTTATAACCTGCATAAGCGGCAAAATTTTTATTAATAGAATAAAGTGCATTTACTTCCTGGCTGTTGCCATCAGTGCCAATACCGGCAGTTTCACTGTTGCCCTTAGTTTCTAAACCATAGTAATTGTATTGAACTGCCCAGCGGTCATTCAAACCGTAAGTTACACCACCGTTTAAGTTCCATTTATCACCGGTAGTCACATCGCCACCTTCACCGATAAGTTTGTTGGCATCAACGCCGGCTTCCACATTCCAAGCCCCCAAATCTACCTGCCATTGACCTTCTTGCCATTGAGTTTGTGGTGTAGCAAAAGCTGCGGATGTTACAGTAGCTGCTACAACAGCTAATAATAATGCACGTTTTTTCATAATATCTCCTCTTTTCTAAAACTTTCGCAATATTTTTAAATATTACATTTATAAGTTTATTATAGATTTTTTTCGATATAAAATCAATAGGATTTTAGTGAATAAAGTATTAAAGCGAAAATATAATATTACGATAATTTAATAAAAGCTTCAGATAAAAAAAAGAAACCCCACAAACCGAGGTTTGTGGGGTTTTCCATTTGTAATCGAAAATTAACGTTTCGAGAACTGGGATGCTTTACGAGCTTTTTTGAGACCGTATTTTTTACGTTCTTTCATACGTGGGTCACGAGTCAAGAAGCCGGCTTTTTTAAGGGACTGACGAAGTTCTTCGTCAACGCCGAGCAACGCACGGGAAATACCGTGACGGATTGCGCCTGCTTGACCGGATGGACCGCCACCTTCAACGCTGGCGATTACATCATATTGTTCAACCGTACCGGTAAGGTTAAGCGGTTGTTTTACGATCAATTCCAAAGTCTTACGACCGAAGTATTCGTTTAATTCACGTTTGTTAATCGTGATTTTACCTGTGCCCGGTACCAGACGAACTCTGGCAACGGAAGATTTTCTACGGCCTGTACCGTAGTACTGAGCTACTGCCATGTGTATGTTCCTCCTCCCGGAAATTACCGAATATCAAATTCCAAAACTTCAGGTTTCTGAGCTGCATGTGGATGTTCAGGACCTGCATAAACGTTCAATTTACGATAAATTTGAGCGCCTAATTTGTTCTTAGGAAGCATCCCGCGAACTGCCATTTCCACAACACGTTCAGGGTGTTTTGCCAACATGTTACCAAGAGTAACGAATGTGGAACCGCCCGGATAACCGGAATGACGGAAATACGTTTTCTGTTCTAATTTTTTACCTGTGAAACGAACTTTCTCAGCGTTGATTACGATAACGTGGTCACCGGTGTCAACATGTGGTGTGAAAGTTGGTTTATTTTTGCCCCGAAGAACTTTAGCTACTTCGGCAGCAAGGCGTCCTAAAGTTTTACCTTCAGCGTCAACAACATACCATTTCCGTTCGATAGTGTTCGGATTGGCCATATATGTGGTTTTCATGCTGCTAATTCCTCCTCATAACGACTAACTTTACCAAAAAGCATCCTGCTCTCTTTCCGGGGCTAATGGAATAAGATTCAAATGCTTACCGAAATATTATACATGGTTTGACAGAGTGATGTCAACCACATTTTAACATTTCCCGATATAATAATTTTTGGCTCAAATAGAAAAACCTAAATGTAGGTTTCTTCCCATTCGAGCCAAACCTTATATAAAAATTTGTTGCGAAGGCACAAATTAAATACTGCTTATTATGTGCTTGTTTTTAATTGTGTGCTTCTTCACCGATAATGCGAACTTCGGTTTCTAAATTTACACCATGCGCTTCCGCTACGCGAGCCTGCACGCTATGGATTAAATTTAACACATCTTTAGCCGATGCCTGCCCTTTATTAATGACAAAACCGGCGTGTTTCTGCGATACTTCAGCATCACCTACGGCAAGGCCTTTAAGGCCGGTCTGCTCAATTAAGGTGCCTGCAAAATAGCCCGGTGGCCTTTTAAAAGTGGATCCGGCACTGGCATATTCCAGTGGCTGCTTACTTTCACGGCGCTGCGTTAAATCTTCCATGAGCGCCAAGATTTCATCCTTATCGCCTTCTTTTAAGCGAATATCCACTTCGCCGATAATTTCATGGCTTTCATGGAAACGGCTATGACGATAGGCAAATGCCAATTCATCCGCATTGTATTCCGCCACATGGCCGGCCATATCAACGGCACGAACCTTGGTTACCACCTGACACATTTCACCGCCATAGGCACCGGCATTCATAAATACGGCACCGCCTAAAGTACCCGGGATGCCAATGGCAAATTCCATGCCCGTAAGACCGGCTGCGTAAGCGAATTCCGATGCATCTTTTAACATATACCCCGCACTGACAGTCATTACTCCGTCAATGGCGGCCATGGTTTCACGCATATCGCTAAGCGACAATACGACGCCGCGAATACCGCCGTCGAGGACCAAAACATTGGATCCGCTGCCCAAAACGGTAAGCGGTACGTCCGCTTTATGAATCGCCGCCAAGACCTGACTCAATTGGCCCATGGTTTGAGGCGTCACAAAAATATCGGCCGGCCCGCCGATTTTAAACGTCGTGTGCGCCGCCAAAGGCTCATGACAACGGAGTGAACCGGACGATACAATTTGCTGTAAATCAGTATAAAGAGCTTGTAAATTACTGTTTAGCTTTTTCAAGAATTTTCATTCCTTCTGTAATAGGTTCACTGATAATACGATAAATGTCGTTGGAAACTTGAGTCCAACGTACATGCGCCTGCAAGTAAGCCTGCGCGCCGGAGTTAGCCTGAATCATAGGCATTAATTCTTCCAATTTTTTACCGATTTCTTCCGCTTCAGGTGCTTCTGCCATTTTAGCGTACTCCCATTGCATCTGTTGCATCAAGAATTGTTCAATTAAACCTTTAGCAGTGCTGTCACCTTCAACAGCTTCCTGCGCCGTCATCAACGCTTTATATTCTTCACTCTCACGCATTGCTTTTTGTAATTCGTAGGCCTTATCGTAATTCATTTTTTAAATTCCACCTTTCATTGTTAAATGACCAAAGTTTTTTAAATCCGGAAAATTCAACTGGCGCATCGCTTCATAGGCGATAATCGCCACCGAATTGGATAAATTCAAGGATCGGGCTTCCGCTATCATGGGGATGCGAATTGTGTGGTCATAATTCGCCGCCAACAAGTCTTCCGGTAACCCTTTCGTTTCCTTACCGAACACGAGCATATCACCAATCTGATACTCTACTTCGGCATAGGTATGTTTCGCTTTAGTCGTTGCATAGAAATAACGACGGTCGGGATATTTATCATATACTTCTTGTAAGTTTTCATGAACCTGTACATCCACCAGATCCCAGTAATCGAGGCCGGCTCGTTTCAAGTATTTATCTTCCAACTTAAAACCCAACGGTTTTACCAAATGTAAGGTCATGTGATTGGCCGCGCAAAGGCGGGCAATATTTCCTGTATTACCGGGAATTTCCGGTTCTACCAATACAATTTCCATAATACACTCTTTTCTGTCATTGAATCTATTTAGTCTAACATCTTATTTTACCTAATTATGGAGTATGGTTCAAGTCTTTATTGAGGATAGGGTGCTTTATGTTTGAAAACACCACTTAGTATATTTCATTCTAAAATTTACTTAGCCGGCCGATTATTATTAACAAAATGACCGCTCTTGCCACCCGCTTTTTCCACTAAATAAACCGGTCCCATAACCATGCTCTTATCGATGGCTTTACACATATCGTATACCGTAAGGAGCCCCACTTGTACAGCGGTTAACGCTTCCATTTCAACCCCGGTTTGACCTGATGTCTTAACAGTCGCTTCAATACGCACGGCCCGGCGCTTTTCATCAAGCTCACAAATAACAGCCACCTTGCTGAGCATCAAAGGGTGACACAAAGGAATTAAATCCGATGTTTTCTTGGCGCCCATAATCGCCGCCAGTTGAGCCACCGCCAAAACATCGCCTTTTTTCATAGTCCCCGCCTTAATGCGTTCATAAATCTCCGCATTAACCGATATATAGCCTTCAGCCACAGCAGTCCGCGAAGTAACGGCCTTCTCACTGACGTCCACCATGCGGGCGTTACCGGCTTCATCAAAATGTGTTAATTCCATAGTTTATCCCCTACTCATTCAATCTACGGCAATGATGGAATATACATCACGCACCGCCATTAAATCGTAAATATTATACAGCACTAACGTTTCTGCTGATTAACGTTGTTTGAAATATGTAAAATTTATGTAATTCAATCTATTTCTATGGTATCATTAATTATAACAGTAGTCTAATATTTAAATCACAAGGAGGCGTCTTTTATGGAAGTCAAATTAACGTATTACGGTCATTCTACCTTTATGTTATCCAACGGCGAAACATCTATCGTATTTGATCCGTTCTTCAACGGCAATACTTGGGAAAAAGCCAAACCGGAAGATATTAAATGCCAATATATTTTTATCAGCCATGGTCACGGCGACCATTACGGCGATGCGGACCTTATCGGCAAAGCCAATGATGCCCTCGTAATATCTACCGCCGAAGTGGCTCACAAAGCCGAAGAGGCCGGTCTTAAAGCTCACGCCATGCATTTGGGCGGCAAACACGACTTTGAATTCGGTTCCATCCGCCTTACCCCTGCCTTCCACGGTGCCGGTATTCCGGGCGGTCATGCAGCAGGCGTTATCGTTACTTTCTACGGTAAAACACTTTACTTTGCCGGCGATACTGCTTTCTTCAGCGATATGCAGTACTTAAATCGCTTTGGTCAATTGGATTACGCATTATTACCAATTGGTGATAATTTTACCATGGGACCGGAAGATGCACTACTCGCAGCGTCCCTCATCAAAGCAGACGTAACCATTCCGATTCACTACAAAACCTGGCCGGTTATCGACGAAGATCCGGATGCCTTTGTAGCGGAACTAAAAGCTAAGCACAATCAAAAAGGCCTCGTAGTTGAACCCGGTTCGACGATTACACTGTAAAACAGCCCGACATAAATCAGTCGCTAATTAAACATCATGGCAGCACCTATTATTTCATCGTAATAGGTGCTGCCATTTTTATTTTACAATCACTTTTTTCAATATAATTTCACCACGTGCCAAAACGCCGATTTTTTATATCAAACATATCTATAAATCAAAAATATCAATCTACAGACCATGGACTATAGTCTCTCAAAAGCCGAAAAGGAGCTGATCTCAACGTAGAACATTGAGACCGAACTCCTTTTTAGTGCTTCGTCTATTTTAATGCATACATACCATTACTCACAACTAAAAATCAATTCGATGTATTCATTACTGTATTATGAATAGGCTAAATATAGCTACAACTACTATAGTCATTCATATCAATTCGATTACCTTATGGGGCACCTTATTTCTCGACTTTATCGACTACCGGGTCGTATTTTTCAAAAAAAGCGGCCAACTGCTTGCGCAGTTGTTGACGCTGTGACGGCTTCAAGGCGTATCGTTTGCCATTAAAAGCTACTTCCTTGTTTTTAATAACAGCCCATAAGTCGTAAACCGAAGGTGCACTAGGCTTAACCTCAGCCAATTCATCTAAGGATACACCATAATATACGGCTAATTGCTTCAAAGTTTCTAAATCAGGCTCGCGATAACCGGTTTCATAGTTGGAAAGGGCTGCATTGCTAATCCCTACACTATGTGCTACTTCCAACTGGCTTTTGCCGGTCCTCGTCCGAACTCGTTTAAGATTTTTGTATAACGCCATACTATCACGCTCCGCTTCATTGGCCTATCATATACTACTCAAAATAGACAAATTCTGTTATTATTATACACCTATTTTTCAATAGGCGTAAATAAGTTGATTTAAAACTTCACAAATTGATGAATTTTATCTCAAATGAGCAAATGCTTTTTGACCAATGTCTTTGCGATACTGACGCCCTTCAAAGCCTACTTTGGCTACTCTTTCGTACGCTACATCCAGAGCCGCCTGCAAATCGGCACCAAGACCTACAATACCGAGTACACGACCACCGGCAGTCACAAAATGTCCATCTTTATAAGCGGTTCCCGAATGGAATATTAAGGTATTATCAGTAAAGTTCAAGTCGCCGTCAATTACATCATCTTTATGGGATGTTTCCGGATAACCGGCAGAGGCCAAAATAACGCAAGCTGCGCTACCTTTTTTCCATGCCACTATATCTTCGGTTAAAGTCCCTTTAGCACAAGCCATCATAATCTCGCCTAAATCGCCGTCCAATAAAGGCAAGACAACCTGTGTTTCCGGATCGCCGAAACGGGCATTAAATTCTACTACTTTAGGTCCTTGCGGGGTAATCATAAGGCCTGCATATAAGCAACCTACATAGGGCATGCCTTCTTGTTTCATCGCTACCACCATAGGTACCAACACCTTATCGTACGCTTCTTTAAGCAATGCGTCCGTCATTACCGGAGCCGGTGCATAGGTCCCCATGCCACCCGTATTCGGGCCTTTGTCACCGTCAAAAATACGTTTATGATCTTGCGAAGCAATCATCGGCACGACCGTTGTGCCATCTACAAAAGCCAATAAAGACGCTTCTTCGCCGCTCATAAATTCTTCAATAACTACCGTATGACCGGCATCGCCGAAGCGATTAGCGGAAAGCATGTCCACTACGGCAGCTTTCGCTTCCTCTACTGTCATAGCTACAACAACACCTTTACCGGCAGCGAGGCCGTCCGCTTTAATAACGATAGGCGCACCGGTTTCATCGATGAAGGCTTCTGCTTTCGCTACATCATCAAAGACACCGTAAGCTGCTGTAGGAATGTTGTATTTTTTCATCAAGTCTTTGGCAAATACCTTGGACCCTTCCAATTGAGCCGCTGCTTTTGAAGGGCCGAATACGGCAATGCCCGCTTCACGCACCGCATCGGCAAGGCCCGCTACGAGCGGTGCTTCCGGTCCGATTGCCACCAAGTCGATATTTTCTTTTGTCAAAAACTCAGTTACGGCACCAAAATCCTGCCAATCAATAGCTACGCACTCTGCCACATCTTCCATGGCTTTGCTGCCCGGAATGGCATATACTTTTTCAACCGAATCACTTTGAGCCAATTTCCACGCTAAGGTATGCTCACGACCGCCACCACCAATTACACAAACTTTCATAAAGCCTCCTCATTAATGTTTAAAATGACGAACATGAGTGAATACCATGGCAATGCCCGCTTCATCGGCTTTAGCAATGGATTCTTCATCACGAATCGATCCACCCGGTTGGATAATGGCTGTGATGCCGTGTTCTGCTGCCGTCGCTACGGTATCGCCGAATGGGAAGAATGCATCCGATGCGAGGACTGCGCCCTTCGCTTTATCGCCCGCTTCTTCGAGGGCAATTTTAGCGGCGCCCACACGGTTCATCTGACCGGCGCCAACGCCTAAGGTCTGCTTATCTTTAGCAATTAAAATAGCATTGGATTTTACATGTTTTACCATCTTCCAGGCAAAGCGAAGTTCTTCCCACTGCACTTCGGTCGGTTGAACTTTCGTTACTACGGTGTAAGATGCTTCATCTTCTTTCAAATCATCTTCTGTCTGTACCAATAAACCGCCGGATACTTTTTTCACTACTACTTGGTCGGCTTTCGGCTGAGCCAATTCAACGAGACGAATATTTTTCTTCGCCGTCAAAATGCTGAGGGCTTTCGCCGAGAATTTAGGCGCCATAATAACTTCCAAGAAGAGTTTGCTCATTTCCGTAGCCGTTGCTTCATCCACTTCGCGATTTAAGGCTACGATGCCGCCGAAAGCCGATACGGAATCAGCTTCGTATGCTTTGACGTAAGCTTCGTGCAAATCCTTACCGATGGCAGCGCCGCAAGGATTAGTGTGTTTAATGATACAAGCAGCCGGTTCTTCAAATTCCCAAACCATATTCCAAGCCGCTTCCATATCGACGATATTATTGTAGGATAACTCTTTGCCGTGAAGCTGTTTCATGGCCCCCATACCGGATGCTTCGCCGATTTCTTTATAAAAAGCCGCTTTTTGATGCGGGTTTTCACCATAGCGAAGGTCGGTAACTTTTTCATACGCCTGTAAATATTCAGGCGGGAACGGCGTCTGACCGAGCTGTTCGCTGAAATAGTTGGCAATGGCCGTATCGTAAGCCGCTGTATGCGCAAACGCTTCTTTAGCCAAGGCAAAGCGGAAATCACGCCCCAAGTCGCCGTCAGCTTTTAAACGGGTAATAACTTCGTCATAACGTTCCGGATTTACTACGATGCCTACGAAGGCATTATTTTTAGCAGCGGAACGAACCATGGTAGGACCGCCGATATCAATGTTTTCAATAGCTTCTTCAAGAGCCACATTCGGTTTGGCAATGGTTTCACGGAACGGGTATAAGTTAACAACTACCAAATCAATCGGTTGAATACCATGTTCTTCCATAGCTTTTACATGTTCTTCATTGTCGCGAACCGCCAAAATACCGCCATGCACCATAGGATGCAACGTTTTCACACGGCCATCCATCATTTCTGGGAATTTAGTCAATTCATCCACTTGATGTACCGTAACGCCGGCATCAGCGATAGCGCGGAAAGTACCGCCTGTGGAATAAATGGTAACACCTAATTCCGCCAAGGATTTGGCAAAATCTACAATGCCGGTTTTATCGGATACACTGATGAGTGCATTTTTAATCATACAAGACCTCCTACAACTGACCAAGCCAACAAAATTGCCCCAAATGGGCACAAAAGGACCGCCCAAAGGCTAGTCCTCGATGTGTACAATATGATTCTTAATCGATAATTTGTCCTCACAGAAGAGGGCCAGTGCTTTTTTATACGTTTTATGTTCTTCCGGTAAAATGCGGGCCGCCAAGGTATCTTCCGTATCATCTGCATAGACAGGCACCACGGCTTGCATAATAATGGGACCGGAATCCATTCCCGTATCTACAAAATGAACGGTACAGCCGCTCACTTTCACCCCTGCCGCTACGGCCTGTCCCTGCGCATGAAGGCCCGGGAACGACGGCAATAAAGCCGGATGAATGTTTAAAATTTTGTACTCGTACGGTTTAATGAACGTTGGTCCTAAAAGACGCATATAACCGGCCAACACGATGGCTTCCGGCTCATATGGTGCAATAGCGTCAAGCATGGCTTTTTCAAAAGACTCTTTAGAATCAAAGCCTTTGCGTTCTACTACGACGGTGGGTACACCCCATTCTTTGGCGCGCGCCAACACCGGCGCATCGGCGTGGTCGCTAAGTACGACCACAACCGCTGCGTTGATTTCACCTTGCTTAATCGCTTCATATAAAGCGGCAGCATTGGATCCGCGACCACTGGCAAATACGGCAATTCGCTTAGCCAATGAATTCACGACCTTCCATAATTACACGTTCCGCACCGGCTTCTTCAATGCGACCGATTTCATAAACAGCTTCGTTTTGTTTAGCAAGCTGTGCTTTTACAGCCGCTAAATTTTCAGGATCAACAACTAAAATCATACCGATACCCATGTTAAAAGTACGGTACATTTCTTTAATATCTACATTGCCCCATTCCTGCAATTTGGCAAATACAGGGAGTTTAGGCCATGCATCTGCATTTACACGAGCCGTTGTGCCTTCCGGCAAGATGCGCGGAATATTATCGTAGAAACCGCCACCTGTAACGTGAACCATGCCTTTTAAGAGACCTTTGCGAATGGATGGCAATACGGCTTTCGGATATAAACGAGTCGGCGTTAAAAGTTCTTCGCCCAAGGTTTTACCGAATTCAGGAATTTCATCCTGCAAGGACATATTTTTATGATCGAATACAATCTTACGGACTAAGGAGAAACCGTTGGAATGTACACCGCTGGAAGGTAATCCTAAGAGTACGTCACCGGCTTTAATGTTTTCACCGGTCAAAAGACGCGGTTTATCCACGATCCCCACGGCAAAACCGGCCACATCATAGTCACCGTCGCCATAGAAACCGGCCATTTCAGCCGTTTCGCCGCCGAGCAAAGCACAACCGGATTCTTCACAAGCTTCCGCAACGCCGCGCACGATAGTCGCCACTTGTTCAGGAATTAATTTGCCCACCGCAATGTAATCCAAGAAAAAGAGCGGTGTAGCCCCTTGTACCAAAATATCATTGACACTCATGGCAACACAGTCCTGGCCGATGGTATCATGTTTGTCCATCATGATGGCAAGGCGTAATTTAGTCCCTACGCCGTCAGTACCGGATACGAGCATAGGCTCTTTCATATCAAAACCGGCCAACGAGAATAAACCGCCAAAACCGCCGATATCACCGACAACGCCCGGTGTATACGTACGTCTTACCGCCGCTTTCATAAGTTCGACCGCTTTATTGCCGGCATCAATATCAACACCGGCATCGCGGTAGGTAATTCCACCTTTATTCGAGCACATATTTGCCTCCCTCATCTTCGTCCATAGGAACACTTACTGCATAATCACCGTCGAAGCAGGCAAAGCACAGTTCCGCTTCCGGAACACCGCTGACTGCACGGCACAAGCCTTCACGGCTTAAATAGTGGAGTTTATCCGCTTTAATATAATCTCTGATTTCTTCAATCGTATGTGTCGCTGCAATCAACTCTTTACGGACCGACGTATCGATACCATAATGGCAAGGATATTCAATAGCCGGCGAGCTGACGCACATGTATACTTCTTTAGCGCCCGCTTCTTTGAGCATGCGCACAATGATACCGCTGGTAGTACCGCGTACAATGGAGTCGTCAATGAGAACGATACGTTTACCCTTAACCACATCGGCTACCGCATTGAGTTTCATGCGCACCGCCAATTCACGTTGTGCCTGGTCAGGTTTAATAAAGGTTCGACCCATATAACGGTTTTTGATAAGACCTTCGCCGAACGGAATCCCCGATTCACGAGCATAGCCTAAAGCGGCCGTCGTACCGGAGTCCGGAATGGACATGACAAGATCTGCATCATATTTTGTTTCACGAGCAAGTTCACGGCCCATGTTAAGGCGGGCCTGATACACACTCTGGCCGTCAATTTCACTGTCGGAACGAGCAAAATAAATATATTCAAACACACAAAGTGCTTTATTAATTTCTTTTTCCGATTCTACAAACAAGCGACTGCGCACACCGTTATCATCGATGATAACCATTTCACCCGGCTCGATGTGACGGATAAATTCCGCTTTAATCGCATCCAAGGCACAGGTTTCGGATGAAAGCACATAGCCGTGTTCGGTTTTACCGAGACAAAGCGGGCGGAAACCGTTGGCATCACGGACGCCGATTAATTTGTCGTTCGTGCTGATAACGAGGGAAAAGGCCCCTTCAATGCGACGCACCGCTTCAATAATACGGTCTTCCGTATTGGCTGCTTTAGAGCGGGCAATCAAGTTTACGATAACTTCCGAATCCATCGTAGTCTGGAAAATAGATCCGTTATCTTCCAACTCACGGCGAAGAGCCAACGCATTGGTAAGGTTGCCGTTATGCGCTACGGCCATGTCACCGCCCTGATAATGAATCACTAAAGGCTGAATATTTTTAGGATTATTAGAGCCCGTCGTAGAATAACGAACGTGACCGGAAGAAATGAAGCCGCCTTCTACATCCGGTAACGTTTTAATCGCTTCCGTCAACAAGCCCATGCCCTTGGTTACTTCAATATCTTTGCCATTACTGATGGCGATACCGGCACTTTCCTGGCCGCGATGTTGGAGCGCAAATAAGCCCCAGTAGGTAAAATTACCTATATTCAAATGACGGTCGTAAATACCGAATACGCCACACTCTTCATGCCACTTGTCAAATACAGAGTCGTAATGCATTGCTCTCTCCTATTAAGCGCGTTCGCCGGTAAGGCGGAATAACATTTCTTTGTAAGCATCTTCTACATTGCCGAGGTCGCGACGGAAACGGTCTTTGTCGAGTTTTTCGTTAGTTTCGCTATCCCAGAAACGGCAAGTATCAGGGGAAATTTCGTCGCCTAACAATACTTCACCGTTATGAACGCCGAATTCCAATTTAAAGTCAACCAAGGTTACTTTTTTGTCAGCTAAGAATTTTTTAAGAACTTCGTTAACTTTCATAGCATATTTACGGATTAAAGCAATCTGTTCTTCCGTAGCCCAATCCAAAGCAAGGATTTGGTCTTCGTTAACGAATGGATCGCCTAAATCATCATTTTTGTAGCAGAATTCCAAGATAGGGCGTTTGCAAGGCGTACCTTCTTCGATGCCGAGGCGTTTGGACAAAGAGCCGGCTACGATGTTACGAACAATAACTTCCAATGGTAAAATCTGTAATTTCTTAACTAATTGGTCGCGATCGTTAAGACGTTTAACAAAATGGTTAGGAACGCCTTCTTTAGTCAACAATTCAAAGAAGAAAGCGGAAATTTTGTTGTTCAAAACACCTTTGTCATGAATAGTGCCTTTTTTCTCACCGTTAAAAGCGGTAGCATCATCTTTGTAATGTACTAAATATTCGTTAGCGTTTTCAGTTTCAAATACTTGTTTAGCTTTACCTTCATATAACATTTTCATAATGTGGCCTCCTGTGGTCTCAGACTTCTTGTAAAAAATTCCTGCAATGTAAATCGTATACAATCAACGGTTAAACTACGGTTAACCATATACAGTAAAATTCAAGTGTATTATTTATTTAATTCCGCTTGTAGTTTTTCGTTTTTGGCAATAACAGCTTTTGCCATGTCGTCACGATATGTCTTGTATTGTTCTTTCAATTTAGCGTTTTGTGCGGCACCGATTTGAACGGCAAATAAAGCCGCATTTTTAGCGCCGTCTACGGCCATAGTGGCTACCGGCATGCCCGATGGCATCTGAACGATGGCCAATAAAGCATCAATGCCTTTTAATGCAGTCGCATTAAGCGGTACGCCGATTACCGGCAATACGGTGAAACTGGCGATTACACCCGGTAAGTGAGCGGCAGCGCCGGCGCCTGCGATAAACGCAATAGCCCCTTCTGCTTCCAAACGTGTTACAAATTTCTTAACTTCTTCCGGCGTACGATGAGCGGATGCAATAACCATTTCATAGTCAATGCCGAATTCCTTTAATACGTCGGCGGCTTTTTTCATAACTCCCAAATCAGAGTCACTACCCATTACGATGCCAACTTTCATGTGTATACCTCCTAGCTGTAGAATAAAAACTACCCTGCGGTCAGAATTAGACTTTCTATCTAAATTCTAACAAAAGCCCTCTTATTAGTCAACATAATATCCGAATATATAAAGATTATTTTTTCTTAACGTTCGATACTATCCGAACATTAATATCGATATTTTTATAAAAAAAGATGTTCCCTTATTTGCATAAGAGAACACCTTGATTATTAATGTTCATGGGCATGTTGCGCAAAAGGATCCGGTAATTGTTCGATCCCCATGGCTTCTTTCAAAGCCGGCACAGCCTTAGGCATATATTGAACGATTTGATTCATTAACACATATAAGAGCTCAGGCTCAAACGCCGTATTGGAACTGATATAAATGCAGTCTAAATACACACTGTTATCATCTTGTTCAACATAATATTTGAAGTTTTTGTAGATGCTGTTTTCACGATTAATAAAATCGGTAATAGCCTGATAATTCTCGGAAGTCACTACATTGGCGCTAACTACAACGCGAATAACGCTATAAATCGTCGCATCGAGCAACACAAAGATAGGCATATCGCCCATATCAGTTTGCATATAGGAACGATATACAACTGTATCTTCTTCATCTTCAATATTACGTTTGTCGAAGCAGGTAATATCTTCTGAAATCAAAAACTTTTCAAAAACTGCACTTTTCTCATTCTTAGCGTTTGCCACAATGCACCTCTTAGTTTACTTTTTCGGCAGGATCGGTTTCGGTTCCCAAAACTTTACCTAAAATAGTAGGATAGAATTCTTCCAAATGCGGTTCCAATACTTCAGCCAAAAGACGCACCAACAATTCAGGATTGAAGTTATTTTCAGCAGACGGAACGCTGATATCCATATAAATCACATGGTCTTCGGCACCTAAATAATATTTGAAAATTTTGAACTGACCGTTTAATTCGTTTAAGTATCTGCCAACCGCCTGACGACGATCTTCAGGTACCGCACCGGTAGTCACGATTAAGCGCATCAAATTGAACACCGTATCATCGAGCACCACAAACAACGGCAATTGTTGTGCGGCTACATCGAAGTGACCGCGATATACTACAGAATTGGCATCATCTTGATGTTCTTCTTTAACAAACCAACCGGTTATGTTTTGTTCCGCCAAAAACTGATCGAATTTTTCCGCTTTACTGTTCATAACTTACACCCCTTAACTAATAAATATTATTCTTCAATAAATACGCAACGATCGTTTTCAAACGCCTTAATGCGTACTAAAGACTGTACATCGTAGCCTGCCCGCTCTAAGCGTTCACGGCCCGGTTGGAAGGATTTCTCAATAACAATAGCAATCCCCTCTACCGTATCCCCGGCGCTTTCCACTAACTTGCAAAGCCCCATAGCTGCTTCACCGCTGGCCAAAAAGTCGTCGACAATCAACACTTTTTCACCTTCCGGCAAGAAGCGTTTGGAGATAGTTACATCATAATTTTCCTCTTTAGTATAGGAATATACAACAGAATGATACACGTCATCTGTCATAAGAATCGATTTTTTCTTACGCGCAAATACCAATGGCACATCCATTTCAATCGCCACCGGCAAGGCTACGGCAATCCCGGAAGCTTCGATGGTCACAATACGTTGAATGCCCTTATCTTTGAAGCGCGCCGCAATTTCCTTACCCATAGCGACAAACAATTTTGGATCGATTTGATGATTCAAAAAGCTGTCAACTTTTAGGACGCGATTGTTCAGAACAATGCCTTCCTCCATAATGCGTTGTTTTAATAATTCCATGCGAAAGTCTCCTTAATTATTCTTCTTGATTATTCTACAATATCACTTCTTAAGCAGAAGGTCAATAAATTTGGCGGCTCCTTGGGATATCGGCAACAAACGAGAACGAACCAAAGCAATCTTGCGCGGCGGTACTACGATGTCCGTTTTAATTTCCACCACACGACCTTCTTTGATTTTCTGTTTTACCAAAATATCCGGTACGAGCGATATGCCCATGTTAATTTCTACTAAATCCATCAGCACGTCGAGGCTGCCGAGCTCGAAGGATGGTTTTTTGAATGCTTTATTAGTTAGTTTGTCAAAAAACACACGGCTGGCGGCGCCCTGCGTCAACAGTAATAAGGGCTCCTGTAAGAGACGATTCACATCAACTGTGCCCATACCTTTATAAAACGGGCCGCCTACGAAGATGTCCTGCATCGTTTGCAGCTCAATAACTTCCAGTTGTGGATTAGATTCCAAGCCTTCATACGTGTTGACAATAGCGAGCTGTACTTCACGGTTTTCCACCATAGTCACGCAATCAGGGGATGGACGGTTCGTAATCTGAAGCCCTGTCTCCTGTTCCTGTTCCTGCCATTTCTTAAAATACGGCAACAAGAAGTGACGACACAATGTATCGGTAGCAGCGAGTTTAACGCTTTCCTGTTCATGAGTCAACCGATCCTGTAATTGAGTCACGCCATTATCAAGAATGGAAAATGCTTTCGCCACTGTGTCAAACAATTCCTTACCTTCCGGCGTAAACGAAACCGATTTGGTCGTACGTTCGAACAGCACCATATTGAGCTCTTTTTCCAATTGTTTAATACTTTGGCTGATGGCCGATTGCGATACACCTATCTCTTTCGCTGCTTTTGAAAAAGACAGGTGTAAGCCCACCCCTAAAAAAGTACGATATAAATCAGTAGAAATACTCATTGTAATCTTCTCTCCTTTACAGCAACAACTATCACTCAAACCCCAACTTATTGTTCAAACTGCTTAGTCTCTTACAATTAATACCTTATTAATAAGTCTTAACTATTATTATAATACCATAACCACGTAACGTGTAATAGTAATTTCAAAACTATATAACAGTATTTTTAACATACTTGTTAATCGCTTATCTATTAATAAGTCAATGTAATTATAAGAAAGAAATTATTAATTCCTCCTAATCAAATTTTTCTTTACTAATAAGTCTAAACCGTATATACTAGAATTGTCAATATAGGTATATTATATCTATTATTAAACAACTGCACAATAGCCAGTACACCAATGACAATGTTAAGAGGAGGCTTATTATGTCAATTCATCGCATTTTCGTCCGCAAACGCGAAGGCTTTGCTCACGAAGCTACTTCCATGTATCAAACTATTCGTACGGAACTGAATATTCCTGTCAAAGCTGTCACTATTTACGAACGCTATGACATTGAAGGCGTATCTGACGAAGATTTAGCCAATGCCAAACAGCTTATTTTCTCCGAACCACCGGTTGATGAGCTTTTTGACACCCTCCCACAAACCGAAAATACACATATTATTGCCACCGAATACGTGCCGGGGCAATATGACCAAAGAGCTGATTCGGCCGAACAGTGTCTTGCCATGTTAACCCTCAAATCGGGTGCCACCGTGCGCACGGCTCGCGTGTTTGCCTTGGAAGGCGATCTCAGCGCCGATGATTTGGCACGTATAAAACATTATTATATTAATCCCGTCGATTCCCGCGAAGCATCGCTCGAACTTCCAACATCGTTAGCCCTCGATGTGCAGCCGCCGAAGCCGGTTGAAAGTCTTGAAAACTTTATCACCGCCGATGAAACGGCTTTAAAAGCACTTCGTCAAGATTTGGGCCTTGCCATGAGCGATGCCGACTTAGCGCTCATCCAAGATTACTTCGCCAATACGGAAAAACGCAATCCCACCATTACGGAAATTCGCGTGCTCGATACCTACTGGTCCGACCACTGCCGTCACACAACCTTTATGACGGAACTTACAGATATCACCATCGATGATACACCGGCAACAGCACCGATTCGTGCCGCTTTGGATGAATACATGGCCGGCCGCGGTGTTCTCTATACGAGCCGTAAAAAAGCCCGCACCTTGATGGATATGGCCACCTTAGCCGTTAAAGAGTTGCGTGCGCAAGGCGGTCTCAAAGAAATCGACGAATCCGAAGAAATCAACGCCTGCACCATCGTTGTGCCCGTTGATGTGAACGGTAAAACCGAAGAATGGCTCTTATTATTCAAAAACGAAACGCACAATCACCCGACGGAAATCGAACCTTACGGCGGTGCCGCCACTTGTCTCGGCGGTTGTATCCGCGACCCGTTGAGCGGTCGTGCCTATGTATATCAGGCTATGCGCGTTACCGGTTCCGGCAATCCGCTCACCCCGCTTGATGAAACCTTAGAAGGTAAATTACCGCAGGTACAGATTACGACCGGTGCCGCTCGCGGTTACAGCTCTTACGGTAACCAAATCGGTCTTGCCACCGGCGAAGTTCGTGAATACTATCATCCGGGCTATGTAGCTAAACGCATGGAAATCGGCGCCGTTATCGGGGCTGCCCCTCGCACTAACGTACGTCGTGAAGAACCGGTACCGGGCGACATCGTTGTCCTGCTCGGCGGTCAAACCGGCCGTGACGGCTGCGGCGGTGCTACGGGTTCCTCCAAAGAACATGATTTATCTTCCCTCGCCTCCTGCGGTGCAGAAGTACAAAAAGGTAATCCCCTTACAGAACGCAAAATCCAGCGTTTATTCCGTCGTCCGGAAGTTACCACGTTAATCAAGCGTTGTAACGACTTCGGTGCGGGCGGCGTATCCGTAGCCATCGGCGAATTAACGGACGGTCTTTTAATCAACCTTGATACCGTGCCTAAGAAATATGAAGGCCTCGATGGTACGGAACTTGCCATTTCCGAATCGCAGGAACGTATGGCTTGCGTCATTGCAAAAAAAGACTGGGACGCTTTCCAGAAATACTGCGACGAAGAAAATCTCGAAGCTACCATCGTAGCGGATGTAACCGACAGCAACCGCCTCACTATGACTTGGCAGGGCGTGAACATTGTCGACATCTCCCGCGATTTCTTAAATACTAACGGTGCTGAACAGCATCAAAAAGCCCATGTAGCTTCCCCGGTTGCCGGCTATTACAACACACCGGCCGTAACGGACCTTAAAGCGCATTGGCTCGACACCATGAAAGATTTAGCCGTAACGTCGCAGCAGGGTCTGGGCGAACGTTTCGACAGCACCATCGGTGCCGGTACTGTTCTCATGCCGTTTAGTGGTCTCTATCAGAAAACACCGGTACAAGGTATGGCTGCTAAATTGCCGGTACTTCATGCGGAAACAACCACGGCCAGCCTCATGACCCACGGCTTTGATCCATTCTTATCCGAATGGAGTCCGTTCCACGGTGCGCAGCAGGCTATTCTGTTGGCCGTTGCCAAAATCGTAGCCCTCGGCGGTGACCGCTCTACAGCGTACTTAACCTTACAAGAATATTTCGAACGTTTAAATCAGGATGAAACGGCTTGGGGCAAACCGGTAGCCGCTTTACTCGGTGCTTATAAAGCACAAAAAGAATTGGGCATCGGTGCCATCGGTGGTAAAGATTCCATGTCCGGTACTTTTATGGACTTAACCGTACCGCCTACCCTCGTAGCCTTTGCCGTAACAACGGCTCATGTGGATAATATTTTGACACCGCACTTCAAAGAAGCGGGTCACAAAGTATTACATGTGGACTTCCCACGCAAAGCCGACGATACCCCTGACTTTGATGTATTTAAAGCTCAAGCCGACCGCATCACCAAAGAAGCGCGTGACGGCAAAGTGGCAGCTGCTTATGTAGTAGAAGCAGGCGGTATTGCTGCAGCCATCACTAAAATGGCTCTTGGCGACCGCATCGGCGTAGAACTTAACGATGACGTAAAAGACATGTTATTCGCGCCGCACAGCGGTTCCTGGATTATCGAAACCGACGAAACTACAGCTGCTGCCTGGGCTAAGGAAGAATATGTAACAGTGCTCGGTACGCTTACCAAGGAACCGGCCATCAAAGTGGCCGGCACCGAACTTGCCTTAGCGGACCTTGAAGCAGCTTATGAAAGCACGTTGGCACCAATCTTCCCATTGACGGCAAAATCCGGTCAAGGCGAAGCGGTCGCATACATTCACGATCAAAAAGCGAAACCGCGTCAGGCGCCTGCCATTGCCAAACCGCGTGTTGTTATTCCGGTGTTCCCTGGCACGAACTGCGAATACGATTCAGCCCTTGCCTTTGAACGGGCCGGTGGTGAAGCGGACATCGTTATTATCCGCAACCGCACCGTAGCGGAATTGGAAGAATCCATTCAGGAAATGAAACGCAAATTGGACGAAGCTCAAATCGTCTTCTTCCCGGGCGGTTTCAGTGCCGGTGACGAACCGGACGGTTCCGGTAAGTTCATGGCTACCTTGTTCCGCAATCCGTATTTAAGCGAATCCTTACATAACTTATTAAACAACCGTGACGGCTTAGCCCTCGGTATCTGTAACGGCTTCCAAGCGTTGATTAAGTTAGGCCTCTTGCCATACGGTGAAATCGCCCCTATGACGGCAGACAGCCCTACCTTGACGTACAACACCATTGGCCGTCACATTTCCGGTATGGTTCGCACCAAAGTAATTTCCACGAAATCACCTTGGATGAGCCTCACTAAAGCCGGCGAAATCTACACGATTCCGATTTCTCACGGCGAAGGTCGCTTCATTGCTTCCCCGGCTCAAGTGGTTGAATTTAACCGCAAAGGCCAGATTGCTACCCAGTATGTAGATTTGGACGGCATTGCTTCTTACGACGCTCGTTACAATCCGAACCAATCCGTTGCCGCCATCGAAGGTCTCTTCAGTCCTGACGGCCGTGTCTTCGGCAAAATGGGCCACATCGAACGTACGGGCCACGGCATTTCCAAAAACGTACCGGGCAAACAGGGTATGCCTGTATTCGCTTCCGGCGTAGCGTACTTCAAATAATGCTCATATTTACGACTGATGTAGCTGATTGATCTAGTTAGCCGGTTTAACTGACCGGTTTAACCGGCTAATTTATTAGTTTTACAAATCAGCTGTTTCACATCACCTATTATTTCAAAAAATGCATACAAAAAGAAAAAAACGGCATGACAAATGTCGTTTTTTTCTTCAGTATAAGTTGCATATCTACCTGATTCCTTGTATCATAAAAGATGGTGAATAAGTTTAGAGACATAACCAGCTCTTGTTATTCTTAAGTGAAAGGATGTAAGCACATGCAATGCGCACAGAAATTAACAGATAATATCTATTGGATAGGCAGCAACGACTGGGATACGGAACGCTTTGAAAATTTGTTTCCCATTCCGTTGGGCGTAAGCTATAACTCATATTTTATCGATGATGAAAAAACTTGTATCGTAGACTCCGTTGATGACAGCATTCGTCAGGAATTTTTTGACAATGTGGAATTTTTATTACGTGGTCGCGAGCTCGATTATGTAGTTGTTAACCATATGGAACCGGATCACTGCTCCACCTTGGTTGAGCTCATTGAACGTTATCCGAATGTTAAACTCGTAGGTAACCGCACTACATTCCGCTTGTTTGAACAATTCTACGGCCGTCCACACCCTGAAAACTATTATGAAGTTAAAGAAGGCGACAGCATTTGCTTAGGTAAACACACCTTACATTCCTATACCATGCCGATGGTTCACTGGCCTGAAGTAACTTGTACGTTTGAATCCAGCAACGGCATCCTCTTCTCCGCCGATGCGTTCGGTACCTTCGGTACCATCAACGGCAACATCTTCGCCGATCAGCTCGACTTTGAACGCGTGTATGAAGATGAAGCACGTCGTTACTACACCAATATCGTTGGTAAATACGGTGTTCAGGTACAAAACGCGATTAAAAAAGTTCTTCCTTTAGGCATCAAAATGATTGCTCCGCTTCACGGTCCAATCTGGCGTACACCGGAAAGCATTAAGTACATGGTTGAAAAATACATGCACTGGAGCACTTACTCCGCCGAAAAGAAAGGCGTAGTTATCGCTTTCGGATCCATGTACGGCAACACTGCCGAAATGGCACAGCAATTAGCGCGCTTGTTATCCTTCCGCGGCATTACGGATATTAAAATCTACGACGTATCAAAGACCAATCCGTCTTATATCATTGCGGATGCTTGGAAATATAGCCATCTTGTTTGTATGGCCCCTACTTATAACTTAGCCTTATATCTTACCATGGAAAACCTTTTATATGAATTGAAAGCGCTCAACTTCCATAACCATAAGGTGTCCATTGTAGGCAACCATTCTTGGGCTTCCGCCGCTATGAAACGCATGGTGGAATACTTCACCAATGAAATTAAGGACATGGAAATTGTAGGTACCCCACTCGATATTCGCGGTGCTTTACATCAAAACCAATTAAAATTATTTGCAAAATTGGCGGATGATATCGTAGCTTCCATCAACGAAACAGAAATCAAAACGTTCAGCTTATAATAAACATATAATTCAATAAGCCTTAGCGCTTATAACAAAAGGACAGGTTCACGACGAACCTGTCCTTTTTAGTTTTCTTATTTAATTATACTGCATATCATAAGGAAGCAGCTAATGTTACTGCCTCTTTAGCATTCTTGGCCATGCCCATATAGGTCAGGCCGTATAATTTGGCAAAGCGTTTCATTGTATATTCGCCCGCTTCAATCATCCATTTTTCCGGAGCCGCCCCTTGGAATATGAAGTAAAGCTTTTTCCCTGATAAAGATCCTTGCTCAACTTTCCCGTAAAAGCGGTCCAATAAATTTCGTACCGAGCCACAGATATTATGCCAATATACAGGGGAACCTATGACAATCACATCGGCTGATTCAATATGTTCAAGAACATCATCCAACCGGTCACCCGGCAAATCCTGCCCATAAACATTAATTCTATAGTCGATAAGGTTCAGTGTCTCATAGGACTCATTTTTAAGTAATTCAGTAGCCAATCGGGCCGTATTTCCTTCTTTATTCGGACTTCCATTAATAAATAAAATATTCATAATATGTTCCTTTCTGACAGCTAAGAACTGTCGTCAATTCTATGGTCTCGAGTACCTTCAATTCTTTTTTCCATAGCTATATTGTAGACCCAACGGTTATAAAATAACATTGCTAATTATGCAGAGTACTCTAACTTTAACACATACTGAAATCACAATAAAAAATTATATGCTAAAAACAGGGCTCCTTTAGGGAGCCCTGTTTGAATGAAGTGTTAAATCTGCATCTAACCATTATTGCTGAAACAAAAGGGACCATAATAGCATTGAGTTTTTAACTCATATTTCTATTATGATCCCTTCTTAGCTTACTAATATGGATTTATAAATTATTCGTTCTTACAGCTTTTTCACGAACTCCGACTTCAAAGCCATGGCACCGAAGCCGTCGATTTTGCAATCAATATTATGATCACCTTCAACGAGGCGAATATTCTTAACGCGAGTCCCCTGTTTTAACACGGAGGCCCCTTTTACTTTCAAATCCTTAATAATAGTTACGGAATCGCCGTCTTGCAAGAGATTGCCGTTCGCATCACGCACAACTAAACCACCTTCGGCGGTTTCAGCATCGGCGGCCGACCATTCGTGGGCACACATAGGACATACATAAAGATGGCCATCCTCATAGGTATACGATTCGCCGCATTTTGGGCAATTAGGTAATTCACTCATTGATAGTCTCCTTTACATTACAAAATATAACTATATACTCTTAATCCACAATTTCCGCCACGGATTTACGCGGTCTGGCAAATGGATGCTCAGCCGGCACGCCAATCGTTACAACCGCTGCAATTTCATGACTTAAATTAAGCCATGCTTTCGCTTCTTCCTGAATAAAATAAATATCATTAATCCACAAAGAGCCTAAACCGTATTCGGTCGCCATTAAGAGAATTGTATTGATAAACGCCCCTAAGGCTTGTAAATCACTTTTAGCCCAGATGCGTTCATAATCGATATCATCGTCAAACGGATTATACACGATAAGTACGGCTCCCGCTGTTTTCATGGCATGCAGACTGATTTCTAAACTGCCGAAGCGTTGCCCCGCTTCTTTGAGCCGTTGTAAACAAGCATAGCCCATTTCAACAAAAGCCTCCTTTGAAGCCCCATCCAATATGCGTACGCGCCAGGCCTGACGATTCTTAGGTGACGGCGACATTTTAGCCATGTCAATCATATGCTCAATATGAGCTCGCGGTACAGGAACTGCTTCATAACGGCGAATACTGCGCCGTGCCCCGATAGCTGCTTCGAGAGTCATCAAATGAGGCGCTTTTACCGAATCAGCCGAATTAGCCAAATTCACCTCACCAATTCGCGCCTGTCCATTTCCACTCATAATGACGTCAACCCTTCCTCTTCAAATTCACTACATAGCATTTACTACTATATTATATCAAAAATACGTACATAAGCCTAATTTTATAGATTTACACATATTTTAAAACAATAAAAAACCTTAATCGTCGCTTTACACAGCTTTAGAAAAATAATCCTGTATTTAAAATTAATTAAGCTACACTATATGGTTACATTTTGTCCCGCCATCAATCAAATGGTCCCTTTTTTTGTATTTTTAGAGTAGGCAAATACGATTATTTAGTATATACTAAATTAAGACTTTTACTATCTGTTAAATTAACGAAATTTAGTGTATACTAGAGAAATCGTTATTAAATACTAAGGAGGCTACAATGAATAACATCGTAGTTATCGGCAGTTGCAACATGGACATTACCGTCATGGCCGATAAACGTCCCGCAGCCGGTGAAACGATTATGGGCTCGGGGCTTAATATTTCGCCGGGCGGCAAAGGGGCTAACCAAGCGGTAGCGGCCGCCAAGTTGGGGGCTCAGGTTACCATGGTCGGATGCATCGGTGATGATGCTTATGGCCGCATGGTCTTGGACAATCTCCATAAATATAACATCAATACTGATTACCTCACCGTAATCGAAGGTGAAAACAGCGGTACCGCGCACATTACCTTAGCGGAAGGCGATAACAGCATTATCGTTATTGCCGGCGCCAATGCTAAAGTCGACAAAAACGTTGTAGACAACGCGTGGGACGCTATCCAAAAAGCAGATTTAGTGCTCGTTCAAAACGAAATCCCTTTATCGACAATTGGCTATATTACGGAAAAATGCTCTAAAAACGGCATTAAAGTCCTCTTAAACCCCGCTCCGGCCGCCGATTTAGATTCGGCTTGGCTTGAAGCAGCCACATATATTACACCTAATGAACACGAATTGGCTGCACTATATCCGGATCAAGCAACAGAAGGCACCATGCTTGCCAATGAAGGAAAAATTATCGTAACTCTCGGTAAACAAGGCGTGGCCTATGCCAAAGACGGTAAGGTTCACACCGTTCCCGGTTTTACCGTAACGCCCGTAGATACAACCGGCGCCGGCGACACCTTCAACGGGGCCTTCGCCACAGCCATCGCCAATAATAAAACCATGGATGAAGCGCTTCAATACGGCAATGCAGCCGCCGCTCTTTCCATTTTAAAATTAGGTGCTCAGGAAGGTATGCCTACGGCTGATGAAGTGGCCGCCTTCTTAGCCAAAAGGAGTTAATCATGCAAAAAGGTGGAATCTTAAACAGTCACATTGCTAAAGTATTAGCCGATCTAGGTCATACCGATACAATTTGCATCGGCGATTGCGGTTTGCCCGTACCGGCCGGCGTGCAGAAAATTGACTTAGCCCTCACCTTCGGAACACCAAGTTTTGAAGCCGTAGTGCGTGTCTTGAAAGCCAATATGCAGGCCGAATCGATTCATATTGCCTCCCCTATGGAAGAAATGAATCCCCATAACTATGCCGTTCTTCAGGAATTATATCCGCAAGATCGCTACGAATGGGTCAGAACCGACCACGAAGCCTTTAAAGAAGCAACGAAACAGTGTAAATGCATTATTCGCACCGGTGAAACCACACCGTATGCCAATGTAATCTTACAGGCGGATTGCATTTTTAACGACGAAAAATAAACGATTAGGAGTTTTCAATGGAAATCAAAATGACAGGGATTGCCAAAGCCTTTGGAACCAACCAAGTTCTCAAAGACGTGGCCATCACCCTAAAAGCCGGTGAAGTTCACGCCCTCATGGGGGAAAACGGGGCGGGTAAATCTACCTTGATGAACATTCTTACAGGCTTACATAAAGCGGATGCCGGTGTTATTACGGTCGATGGCGTCGCCACGATCTTCGCCAATCCGCGTGAAGCAGAGAAAAACGGGATTGCCTTTATCCATCAAGAATTAAACATTTGGCCTAATCTAAGCCTCTTGGAAAATCTGTATCTCATGCAACCGAAACGCAATGGTCTCGGCATGCTCGATAAAAAATCCATGCTCGCTGAAGCACAGGCCAAATGCAAGGAATTAAATATTGAATTACCGCTCACGAAAGAAGCGGGACAATGCTCAGTCGGTCAACAGCAGATGGCGGAAATTTTGCGTGTACTCATGCTCGATGCGAAGGTCGTTATTATGGACGAACCATCCGCTGCACTCACCGAACGCGAAACGGAAACCTTGTTCCGCATGATGCGCCAATTAAAAGCCCAAGGCGTAGCCATTGTGTACATCTCCCACCGCATGGAAGAAGTGTTCAGTGAATGTGATGTTATTACCGTTATGCGCGATGGCCACACCATCAGCACCAAGCCTGTTCAAGAAACATCGGTTGATGAAGTGGTTCGTCACATGGTAGGTCGTTCCATCGATGAATTTTATCCCGATAGAACCACGGCACCGGGAGACGTGGTTCTCACCGTTAACGGCTTAAAACCGAAAGATTTCAACAGCACCATTTCCTTTGATTTACGTAAAGGCGAAATATTGGGCGTAGCCGGCCTCATGGGGGCCGGGCGCACGGAAATCATGCGCGCCATCTTCGGCATCGACAAACATGATGGTGGTGAAATTACCTTGAACGGCGAACATCTCCATTTCAAAAAACCGGAAGATGCGATTAAAGCCGGGATTGCCTTCATCACGGAAGACCGCAAAGGAGAAGGCCTGATTCTTGATTTTTCCATCGGCAAAAATATTACCTTGCCTAATCTTGGCCAAGTATGTCCAAATCATGTGCTCAACAGCAATAAATTGGTGGATTTTGCGGACAACTTATCCAAACGCTTAGGCGTCAAAACTCAATCGGTTCACTTACCGGCCTCCTCGTTATCCGGTGGTAATCAGCAAAAAGTAGTCATCGCCAAATGGATTGGTCTATCCCCTTCCATCATCATCATGGACGAACCGACTCGCGGTATCGACATTGGTGCCAAACGCGATATTTACGATTTAATGAATGAATTAACGAGCCAAGGGGTTTCCATTATTATGGTCTCCTCGGAACTCCCTGAAGTATTGGGGATGAGTGATCGGGTCATGGTTATTCACGAAGGAGCCGTTGCAGGTATACTAAACCACAACGACGCCACACCGGAAGCCATCATGAACCTAGCAACAGGAGGACAATAATGAACCAGAATATTACGGAAACACTCAAAAAATTAGGCCCGCTCATCGGCCTGATTGCCTTATTTATTATCATCGCATTTCTTAACGACAGTTTCTTGGAATTCTCCAACTTGCGCAACTTATTGCGCCAAGTTTCCATTAACGCCATCATCGCCTTCGGTATGACCTTCGTTATTTTGACGAGCGGTATCGACTTATCCGTAGGCTCCATTCTTGCCTTATCCAGTGCCATCATGGCCAACTTCATTGTTGGCGGCATGAATCCGGAAGTGGCAATTCTCGCCTCCGCCGGCGTGGGCATTATCCTCGGCGGTATCAACGGTATTGTCATTGCCTACGGCAAAGTGGCACCATTTATCGCCACCTTGGCTACCATGACCATTTATCGCGGGGCCACCTTAGTATTTACAGACGGCAACCCTATCAGCGGTTTGACCAGTGATCCTTTGTTCCACGGTTTTGGCCAAGGCGACATTGCAGGCCTGCCCGTACCGGCCATTACCATGTTTGTATCCTTCCTTATTTTATGGTTTGTTTTGCAAAAAACATCCCTTGGCCGTCAGACCTATGCTATCGGCGGCAGTGAAAAGGTAAGTTATATCGCGGGTATTAAAATTAACCGCGTTAAAATCTTTGCTTATGCCTTAACCGGTATGCTCAGTGCCATTGCGGGCGCCATCATTACATCCCGCCTCAATTCAGCGCAGCCGACAGCCGGTATGGGCTATGAACTTGACGCCATCGCCGCTGTAGTATTGGGCGGTACCAGTCTTGCCGGCGGTCGTGGTCACATCGTAGGTACCTTAATCGGTGCCCTCATCATCGGCACCCTCAACAATGGTTTAAATATTCTCGACGTTTCCAGTTTCTATCAACAAATCGTCAAAGGTATTGTAATTCTACTTGCAGTCCTCGGGGACCGCAAAAAAGCGTAGGAGGTTAGGAATGAAAAAATTATTAACAGTCATCGCTGCCGTAATCTTAGTTATCGGTCTCGTAGCCGGTTGCGGCTCTTCCAACAATGGTGGTGGCGATAAAAAACAAGGTACTATCGGTTTCTCCGTATCCACCTTAAACAATCCGTTCTTCGTATCTTTAAAAGACGGTGTTGAAAAACAGGCTAAAGAATTAGGCCTTAAAGTTAAAATCGTTGACGCTCAAAACGACCCTGCAAAACAGGCTAATGACGTTGCCGATTTATTAGAAAGCGGCGTATCCGTATTGATTGTTAACCCGGTTGACTCCGCAGCGATTGCTACTTCCGTTGAAGCAGCCAATGCTAAAAATATTCCGGTTATCACTGTTGACCGCTCTACCGACAAAGGTAAAGTTGTCGCTCACATCGCGTCCGATAACGTAAAAGGCGGCGAAATGGCAGCCCAGTTAATCGTCGACAAACTCGGCAATGGCACTAAAGTTGCTGAAATCGAAGGTATCCCGGGCGCTTCCGCTACGCGCGAACGTGGTCAAGGCTTCCACAATGTAGCCGACAAATCTTTAGACGTGGTAGCTAAACAGAGTGCTGATTTTGACCGCACTAAAGGCTTAAACGTTTCCACTAACATTCTTCAAGCTAACCCAGATGTAAAAGCTATTTTTGCTCACAATGACGAAATGGCGCTTGGTGCTATCCAAGCTGCTAAATCGGCAGGCAAACAAGTTTTCATCGTAGGTTTTGACGGTACTGCCGATGCTGAAAAAGCTGTTCAAGACGGCACCTTAGCGGCTACTATCGCACAACAACCTGAATTGATGGGTAAAATTGCTGTAGATACTGCTTCCAAAGTTATCAAAGGTGAAACAGTAGAAAGCAAGATTCCTGTAGAACTTAAAGTAGTAACTAAATAAAACATATGCTTTGATACGTTGATAGAAACATTGATAGAACAAAAGCTGTGTACAGTTCGTTGGGTATCTGTACACAGCTTTTTATATTTCTAATTAAAATAGTCCACCTCTCATTTTGATTATAACGCATTCATCTCATACATAAAATGCATTAATAATGATTTTTCTATTTAATTCAACACTAAAGAGTGGTACAATAAATTGTATACGAAATTGCCCGACAGACATAATCTCGTCAGACAAAATCGCTAAATTCTCAGACAAAGACGCTATTATAAGCAGAACATATACTTTTTGTCTGATACCTCGGATGCTTCGATTCCGACCTTTGAAAGGAGATATTAATTATGAGTAATTTTACTGTAACTGCTACTGACAAAAAGCTGCTCGACCTTTTGGCGACAGACGCGAAATTAACCCATGACCAATTGGCGGCCATGTTAGGTGTAGCCGAAGCTGAGGTATCTGAACGTATCGCCGCGCTCGAAGCGGAAGGCATTATCAAAGGCTATCAAGCCGTAATTGACTGGGAAGCCATCGATGCCAATAAGGCAACTGCCCTCATTCAACTAAAAGTTACACCGGAACCTGATCAAGGCTTCGATAAACTCGCCCACCGCATCATGCAATTCGAAGAGGTGGAAGGTGTCTATCTCATGTCCGGCGGTTATGATTTGACCGTTATCATTCAGGGTCAAAGCATGCGCGATATCGCCCTCTTTGTAGCACGTCGTCTTTCCACTTTGGAAGGTGTACAAGGCACGGGGACGCACTTTATCTTGAGTCGCTACAAAGACCGTAATGTAATCTACCATGACGAAGAACAAAAAGAAACAAGGAGTAATGTGTTCTATGATTAATTATGATAAATTTTTAAATCGTGAGCTGTCCAATGTAAAACCGTCCGGTATTCGCCGATTCTTCGACATTGCCAGCGAAATTGATGATGTTATTTCCCTCAGCATCGGCGAACCGGATTTCACCACACCATGGCATATTCGTGAAACCGGTATCGATACCTTAGAAAAAGGTAAGACCTGGTACTCACCAAATCGCGGTTTTGCGGACTTACGCGAAGAAATCAGCCGTTGGTTCACTCGTAAATACGATGTAACGTATGATCCCGCTACTGACATTCTGGTCACTGTTGGCGGTTCTGAAGCCATCGATTTAGCTCTTCGTGCCCTCATTAACGAAGGTGACGAAGTACTCATTCCGGTGCCTAGCTTTGTTTGCTACACGCCACTTACGGAAGTAGCCAAAGGTGTGTCCGTACCGGTGGAAACCAAAGCGGAAAATAACTTCCGCCTTACGGCCGAAGATATTCGCTCCCACATTACACCTAAAACCAAATTGCTCGTTTTGCCATTCCCTAATAATCCAACCGGTGCGACTATGCGCCGTGAACATTTGGAGGAAATCGCCAAAGTCATCGAAGAACATGACTTGCTCGTTATTTCCGATGAACTCTACAGCGAGTTGACCTACGGATCCGAACAACATGTAACCATCGCATCAGTTCCGGGCATGAAAGAACGAACCATCGTCATTAACGGCTTCTCCAAAGCCTTCGCTATGACGGGATGGCGTCTCGGCATGGCGCTCGGTCCAAAAGAAATTATCACCCAAATGACAAAACTTCATCAATACGGCATCATGAGCGCCCCATCGGTTGCTCAATATGCTGCCATTGAAGCGTTGAAACACGGGGATAAAGATATTGAATACATGCGCGATCAGTACGATATTCGTCGTCGCCTCTTGGTTAAAACCTTTAACCAATTGGGCCTCACTTGCTTCGAACCGGAAGGTGCCTTCTATGTGTTTCCGGACATCCGCTCCACCGGCCTCGATTCGGAAACCTTCTGTGAAAAATTACTTTACGCCAAACACGTAGCCGTCGTGCCGGGCAATGCCTTCGGTGATTGCGGTGAAGGCTTCGTGCGCGTTGCCTACGCTAATTCCTTAGCGAATATTAAAGAAGCGTTAAAACGTATTGCCGATTTCTTGGATGAATTGAAAAATTAAGAAAAATAAATTAGAAACGCCTTCGCATACCGTGAAGGCGTTTTGCTTGCCTACAGCTTTCGCTCTTAAAGGCAGCCTCTAAACCAGGCATGCAAAAAGCCCTCTCACAAGTCGTGAGAGGGCTTTTGTTATATGCAGTTACTTTGGTATCGCTTAGGGATATAATCTTCCCTAAGCACCTAAATTAACCGAGTTTTATTAGATATATTTTTTAGCCAACGCTTCAAAATCGGCTTCATGATCCTGAATCCAAATATCATAGGCCACGCCGGCATCATTTAAAGTCTTAGCCAATTCAGCAAAGAAAGCCGGTAAATCAGCGGTTGTAATGGCACCCAAAGGTTCACCGAACGTTACAACGCCCAATTCATCACTACCGCCTTTAAATAAATTGAAGGCCGGTTGCGGTTTGCCGTCTACTTGTTTTACAAAACCGTGTAAACCTAATGTACCGATTTGATGAGTACCACAAGAAGATGGGCAACCGGAAATGTGGATTTTTGGCAATAAGCTGTCATCAATACCTTCCGCTTTTAAGTGCGCCAAAATATCTTTGTACGCGGCCTGAGAGTTCTGGAAACCTACCTGACATTTAGAAGCGCCTACGCAGCATACGCTGGCAGAGAAGTTGGAAGTAGAGCTGTCATCTTTGATTAAGTCATACACTTTGCGTGCTTCATCAGCCGTCAAGTTAATGAAATACGTGCCTTCTTCACCGGTCATACGAGCTTCGGTGCCTTCCAAGGAACCTACGTATTGGAATACGTCACGAGCCACTACCGGCTGCGCATGGCCTCCTACCGGATGATAGTATACATAGTATAAACCGTCTTGAACCTGTTCACCGATTAAGCCGTTAGCTTTCGCCAATTCTTCTTGAGATAATTTACCGGAACCGGTTTTAGTGATTTTAGTATCAGGCAAAGTGAAGTCCAAATCTTCCACGCGTTTAGTGAACAACAAGAATTTGTTGAATGTTTCACGGAATTTATCTTCGCCCATTTCAGCAACCATGTAACGAGTACGGTTTTTGCTGCGAGTCTTATAATCCGCATTTTCAATAAACGTACGAACCATAGCTTTAATGTAGTATAACATTTCGGATGGATCTACTTTTTCAGCCAATAAAATGCCTTTACGCGGATTGCCGCCGAGACCGCCCGCTGCATATACCGTAAACGTGCCGTCAGCTTGAGCCCAGAAACCTAAGTCTTTGAAGGTTACGTGGGTAGCATTTTCAAGACCGTTCGTAAACGCAATTTTAAGTTTACGCGGCATTTTAAAATCAGGAATTAACGTCAAAATATATTCGCTGGCCACTTGTACATATGGTGTAATGTCAAACGGTTCGCCCGGTGTTACACCACGTAATGGGCTGGCCGCAATATTACGCGGATGGTCACCGCCGCCACCACGGGAATAAATGCCCTGCGCATGGCATTCTTTAAACATTTCAATAATTTGCGGACCCTGAAGGCTATGAATCTGAATAGATTGACCGGTCGTAAAATGTAAATGTGGCAAATCATTGCGTGTGAATAAATCAGCTAAGAAGGCTAGTTGCTTTTGCGTAATACGTCCCCCCGGTAAACGCAAACGGAACATGCCCGTATTAGCGCCGCGTTCTGCATAGGTACCGAACGGGCCGGACAAGCCTTTGTAGTCGTTAACTGAAATTTCTTTGTTAAAGAATTGTTCGCTTACTTTAGCGAACTTCGGTAAATCTTTGATGAGGCGTGCTTTCACCTCTTCTGTTAAAAATGTCATCTTATATCCCTCTCGTTTCTTTATAATGACATACTTATATCAACTTCAAATACAACTAGTTCAATCGTAACACGTCCCCCGAACCGCGTCAATATTGAACACGACTCGAGGGACGAAATATGTCTCTATTTGATTTAATAGCATTAAGCAATGCGCATACAAATCAAACCAATAATCAGTATAAATCTAATGTAATAAGGGAGTTGTGACAATTGTCACACTTGTAAAAATTGTCACATCTGTTACAATCGGCCGCATGACAATTGTCAGCTTTTATTACCGATGATAGCCTCCCTGTTTAGCTCTAGGCGGTTGCAAAATCATAGACCACATAATCCCTGCTTTTAAGCCGCCCGGCGGCAGGCGATGATTGCCACCGTGAAAAACATGGCGCCCCGTCATAGACGCAGTCGGTTGCCATACATTCGGAGCCGGCACCGTTTTAGCCGGTTGTGCCGATGGTATGGTTGTACGATTCGGCGAAATCGTAGCCGTCTTCGGCGCCTGGCGAGTCGCAGTTTGACGCGTAGCTGCCGTTGTCGTCGTTTGTTGACGCGCCGAATCCCGGCGCGCCGGTTCTACAGTTGGCTCTACACGCTGTCTGGCCACCACGATAACCGGTTCTTCCCGTCTTACATCGTTCGGCACAGGCACAGATTCCGGTCTCGAAGCTTCTTGTGGCAGTGAGGCTTCACGCGGTAACGCCGCTTCTTGAGGACGCGGTGCTTCGTTAGAGATGGTTGTCGGCCGTGGCGCCGTTGGCGTCTTACGTTCCATTTTAATGCCGTAATGCCGCTCCATTTCTTCCCAGGTCATAGCCTCTTCGCTGCGACTGCTCGCCTTAGCGTTACCGGTTCGCGTATTGCCTGCAGGCCCCATGCCTCCCGTTGTACGATTACGCTGCCCTTCACTTGGCGGCATAGGATTCGTCGGTTGCTGTGACCGCGGTCCCGGACGGTTCTGCTCACCCGGATTTGACCAATCGTAATCAGTCCTATTTTCTACATTCGTATTGTCTTCATTAGGATTACCATCTTGAGGATTACGCTTCTTTTTACGAGTACTCAAAATAACATTCCCCAATATAATCAATACGACTAATAAACCCAAATCCATAGCTTACCTCCGCTATTTATTGCGCGGATTTGGCTGAGTTGTCAGTTCAGTGGTTTCCCCTTCAGCGATAGTCTCACGCATTTTGGTATCTGCCATAATATTGTTCATATTGTAATAATCCATAACACCCATATGACCATCACGCAATGCTTGCGATAAAGCCTGTGGTACTTCGGCCTGCGCTTCCACAACTTTCGCCTGCATTTCCTGCGTGTAAGCTCTCATTTCCTGTTCTTTTGCAACAGCCATGGCACGACGTTCTTCGGCTTTCGCCTGAGCGATATTCTTATCCGCTTCCGCCTGATCCGTCATAAGCTGAGCCCCGATATTACGTCCTACATCAACGTCGGCAATATCGATGGACAAGATTTCAAAAGCCGAACCCGCATCAAGGCCCTTATTCAATACGGTACGGGAAATGTGATCCGGATTTTCAAGTACATCCGTATGTTCTTCCGAAGAACCTACAGTCGTTACGATACCTTCGCCGACACGAGCAATAATCGTCGCTTCACCGGCACCGCCGACCAAGCGATCAATATTGGCACGCACCGTTACACGGGCGCGAACTTTAAGTTCGATACCGTTTTTCGCAACGGCGGAAATCGTCGGGGTTTCAATAACTTTAGGATTAACACTCATTTGAACCGCTTCAAGCACATCACGACCGGCCAAGTCAATGGCGGCAGCACGTTCAAAAGTCAACGGAATGGACGCCCGTTCAGCCGCAATTAAAGCGTCAACAACGCGGTCTACATCACCGCCGGCCAAATAGTGAGCTTCCAACTGATTTACATTAACGGAAAGGCCCGCTTTATTGGCTTTTACCAATGGCAAAACAATCTTCGACGGCGATACACGACGTAAGCGCATCCCAATCAAAGTAAAAATACCTACATTAACCCCGGCCGCCAAAGCTGAAATCCACAGTCCTAACGGTACAAAGTGGAAAAACAGGGCTGCGACTATGACGACGGAAACAACAATAAACATAAAACTAAAATTAACTAACGCTTCCATAGGACCTCCTCATTTATTTATATAAAAATTTAAGATTATTTAACTTCAGACTCAACTTTGCGAACTACTACACGGCCACCGGTAACAGCGACTACCACGACTTTAGTACCCGGTTCGTAAAACTCACCGTCCGTAATTACATCAATAATGTTTTCACCGAAAAGAGCCCGTCCAGCCGGTCGTAATACTGACTGTGTTACACCTTCTTGACCTAATAAATCTACTCGTTCATCATTACCGCTGTAACCGCGATCCTTCGTGGACTCCAGCGATAAGGTCAAGCGTCTACCTATCCAGCTATTCGGCACTTCTCTAATCAACACAATGCCTATAATGAGCGAAATTACGGCTACAAAGGCCACTACTATCGATGCCATGGCACCGGCCCCTAAAAATAAATAAAGTGCCGCCAATAAGGCAATCATACCGGCTACACCGAATACACAGGTCCCCGGAACTACTGCTTCAATCCCCAGAAGCACAATACCACCGATTACTAAATAGGTTATCATCAGCCTCCTCCTTTCTTCCAAAATAGTCTCTTATCTAAATAATATTCAATATGCGAGATGATAATTCCTCTTTTTCAAAATGTAAATTCCTTCTTACACTTGACTTAGAGTCGACTTCAAGGATTATACTTTTTTAAACTTAAAGCTAGTATTAAAAAGATTAGAGGCGAATATAATGAAAGCATTAATAATTTACTATTCCTATCGTGGCAATACAAAGCATATTACTGATATTATTTCTAAAGAAACCGGTTTTGATACGCTACGTATTGACACAAATACACCGTATACAGGAAGCTATAACCAAGTAGTAGCTCAAGGCAATGACGAAGTAAAAGCCGGCTATTGTCCGGAACTCAAACCGATTACTGTTAATCTTGACCAATATGACACTATTATTTTGGGCACACCCGTATGGTGGTACACCTTCGCTCCGGCCATGCATACGTTTTTGAAAAATCACAACTTTACGGGCAAAACTATTTATCCGTTTGCCACCAATGGCGGCTGGCTTGGCCATACTTTTGAAGATATAAAAGATAGCTGCCAAGGTGCTGATGTGAAAAACGGCTTGAATGTACGTTTTGACGAATTTACCTTACGTACCTCAACGAAAGAAATTCAGAGTTGGATTCAGAAGATAAAATAATATACAAAACCTCTACGCGTGGTAATCACCGTTCACGTAGAGGTTTTATTATTAACTAATATCTTAATTACGATTACTATCAATTAATCAAACAAAGCCGGTGCTTCCGGATTTTCATAGGCTTTAAAGCACATCAAAACCTGCTCCTTTGAGCACTTTTCAACGGCCATATTATCCGGAATTTCGTCTTTGCTGAAAAATCCCGTTGCCGTTGTTTCGATGTTCTCTTCAAAATGACCGCCCTCAAATTCACACATAACAAACACTTTGAAAACCCCATAGATTAAGTTCGTTACATTATGCTTGCGCCAATCCTGAATTGCAATAAGGCGCTTAGCTTTTACGTCATAGCCGGATTCTTCTTTCACTTCTTTTTCCGTATTGGAGGCAATTGTTTGATCTACATCGCACCCGCCGCCCGGGAGTGACCACTTACCGGTATTTTCTCGAACGAGGAGAATCTTACCATCAACGAACACCGCAGCCCTGGTATCAATCTTCGGCGTCTGGTACCCTTCTTCATTGCAAAAGATATCATACACCTTGCCCACCGGAATATCCGTTTTAACAGCCACCATTTCAGCAGCAATTTGGCGAAGTTCCCGGTAGCGTTCCAAATCGTATTTGTCCTTGCCATATTCCAGCCCTGCCTGCGCTATACTTTGGATTCGAATTGCAAAATCAAGCCACTTATCGTTCATGTGTATGCCTCCCGATATCTCTATTCGATAAATTTTCTGACAACATAATCTAAACGTCAACCTATATCCTGAACTTCCTTCTTATTTAATCAGTTTAATATAGTTTAAAATTATGTTCAAAATAACAACTATTATTTTAAATAATTTTACTATATAGACTTGTTAGCTCTATTATAATTCTCTAAACGAATAAAACATTTAACAGAATAATAATTATATTTATATACTTATGATAATTTAACAGGATAACCAATTCTACAAATCCAACAATTTACGAAAGTCAAAAGAATACTCTCCATTCTCGACATATACATTAACCTTATTCCCTTCTTTAGACTTTATTTTACCGAAAAGTTGTGAAGAAATTCTTTTTTTACCAGTAAATTCAAGAATATTGTTATATACGTTAAAAGTAATGGATTTTTTTAAGTCAAATATATAAATTTTAACATTTAAAACTACGCCGTAATATTCCCCTCCTACCACATAAGTACCATTGCCACCTGGATAGTTAGCGTATTTATATTGATTAAAGCCTTTCACTCCTTGCTCTAAATAAATACCACGGCTCTGAAATTTTTCAATGTTTACAATTCTCCCCATATATTTTTCTATCATATCTTTCGCCCCCAGCCCTTAAATTCCTCGATATTTATAAAATAAACTATTTACTTATAAGTTTACTACGGCATAACCCAAAATTCAATTAAGCAAAATTAAGATATTAAGAATCTTATAAATATATATAAAAACCCTATAAACATGTATTTTTAACATTGTTTATAGGGTTCTTTTATATGTTTAGTTATTAATTAAAACTAATGGCGGAGAAGGAGGGATTTGAACCCTCGCACCGTTGCCGGTCTGCCGCATTTCGAGTGCGGTCCCTTCAGCCTCTTGGGTACTTCTCCTTGTTTTTACGACGCTCTTTAAAAAAGTCTTTCATTATCTGACTGCATTCGTCGGCCATAACACCGCTTAAAATCTCAGGCTCATGATTCAAGCCCGGATGGGTCAGTACATTAAATAAAGATTCTACAGCGCCACCTTTGTAATCGCTACTGCCATACACAACGCGGTCAATTCGGCTGTTAATAATGGCTCCGGCGCACATCGGACACGGTTCTATAGTAACATAAAGCGTGCAACCGGTCAACTGCCAACGGTCAAGTATTTCACAAGCCTCGCGAATGACTAAAATCTCCGCATGGGCCGTGGCATCGTGATCTAATTCACGGCGATTATGATGACGTGAAATAATCTCGCCATCTTTAACAATAACGGCACCGATGGGAATTTCGCCAAGGTCATAGGCTTTTTTGGCTTCTTTTAACGCTTCCTGCATATATTCTGCATCCGTCATAACCTACCTCCTTAAGCTTAACTCACAACTTAGTACCTCGCATAATCATTATTATAATTTTACCCGATTATGGGGTTCCAACAGGTTACCAAATTTGAACCGTATCTATTGTATCATGGTTTTTACGTTTATTAAATAAAAACTTCCTGCTGTTATACGGAAAAATTTTTTCTTATATATATAAATAACATCTTATATTTCGGTTCATTTCCTATACATCCAATTTTCACCGTAATTTCACGAATTTTACATACAAATTTCATAATTCCCCTGTATGCTATACCCATAGCAGAAAACTAAAAGTTCAATCTGAGTTTTCAAAATTAGATGAAGACGAAATCGGTAAAGTTACTAAAAAGATTTCGTTATTCCATGATTGAGTTACAAAAAGTTCTGCTACACTATCTCTCGTTAATATAGCAAAGGAGTCTTAGTATGAAAAAATCGACTCAGAATTTATTGAGAAAGGTTGCTTTGCTAGGTGTTCTAGGCGGCACCCTTTGGGGTACCTCAATGGCTACTGAGCCGGCTGCAACACAACAAGTAACCACAACTCACGTAACAACCGCAAGTGCCGGTATAGAGGACCCTCAAACGGCCACCGTACAAGATGACGGTTCCAATAGCCCTACCATTTATGACAGAATGTTACGCGCCCGTTCCATGGCTCGTAACCAGGTAGAAGCTAATACCGCAATCTTCTTAATGCCGGAAGCTAACTACGGCGCTAACCGCACCGATGCCGGTCAAATGCCAAATGCCTATGACCGCCAATTCCATCGTGGTCAGGAACGCCAGTATCAGCCAAATGGCGACAACAGAATGCAACCGCAAGCTAATGAACAGCGTTCCGAGCAAGGTCAACGCATGGAACGCCACAGCCAACCACCTATGATGAATGGGCAAAATGGGCGTCAAGGTCAGCCCCCTATGGGCCAACCTCCTATGATGAATGGCCAAGATGGTCGTCAAGGTCAGCCGCCTATGGGGCAACCTCCTATGATGAATGGCCCAGATGGTCGTCAAGGTCAGCCGCCTATGGGGCAACCTCCTATGATGGGCGGCCAAGGTGGTCCACAGGGTATGCCTCCTATGGGGCAACCTCCTATGATGAGCGGCCAAGGTGGTCCGCAAGGTATGCCTCCTATGGGTCAGCCTCCTATGATGGGCGGCCAAGGTGGTCCGCAAGGTATGCCTCCTATGAGTCAACCTCCTATGATGGATGGTCAAAAACATCATCCCGGTGAACACCACAAGGGCCAAAAACCTATGAAAAAATATGACGCTAACCGTCAATACGAGCACAATGCTCCTACATCCTACACGGATGTTAACTTTTAAAAGCTATTCCCGCTTTTAATACCTCTCTAACACAACACACTTAAAAACCAAACACATAAAACACAAACACACAAACACACAACACACAACACACAACACACACAACACACAAGAAAGCCTGTGAAATCAGATTTGCAGGCTTTTTTGCTTTATTCCGTAGCCTTCCCGAATTTCACCATATTCGATATATACAAAATTGTAAGATGTGCTATACTTAAAACACTCTGAGCTATTTCTCAGAATGCGCTATTTATTTCAAATCCTAAAAATTTACATCTTAGAATTTACATCTTAGAAAGAATAAGCCTATGAAAAGAAAATCAAACTCCATTTGGCAACGCGCCGCCATGATGACCATCATCGGCACGACGCTATACGGCACAGCTTTTGCGAGCGAAGCCGTTTTGCCAAAAGAAGCCATCCCCCGTCTGCAATTGCCGACACAGGAAACGCTCTTAGAGAGTAAAAATGAACATCAAAAAACTTCAAAAGCTGTCGCCAAGCAGACTCAAGCGGCGATAAATCCCAATCAGTTATATGCCGATAAACGTTTGATTAACCCTTATACGACGTATATGTGGCGCGAAGATAACGAAAATACGGCTACCTTACCTCCGGCTTTTCGCACGTATCGCGACCGTTTTAAAACAGATACCAATTTACCTACCCGCAAGGGCCTGGATACCTTGAATATCTCCGGCAGTTCTCAGCCATCAGCAGAACAATTGGCACAAATCGCCAATACCTTGCGCACCAAGACCGACGGTCCGATTTATGTAGTAGACTTGCGTCAGGAAACCCACCTTTTTGTAAACGGAATTCCTGTGAGTCACTATGGCAAACGCAACTGGGGCAATGTGGGCAAATCTTATCAAACTATCATCAATGAAGAACGGGACTACGCCAATAAATTGGTAAATACAGCCCTTCCTATCGCTTCTTTAGATGCTGATAAAAACGCCTTTAACGAGCAAACGATTACGGTTACATCAGCCAAAACCGAGGAAACAGTAGCCAAAGAGTTGGGCTTACGCTATGTGCGCTTTACCGCTACCGATCACACCTGGCCGGATGAAGCCTCCATCGATCGGTTTATCGCTTTTTACAAAACCTTGCCTAAGAACGCATGGCTCCACTTCCACTGTGAAGCCGGCAAAGGCCGTACCACGGCCTTTATGGCTATGTATGACATTATGAAAAACCCGGATGTACCGTTAGCCGATATTTTAGCGCGCCAGCAGTTGATTGGTGGCAATAATGTGGCTGCTACATCCGATAAAGATACTTGGAAGGCTCCCTATTACGAGGAAAAAGCTGTTATGATTAACAAGTTCTATCGCTATGTACAGCAGAATTATCAGACAGGCTTTGAACTCAGTTGGAGCGAATGGTTAAATCCAAAACCTCAGCCGTAGCAAGGTTATTTTGCCAAAAACTCCGCTCAAAACTTAATATACGCAGTGCTAACTAACATGGACAAAAAAACTCCGATACACGCACCACCGCATGTACCGGAGTTTTTTGTTAAGGATTACAGTAGATTATTCAGCAACAGCAATTACTTCAACTTCTACGGAGAAGTTAGCCGGTAATTCTTTAACAGCTACACAACTGCGAGCTGGTTTGCTAACGAAATATTCAGCATAAATAGCGTTAAATTTAGCAAAATCGTTAATATCAGCCAAGAAGCAAGTCGTTTTAACGACTTTGGAGAAATCAGTGCCAGCTTCTTTCAAAATAGCTTCGATATTTTTCATAGCTTGTAAAGTTTCAGCTTCAACGCCACCTTCAACCAATTTGCCGGTTTCAGGATTGATGCCGCCCTGACCGGAAATGAATACAAGACCGTTAGCTTTAATAGCTTGAGAGTAAGGGCCTAAGGCTTTAGGTGCGTTTTCAGTAAATACAGGTTTCATAAAAAACTCCTTTCATAGACAATCACACGCGTAAACTTGTATAATTTGCTTATAGACTTATTATAAATTAAGTTTACGACGATGTACAATATCAAATGGACAAAATAGCCTAGAATGTTTATCTCAAAATGCCATCCACTCATTTTGAAAACAATATTACACATTTGGTTAACATATTTATCTTAGGAGGCTTCCTGCCATGAACACACGTACCACGGTATACAGCTATAGTACCACATTCCCCGACATTAGTATTATCACTATGTACAGCGACGGTGAAAACCTGATTGGCCTCAGCATGCCGAGCCAACAGTACACCTTAGCTACCGAACAAAACGAAATTACCGATAAGAACTTGCCGATTTTTAAAACGACGGAACAATGGCTCACCAAATACTTTGCCGGTAAAACGCCAAATCAATTGCCACCAATCCGTTTCGTCGGCACACCGTTTCGCCAAAAGGTTTGGGAAGCTCTTTTAGATATTCCTTACGGTGAACTCACTACGTATGGTGATTTAGCTAAAAAGCTCTACCCCAACGATGACAATACCGGAATTCGGGCCCGCGCCATCGGCGGTGCCGTCGGCCATAATCCGATTCCCATCATCGTACCGTGCCACCGCGTCATCGGTGCCAACAATAACCTTACAGGCTACACCGGCGGACTAGCCGTCAAAGTTAAACTCCTTACCTTGGAAGGCGTTGACATGGAGCCCCTAAAGTGGCCGAAACGAACCACGAAAAATACATTTTAATGCTTAGCCCCTTAATGCTTACCCCCCTATATAGCCGGTTTCCTACTGAGCTAATTTTATACCTAACCGTTCCGGAAACTAACGGGACCAATATGACAAGCTAATAGTTATTATATGCAAAGAACCTGATTATAAATAATCAGGTTCTTTGTGCGTTTATAAAATTTTCTCTGAATGCATAAAGGTTTACAATAGTTTACAGTCGTCTATAATTCTTGAATAAACTGCACAAAGCGCGGCGCAAACTCATCACGTTCCAAATCGGACGTAAGCATTACATAGGCTACCGGATTTGGCTGTGTCAGTACAACGGCGCCTTGTAAATAGTACGGCAATTCAAAACCGTTCGCATTCACAAATACGCGAGCCGAAGCCATATAAGCCGGATGCGTATAATGCGGCAATAAAGCCCAAGGCGTCTGGTCTTTAATCGTTACCGAAGTATACGCATAATCGGATATACCGCTAAAAATAGTAGCGCCCAAGACGTTGTTCTCTAAGCGACCGTCACCTTGCATCCAATAGGAGTTAAGGAGTGGCAACTGTAAATCGATAAGGTCTTTTTGAAGCATCGTTGAATAGCCCTTCGTCGTTTGCGGCGTCAAGACTAAGCCGAAAACAGTGGCCGTCTTGCGACCTTCACTATCCTTCATTTGCCACTGGTACACATCGGTCTTTTCGCCGAGGCGATAATCTTCAAAATACTGCAAGCGTTCTTTTTGCATTTCATAACGCTTAATACTATCTAAGCGTTCTTCACCAACCAATAATTTATCCGTTACCCAGTCGCGCAGTTCCGGTCCTTTCGCTACCGACTCTTTCATATCTTTTTCAAAGAAATTCCATAAAGCCGGTACAATCACCGTATCAGATAGCTTTTTAACCGTTAAGTCACGCGGTACTACGATATTTCCGTCATGACCTAAGGCCTTCATATGCGTTGTCGGTTTTTTAGCCGGAATAGCGGCATTTTTCGCATCAGCGGTAAACGCTCTGACTTGAGGCTCTAAGTTATACATGCGTTGCCACTGTTTTTGCCAATAATCGAAATCCCCGTCATTCGTGGTTAATACCGTTATCACCGGACCCTCTTTGTCAAAACGAACTAAATTCAAACCACCGAGCGGAATTTCATAGCTGTCAAAGGTAAAAACTTCACGAGCCTGAGAGTATAGGACCGGCCCAAAGATGGAGTTCAACTGTTTCATTTGGTCTAAATAATCCGCTTTAATGTCCGACGTAGCAAAGAATTTTTTCAAACCGTCGCGAAGGCTCCGATTAAGCTCCAATTTTTCTTTGGCACGATCATTCGTCTCAGCTTCTGTTTTCAATTCACCGGCCGCCTTATCCAGATCCGCCACTAAGGCTTTCACCAAATTGTTCTTATGTTTGTCAACAAACTGATTGAATGATGCTGCATCCCGCATCACAGGTACAGCCTCGGTACCTTTAACCATAGCCGTATAGAACGCGTCCGCATCATATTCAGCCGGATACGGCGCAAGCATAGCTTCTTGCTGCTTCGTCAGTTCGTCGCCCAAATCACGAACCACCTGCCACGTATGACCTAATTGATCGTTCGAATCACCCGTATTAGATACTTGCGACATATAGGCTGCTGCAATGGCCGCCGTTTTGGCAAACTTCATTGAATCGCGCTCTTGTACACCGTCTCTGCTGTTTATAGCAGACTTTTTAGCATTCGCTACCGATTTATCCGCCGCATCCCACAAAGCGTTACTGATTTTAAGATTAGCTCGTTCACCTTTGATATAATCAGGTCCCAATGCCAAATCTACTACATAGGCCGTGTGAACACCTTCCGCATCTTCCCCGCGCAATTGATATAAGTTCCAGTCGCGATAAATCGAGCCGTCAAAATTTTTCAGAGAGTCGATGTTAAGCTCTTTCTTACCGGCCATATCACGAATGTCTTTAACATATTCCGCATTCAATTCCTTAGCGGAAATAGATTTTGTACCGTCAAGCATCCCCATTGGCGTCATCATTCGTTTTAAGTCAAATACGGTAACGCCCGCCGGCAAACGAACCGTTTTATTATCAACGGTAGTCATCACCGTGCTTACGAGCTGAGGTTTAATAGCGGCCGCATCAGGTGACACTTTTGTTTTCACCGCATCACTGCTTTGTACGATACCGTAAGGTAAACTAATCGGCGCCAGTGTACTGCTTGTAACTTCCGCTGCCGAAACGCCCGAAATCGCCGGTGTGGCCAACCCCAATAATGCAGCCAATACCAACCCTTTCAGATACTTGTGTTTCATCTGATTCACTCCTTTATATCTACTTTCTATTCCCTTAGTCTTTACTATTCTCTTAGACTTTTCCTGTGGCTATAACCGATTCTTTATACATCGCATAGATAGTGCGCTACTGTATCTAGTCTTGTTCTTCCGAAAATTCCGGATTATTATGCTTTACTTTTTCAAGCAATAATTGCTGTTTTAGTTCGTGTAATTTTTGACTGATATTCACTTTAACAATCGGCGGACGATTCAAGCGGAAATATTCAGGCCAGAGTAATTTAATTTGTTCATTGGCGTAGTTTACGATTTCAGGCAAACTTGGTACATCGTAGACTAATTTGCCGTTTTCAAAAATCGGCACCAACAGTTCCACCACGTCGAAGCTATTAGCCGCTAAATGGGTTCGTTTCCAAGGATACATGGCATTTTGGAAGGTATACGGTTTGGTCGTATCGATCGTTTCATCGAGGAGGCAAACGAGGTCACCGATTAACTTGCGGTTACGTCGATTGATGAGGCGCAATACCTTTTTACGGCCCGGATTCGTCACTTTTTCTACATTATCTGAAAACTTCATAGTTGGTACGAAGGAGCCGTCGGTTTTCCATTGACCGGCTAATTTATACACGCCCCCCAATGCGGAGGTGCCGTCGGCAGTGATTAATTTTGTGCCTACGCCCCAAGCAGAAATAGTACTGCCCTGACTTTTTAAATCAGCGATGGTATATTCATCTAAATCGTTAGATGCAAAAATCGTAGCATCCGGGAAGCCCGCATCGGCCATCATCTGATGAGCTTCCTGTGATAAGTAAGCCAGGTCGCCGCTATCGAGACGAATGCCGTAACCCTTAGGCATGGTACCGCCGCGACGTTCTTTAACCTCTTTGAAAACCTGGATGGCATTTGGCACACCTTGTTTCAACGTATCATAGGTATCTACGAGGAGTACCAACATATCTTCGTATTGTTCCGCATAGGAACGGAAGGCCGTTAACTCATCGGGGAAACTCATGATCCAGCTGTGAGCCATAGTCCCTACCGGTTTGATGCCGTATTGTGATGCGGAGTACACATTACTAGTTCCGTTAAAACCGCCGATAATAGAGGCACGAGCACCGTAAACGGCGGCATTGGTCCCTTGAGCCCGACGCATACCGAATTCGGCGAGGCTGTCATTGCCGGCCACACTACGGATACGACGCGCTTTCGTGGCAATCAGCGATTCATGATTGAGATACATGGATAAAGGCGTTTCAATGAGCATCGCTTCGTCTTTAGGTGCTTCAATGCGAAGCAACAATTCCCCCGGGAAGGCAACAGTCCCTTCCAGTGCGGCATACACACTGCCGGTGAAGCGAAAATCTTTTAAATAGTCGAGAAAATCTTCTTCAAATAAACCGGTTTCACGTAAATAGGCAATATCATCTTCGTTGAAGGACAGATTTTTTAAATAATCGATGACGTGCTCTAAGCCGGCCACTACCGTATACGCACCATCAAAGGGGTTTTTACGATAAAAACGGTCGAAAACGCAAGGAGTACGATGCAGACCTTCCTTAAATAACCCTTGCATCATGGTAAATTGATACAAATCCGTTAATAAAGCTTTACTAATCACAGTACATTCCTCATCTCTTCTAATAAATATATAAATAAGTTGACATAAACTTTTAACCCGATATACTAGAGGTAATGGAGTATTTATGGGAAGTGTAAAACTTCAGTAAATACCACACTTCTTGAGACAAAAGTTAATAAACCTTTGGGGGTAACAATTTACAACTAAGTTTATTTTAGTTACAATTGTTAAGGGTTATCTTTATATAATTCTACATTTATAGAAAGGAATCCTCTTTTTATGTTACAAGCTCGCTTATGTTTATTACTCACTGCGTTTGTTTGGGGCTCCACCTTCGTAGCCCAGCGTCTTGCGTCTGATGTAATCGGTCCCAATGCGTACAATGCGATACGCTTTTTGTTGGGAGTATTAACCGTAAGTCCGTTTTATTTTATTATAAAAACCGGAGCACCTCTGAAAAAGCCGCGCTGTTCAATCATATGGCCGTCCTTGGCCCTTGGCTTTATGCTATTTTTAGGTGCCAGTTTGCAACAATATGCCATCGCCTATACGACGGCGTCAAAAGCCGCCTTTTTAACCGCTTTATATGTAGTGCTTGTGCCTTTACTCGGTCTATTTGTGGGTGAGCGCCTCAGCCTGACCGCCTTAGGCGGGGTTATTTGTGCCATCATCGGAGCCGGCTTATTGAGCTTAAAAGATAGCTTCACCCCATCTTACGGCGACGGCATCATCTTAATCTCCACCTTATTCTGGGCCATTCACATTTTGCTGTTAAATACGGTGTCCAAACAGTATAATCCGTTCTTATTGTCCATGGGCCAATTCTTCGGCTGTGCCTTATTCTCGGCCATAGCGTCCCTATTTTTGGAAACTACAACTTTTCAAAATATCGCCGACTCTTGGCTTTTCATCGTTTGGGGCGGCGTTTTATCCGCTGGTATCGGTTTTACAGGGCAGCTTTTAGGGCAACGCAAATTGCCGCCGACAGAGGCCTCGCTCATTTTGAGTCTTGAAATCGTATTCACCGGTATTTTAGGCTATTTAATTTTGGATGAACGGCTTAATTATCAGGAAATCTGGGGACTCGTAGCCATGTGCTTTGGCGTTTTGCTGGCGCAACTACCATCGCCACCTCAATTATCAATTGGACCATTTTTCGGTCGAAAGGACTAATTTTGTATGACTGCTTCACAACTTTATCGCTTAGCCCGGCCTCGTACCCTTACGGCCGCGTTCAGCCCCGTTATTCTCGGCGCTTCCTACGCAGCAACTGAGCACACGGCGGTTCACAGCTTCGGGCTAAGCCTGTTTTACACCTTATTAATTCTAATCTGTGTCATGAGTTCACAGATTGCCGCCAATATTTGGAATGAATATTTCGACTTCAAATCCGGCCTCGACCTTAATCAGGCAGCCGGCAACAGCGGCACCATCGTACGTGAAGGAATTTCGCCGCAGCAGGTAAAAAAACTGGGCTATATTTTTTCCCTGACACCGCTTGTGCTCGGCATTTTCTTGGCCTCGCAAGTATCCTGGTGGTTATTACCGGCCGGTGCCGTTTGCATTCTGATCAGCTTATTCTACTCCGGCGGTCCAAAACCGATTTCGCGCACACCCTTCGGCGAACTGGCATCCGGCGTAGCCATGGGTTTTGCCATCGTCTATATTACGGCCTATACGTGGACGGGTACCTTATACTGGGATTTCTTAATTCCCGCTATTCCGTCCACCATCCTCATCGGCAACATTATGATGACCAATAATTTGCGCGACTTCAGCAATGATAAAGCGCACGGACGGCGTACCTTGGTTATTCTCTTAGGCAAAGATGAAGGGATACGCTTATTGCGAACCTTATTTATCTTTTGCGTACTTTGGCTATTCTTGTGGGTATTCTTAGGTCGTTTGCCGTCCGCATCTTTGCTCGCCATCATCGCCCTCTTCCCGGCCTTTAAAAGTGCCGCCATCTTACAACGCTATGTGGATGTGGTGAAAATGAACGAAGCCATGAAATTTACATCTATCAGCGTTACACTCTATCATCTGTTGGTAAGTGTGGGACTGTGGATTGGGTAAAAAAACGCACAAAAAATGCCACCGACTTTCGGTGGCATTTTTTATGTCTCAGTTTCGGCTCGCTAAGGCGTCACTTAAACGTAACCTACATATCTTATTTTTCCCAATCTCGTTCCTGATTGGCCATGGAGAAACCTTCCTGGTTATTCATGGAGAAGCCGTCTACACGCTCATAGTCGACCGTCATATCATAATCTTTAATGGTCTGCGCCAAATGTTTCACAAGGCCCCATGGATTTTTGAGCGACAGTTTAGCTTCTTCGCCCACCAAAACCCAAAGGATTTTATAATGTTTCGGATCCACTTTTAAATGCTTTTCACCTTTACCGTCCGTAAAGTAAACAAGCAGGTCCGCTTGCATTTGATTGGCATACTGAACAACCGGAGTAAACAGCGTGCTGCCTCTGGCGGTTACTCGGGGCTGCACATCTTTTAGAGCATTTACCGTGTAGGTCCGGCGAATGACGCTGTCGCATTCCACGACAGTAATTTCAAAATCATAGCTCTTGGTGATTTCCAATACTTCAAGCATGGCCTGGCGAAAGGCGCCGTCCGTAATACTACCGCTGCAATCAAGGGCCACTACTACTTTAGCACGCCGTTTGCGCAAGGTTCCGCGCAATTCCAAACGTTCCGGCTGACGACGACTACGACGGGTCGTCGTTTTTTTATGCCCCCACGCCACCGAGCCGACTAGGCGCTTTAAATACACCGACCACGGCAACGAGGCTTGGTGTTTTTTCATATCGCTCAAAAGACCCGACAAATAACCGGCCAATTCTCCTTTTTCAGAGTTTTCAACCATCTTATTCGTGAGCTGTTGCTGTGAATCGCCATCGACCTGGTCCGATTCGCCCCACAAATCATGGCTCTTAGCCGCATCAAAGGTGTCGGCCACATCCGGTGAATTACTCATCGGCGCATCGCTCAACGTATCCTCAACTTCCGTTTCACCGTCCGTTTCACGGGCAATATCGATGTGTGCCTGAATCTCGTCCACATAGTATTCCAACGGCTTAAAGGCCACCACGGTGGTGCCGAAGTTCTTATTGAGCCACTTTACGTCAATCGCATTGGGCGGCAACGGGTCGATATAGTTGTTAACTACGATGTCCATGGCCAAATTAATAGCCAATGGCGAATACCGCTGATATAGGCGCTTAGCGCGCACCAAATGGAGCGAAATCACATGAAGAATTTCATGCTTAATGGAACTAATCATTTGCGCCGGCGTCATGTCGAGAAAAATGAGCGGATTAAAGTACATCACATAGCGACTGCCTTTAAAATTAATGCCCGTGCCGCTGGTCATACCGAAACGTAATTCCTGACCGACCTGTAAAAAGAAATAGCCGAAGAAGGAGTCACTTTCGATGAGGCGCAAGTTTAATTTAGAGACCAGTTTAAAAAAGCGGTTTTCATAGTCTTTATCGACGGTAAAATCGGTCGTTCCGGCCGTCAAATCACGTTTGCCCGCCGCCAACGCCGCCGCTTCCGTAATGGCATAGCCGATGGAATTCGTATACGCGTTATCCTTAATTTCCTGGGCCCGTTGGAGCGCATCACGCTCTTGCTGCCATGCAGTTACCAGTTTTTTGGTAATCTCCAATAGAGCCACTCGTTCCGCTTCAAGGGGATCCTGATTACTAAGATTGCCGGCTTCAGGCTTGGCTCCGCCGTTCTTATCCTTTTCGGCATTAACTTGCCAATCAGGTTTCAATGTGCGTCTGGTTACAATATCTATTTCACCATTCATAGCTTATAAGCTCCGCTGTAAATCAAAAAAGTTATTGACGAACTCATCACTTTTGATGGCTTCCTTATAAAAACGCGGATAGGTATTACGAATATCCTTCATCACAGCCATCTGTAAATCTTCCGGATAGGCTTTTAAAAAGTCCATAAAGCGATTAATAACAGCCTGAGCCGCTGCTTCGTCTACAAACAACTGGTTCGCCCGCAATTCAATAACGCGCATTAAGTTTTTAGCCGTCAAATACAAACGAGTATGGCTTTCCTTTTTGAGACGTTCAAGAACGGATTCTGCCATAGTTTCACCGTTAAATACATCATCATAAGTGAGTAAGGGTTCATGGTCGGCTTCTACGAAGCTCACAAATTCCTGCGCAATCACCTTACCCACATTACCGCGAATAACGTTGAAGAACACATCTTTACCGATAGCTTCTTTATTCGCTTTGTACATGGCATACAATGCGGATACACGTTCATAACTACGCGGCGTTGCATAAATATCGTCTTCGTTCATCTTGTGCAAATATTCCGGATAGGTGCTGATGAATTCCATAACCATCGGTTCCAATTTGGCTTCCGCCGCCCAATCGAGCCACTGCATGTAATCCGGTTCCATCTGGAGCCACACAAAGCGGTTCTGCTGGGCCACGTCCATTTCCACCGTCTGGTAATCATAACTGTTAGTCGGGTTCATGGCCGCTACGATGTGTACGGAATGGCCAAGGTTAAAACCGTTGATTTCACGGTTCAAAATAAGGTTCATCAATTCCTGCTGCACCGCATGTTCACAGCGGTTGATTTCGTCGATGAACAAGAGCACCTGCTGGCCGGCCGCCATATAGTCGGCAATCTGTTTTAATTTATAGTGAATGGCATAGACTGTCACTTTTTCCGTAACCGTCGTGCCGTCATTCATTTTGCGTGAAAAACTGTCTACCGTCGGTAAACCGCCGATTTCGCCTTCTTTTAATAAGTTGCCGTCGATGGTTACGAGGGACCAGCCGTTTTTAACGGCCAAACGATGTGCCAAGGAGGTCTTACCAATCCCCGTTTCACCGACTAAAAGCGGTACCTGACCGGCCGATAATACCAACTCAACACTTCTCATTGTTTCTACAAAGTTCATATATGTTTCCTTTTCCCTTATTTAATATATTTTAAATTATGATTTTCATCCGGGACAGCTTTTACATAAGCGTCCGAACTCTATTAAAATTTGAACAGTTTTAAAATCTCAGTTACTTAGCTCTCAATAGTTTAGAATTTTAGACGCTCATCAACTGAGATGGGCCGTATTAAAAGTCTTTAGAACTTCAAAAGCTCATCCACCGCAATGCGGCGTGCTTTTTGCGTACCAAATTGGTCGATAAGACCGACCACATCCGCTTCAAAGCCTTTATTATGCTTACCGATGTACGTGCAATTAAGTAAATCACGCACATACTGTTCGCTCGTGTTTTCATCAGCCAAAATTTCTTTCAACCGTTCTTCCAAGTAAATCGGCGGAATCATGTAATCCGGTGGCAAATACTTCGTAATCAAACTGCTGATGCCGATAAAATGGAGTGCTTGATCCACTGTCACCGTACCCAACAAGCGTACGGCCTGCGGGTCTAAAGTGACCGCCAAATCAATGGCTTCCGGTACCGGATTTTTAATATAGCTGAGAGCCTGATAATTCTGACCTACCGCAGCAAGCTGCACCGCTTTGGACGGATTCTCAATAAATTTGATAGCATCATAATTCGACGTGACCGCCAAAATCTGAAGTTCTTCGCTCGGATCTTTTACATATTGAATGGCCCATCCCGACTCAGCTAAGGCCAAGCGAATCAACGATTCGTCGGGATTTTCAATCAGGCCCAAATTGTTCCAGCCCTTGCTTACCACTTGTTCCAGTATTTCATGGGACGGGTTTTCAATGTACTGAATGGCCCGCGGTGCGTTCGACAGAGCCATATCTATCATTTCCGGCGTCGGATTTTTGATAAACTGCAGCACCATGCCGTTTTTGCGCAACGCCGTCAACTTCATCTCGTCCGTCGGATTATCCATCTGCGCCAAGGCAAACGGATTAATGCTTAATATGCGTAAATTCTTTTCGTTATCCATGTTGTGTCCTTATTTCTTATACTACGAGTTTAATTCTAAAAACACGTTCAGCATTCTTGCTGATTTATATTATATCAATTACCTTCTATTATATTGCAATTAATTGTATTCTATTACATTGTAATTAATTGCATTCTATTATATTGAATAATTTCGTTTCTATGTATATGATACCACTTCTCAATAGTTTTATCCTCAAAATTATGGTAAAAAAAGAAAAGCCGCCTGGTCTGACAGCTTTTCTTAACCGATAAAATACGCTATTAAATTCAAGACACTTAATAGTTATGATTTATATTTTGCTAAAAAATCAAAAATATACTGATTAACCATATCCGGTTGCTCTTCCGGTACAAAGTGCCCGCAATTGTCGATACCATAGCCTTCAACCTGTTCCGCTTTGGTTTGCCAACCGGCTAACACATCCCACAGCTTACCGACTACGCCGTTTTTACCCCACATAACTAATAACGGCGTCTTTATAATTACCTTATCGTCAATATCTTTTTTGTCAAACTCACGGTCAATCGTGGCTGATGCCCTATAATCTTCCGAAATGCCATGAATTGTAGCCGGATTTGAAAAACAACGAATATATTCCTGCATTACGTCTTCCGGAAAGTTAGCCCGTGCAGTCGGTCCGATTTTGCGTTCTAAATTAAAACGAATGAAATATTCCGGTGCCGCCCCCAATAAAGTTTCCGGAAAACCGTTTGGCTGAATGTAGAAAAACCAATGATAGTATTTAGTGGCAAATTCTTCATTCGTGTCGGCATACATTTCCAAAGTCGGTAAAATATCCATCATGGTGCATGTTAAAATGCGCTCCGGTTTATCTACTATCATGCGATGACAAACACGAGCACCACGATCATGACCAATGAGATGGAATTTTTCAAAACCAAGCTTATTCATCACCGTAAAGTGATCTTCCCCCATAACTCGTTTCGAATAATTAGCATGATCAGGTAAACCCTTTGGCTTTGAACTGTCGCCATAACCACGAAGATCCGTCATAACCACCGTATATTGCTCAGCCAAGCGTGGCGCCAAAAACCGCCAGATTAAATGCGTTTCCGGATGACCATGCAATAAAAGTACCGCCGTATCCCCATGGCCGCCTATCCAAGTATTAATTTTAAGACCGGGCTCGGTTTCTATAAATTGTTGTTTAAATCCCGGAAAGTATTTATCTTCCAACATACCCATACCTCCTATATATTAGGCGTTCAGTTTTGCCCGAATCATATTCTTGATGCCACCCGCTTCAAGAATAGATAACACATACGGCGTGAAAGGTTCCACTTGAGCCACAACCTTACCGTCTGCGGTGAGCGTACCTGCTTCCAAATCTAGCGAGATTTCTTTATGATTTAAATCCATTTTACTAATACCGGGACACACTACGAGTGGCAATCCAAGATTAATGCCGTTCCGATAAAAAATTCGTGCAAATGATTCCGCAATTACGGCGCCGGCTCCAATGCCTTTCAAACAAATCGCCGCATGCTCACGGGAAGAGCCGCAACCGAAATTGGTACCGCCCACAACAATGTCGCCGGCTTTAAATGTACTCGCAAACGTTGGGTCAGCGCCCTGCATGGTGTGCGGTACGATATCTTTCAAATCGGTAAGTTCTACAAAGCGCCCCGGATAAATCTGATCTGTATCAATATTGTTGCCAAAAGTAAATACTTCGCCCTTAATAATTTTGTCCATAACTATTCTCCTCACTGACTATTACTCTTTTCACTGTATACCATTACCTACGAATTATAAGTATGGTGTGGGATCAGTAATCTTACCGTTAATAGCCGATGCCGCCACGGTTGCCGGCGAGGCCAAGAAAATATGAGCATCTGTAGAGCCCATGCGGCCCGGGAAGTTACGATTGGTTGTCGTAATACAATATTCACCGGATGAAATCATACCTTCGTGCGTACCCAAACATGCCGCACAGCCCGGTGTTACGAACGTAGCCCCCGCTTCAACCAAGGTCTGTACATAGCCTTTAGCCATAGCTTCTAAAAATACACCTTTTGAGGCCGGTACAATGACAAAACGAACAAGACGGGGAATGTGTTTACCTTTCACAATTTCAGCAGCCACTTTTAAATCTTCTACGCGGCCGCCGGTACAAGAACCCAAATAAGCCTGATTAATCGCCTGGCCTTCATATTTTTTCAAATCAAACACATTATCTACACTGGATGGTGCTGCTACTTGCGGTGTAAGATCACTCACATTAAAAGTGATTTCATCGGCATACTTGAAATCCGCATCAGTTGTGTAAACTTCATAGTCTTTACCTTCTACTAAGCCTTTGCTTGCCAAAAATTCTTTGGTTACCGCATCCGGCTGGATGTAGGAAGTTTTAGCACCCATTTCAGTGGTCATATTGCATAATGCCATGCGTTCGGACACACTCAAGGCATCAATAACAGGTCCCGCAAATTCAACCGCTTTGTATACGGCAAAGTCTGCTTTTAATTGACCGATGGCATGCAAAATAATGTCTTTCGCATACACCCCTTCCGGTAAAGTCCCTTCAAAATTAATCTTAATAATTTCAGGTACACGAAACCACAATTGGCCGGTTGCTAAAATAATCGCTAAATCGGTAGCCCCTACGCCGGTACCAAAAGCACCAAAGGCACCATGCGTTGTTGTATGGGAGTCGGTAATAACAATGATACGCCCCGGTCTGGACCAGCCTTTATCCGCCACAACCTGATGGCAAACGCCTTGGTCGATATCCATTAGTTTTTCAATATGTTGTTCTTCGCAAAACTCTCTAAATTGGCGTTGATTATCGGCCTGCGTAATCGTTGATGCCGGTGCATAATGGTCTAAAAACATGGCAATGCGATCCGGATGACTCACTTTAGTTGCCCCCATTTCAAAAAAGGAACGAACTGTTTGCAAATACAAATCATTAATACCGGCTAAGTCAATCTCACAATTAATAATTTGGCCGGTCTTAACCGAATCCAAACCGGCTTTTTTAGCCAATAACTTTTCAATAGCGTGCATAATACCCTCCTCATTTTACCTGGTACTTCATTGCCAATACCTAAATTTTCAATGTCTTACAGTCCGTATGCTAAACGGACTGCTTAATCTGCTTTCTTTTCTTGCTTATAGCTCAAAGTATACAGTTGAAGTTATATAGTGTAAAATACTAATAAATAATCATTCGATAGTTTTAAACTATCATAATTTATAAAATACAATTACTTGGCACATACAATTAAAGGAGGGCTCTGTTTTGGATTTATTGAATACGATTACCCTGACACAGCTGAACTACTTCTATACCGTCGTTAACTCTAAATCGGTCCACGAAGCGGCCAAAAAACTATTAATTACACAACCCAGCCTTTCCGTGGCTTTAAAAAATTTAGAAGCCGAATTACAACTTTCGCTCTTCGATAGAAGTAAACGACAACTAACTTTAACTGAAACAGGCAAACAATTTTATATGGAAGTAACGGCCCTATTAAATCACACAGCTAACTTGGAGGAGCGCATCAAGCTGTTACAGAAAGGTCGCCAATTTATTCGCTTAGGCGTAGCCCCTATGATGAGTCCCTTTATATTTCCGATCATCTTTAACCACTTTCAAAAAGCCTATCCCCATATAGAGTTTGAAGTTTATGAATCCGGCGTTCTTCGCTTAAAACAAATGCTAAAAGAACAAAAATTAGATATTGCATTCCTCATTGAAAATGAATCAGATGCCCAATTGTTAGACTTTACTACATTATTGAAAACCGAATATCATCTTTATGTTGGCCCGGACGATCCGTTGGTGCAACTTGCCGAAAGTCGCCCCAATCATCTGCTTACCTTAAATGATTATAAAAATATCCCTATGATTTTTTACAAAGAAACATCCTATATACAGGCCATCATTACCAAGTATTTCCAGCTCTATAACGTGAACCCTAGAATCCGCTTACGCACGAATCAAATCCACACTATCAAGCAATTAGTCGGAAGTTCGGCTGCCGCTGCCTTTATGACCGACAAAGTCGTTACCCCTAAAGATAATCTGGTTCGTCTCCTCACAGATATAACCTTCCCTATCACCATTGTTCTGGCAACAAATAAACAGACTGTTCGGACACCGGGCATGCAGGAATTCATTCAGTTTTTTGAAGATAATAAGGAACTTATCTAAAGCAATATCTATATAACCTAAAAAGTGACTGTAACTAAATGCTTATTCGCATATTAGCTACAGTCACTTTTTATATATCACTATTAAATTTCACTACCAAAGCATATAGATCTGCTTTTACCAAAGGCCCAATACTTTCCACCAAACGGAGCCGATGCCAAACCAGATTACTATATTAATGACAGAGACTTGAAAGCCCAACTTCCACCACATCGATTGCGGTACATAACCGGCCCCAAAGTAAATCGGCGCCGGAGCCGCTGCGTAATGAGTCAGCGACATGCATAAATTAGAAGCGAAGGCGAATACCAATACAGCTAAATAAGCCGGTGCACCGGCTGCTACAGCAATGGTAATAAAGGTCGAGTACAATGCTGTAATATGAGCCGTCAAGCTGGCAAAGCCGTAATGAATATAGAAATAGATAAGCAATAGAATAACCAAGGTTGCGAGCCAGGATACACCGACTAAAGCACTGCTGATATGCCCCGACATCCAATCGATGACACCGGATTTAGCCAACTGCCCTGCTAAGCCTACCAAAGTCCCCATCCAAACGAGTGTGTCCCAAGCACCTTTTTCATCCAATACATCCTGCCAAGACAAAATTTTGGTCACCAGCATACTGGACACGCCCAATAAAGCAACTACGGTTGCATTTAAGCCCGTAAGGTTCGATGTGCTCCACAACAACAACGCCCCTACGAATATAAAGGCTACGGCTTTTTCAGCATAACTTATAGGTCCCATCTCCGCTAACTCTTGCTGTGCCAAGGCTTGTGCTTCCGGCGTCTTCTTCAGTTCCGGCGGATACACTTTATACAGATAATACGGAATCACGGCCAACGCAATGAGACCGGGTACAATGGCAGCCAACGCCCAAGTCCCCCACGTCATATTAATACCTAAAGCCTGACTGGCCAATAAAATGGCCAATGGGTTCCCCGCCATCGCCGTCATAAACATAGCCGATGTTACGGTGTTCCCCTGGTATTCAGCTTGAATCAAAAAGGCGCCAACCCGACGAGGATTTTTATTCGGTTCGGAATCGAAGGCCGACGCCAACCCCCGAACGATAGGAAACAATATACCGCCGGCGCGCGCTGCATTAGAAGGTGTGGCCGGACTGATAATCAAATCGCTCAAAATAATCGTATAAGCCAATTTTAACGTGCTCGTTCCCATTTTAGTAATTACCCAAAATGCTATGCGGCGACCGAGCCCTGTTTTTATAAAACTCTTCGCAAACAAAAAGGCTGCCACAATTAACCAAATACTGCTATTGCCAAAGCCGGCTAACGCTTGACTCGGTTTTAAAACATTCGCTAATTGGGTGATTGTAATACTGATTAATGCAATAGCGCCAATCGGCAGCGGTTGCATTATGAACCCAATAATCGTACTCAAAAATATAGCCAGCAAATACCATGCCTGCGTGGACAAGCCCGCCGGCACCGGTAAAACGGCTATGATAACACCGACCATAATCGGTATTATCCAAGACGCTATCGTTTTACTCTTATTGTTCATAACTATCCCTATGTACCTAATCCAAAAGTATGCTTTCTAATCACACGAACATAAGCAACGCTCTACGCGATTAATCACGTTTATATTTTGCCACTTCTTGTTTCTGCAATACATTACCTTCTGTATCAATCCCTACGATTACGCGGAAACGGTCAAAGTATAACTTTTTAATAGACTCAGTACCCAATTCAGGATACAGAACAACTTCAGCCGACTTAATGCGAGCCGCGTTGATGGCTGACGCTCCACCTACACCTAATAAGGATACACCACCGTATTTTTTACATAAATCGGCTACATAAGGTGCGCGGTCACCTTTACCCAAGAAAGCTACGACGCCCAATTTAAACATCATTTCTACAAACGGATCCATACGAGCCGCAGTTGTAGGCCCATTGGAGTTAAATACCTGACCCGGTTGCGGTGGACATGGACCGGCATAATATACCAATTGATTCGTCCAGTCTAACGGTGATTCTTCGCCGGCTTCCAATAAGTCCTGAATACGTTTATGCGCCGCATCACGACAAGTATATACATAGCCGGATAAATATAAAACGTCCCCTACTTTTAATGGTTTTACAAATTCTTTCGTTAATGGTAATTGTACATCCCGTTCCATAATAGCCTCCTAAATAACTTCACTTGCTTGACGTGCTGCATTACATTGGAAATTAATAGCTACCGGCAAAGCTGTAATATGTACACCATGATAGTCAATATGTACATCCAAGGCCGTTACCGTACCGCCCATACCGATAGGACCAACGCCCGATTTATTAACTGCTTCCAAGAATTCTTTTTCTAATTCAGCATAGTATGGATTTGGATTGTGTTCACCGATAGGACGAAGTAAGGCTTTTTTCGCCATCCAAGCACATGTATCCATGGTGCCGCCGATACCGATACCGATAATATACGGTGGGCAAGGATTACCGCCTACTTTAGCTACAGTTTCAAGTAAAAATTGTTTTACCCCTTCTTTGCCGTCACCCGGTAATAATACTTTAAAGGCACCCATATTTTCACTGCCGCCACCTTTTGGCATAACCGTTACTTTTACTTGATCGCCCGGTACGATTTCAACATGCAACATAGCCAGTGTATTATCATTGGTGTTTTCACGATTCAACGGATCCGCTACTACCGATTTACGTAAATAACCGTTCGTATAACCGCGACGAACCCCTTCATTAACGGCATCTTCCAACGGCATACCTTCCCAAGCCACTTCCTGGCCACATTCTAAGAGTACGACAGCTACGCCGGTGTCATGACAACATGGCAATTGTTCTTTTTTAGCAAATTCACCGTTTTCAACAATAATTTCCAAGGCTTTTTTGCCAATTGGCGACTCTTCATTTTCAACGGCTTTACGGAATGCATCCATTACATTATCATTTAATTCACAGCAGGCTTTGATACATAACTTTTCAATGACAGGAATTAAGGCTTCTGTCTGTAATACTCTCATGTTAACCCTCCTAATTTGAAATACACTAAACTTTTATCCTTTGTGTTGTAACAACTTTTGTTAGCACAAGCATAACAAGACTATAACTTTTTGTGAAATATGTTATAATAATTATGCAATAAATTTCATTTATAGGACTAAATATAATTTATATTTAGCGTATCATTATATTCGCACTATACAGCAAGGATGGTACTATGGAGCTAAAACAATTAGAATTTTTCATTTCAGTAGCCGAACTGGGTAACATGACCAAGGCCGCACAGCAACACTATGTATCACAACCTAATATTACCGTTGCCATAAAAAAGTTAGAGGATGAATTAGGCGTCGAGTTGTTTAAAAGAGAGTATAAAAAGATGACCTTAACTGAAAAAGGGCAACAATTTTATACATCGATTAAACACGTATTGGCGGAGCTGGAAAACTCAGTGGCCGAAATTAAAGATGAGCGACATAAGCTCTCCGGCACGGTAACCATCGGTATCCCGCCGATGATTAGTGCCTATTTGTTCACGCCGTTACTGAATCACTTCCGCCAAGAATATCCTCAGTGGGAGTTAAATATCCTCGAAGAAGGCTCTGTCGGTGTGTCTGAGCGAGTGTTAGCCGATGAAGCCGATTTGGGGATTGTCATTATCGATAATATATCGCCGAAGCTGGAAGCGATTCCCCTCTTTAAAAGTGAACATAAGTTATGTATTCCCAGCGGGCATCCTTTTCACAGCCTCACCCAAGTCCCCTTTGACAAATTCAAAGAAGAATCGCTTATCTTGATGAAAATAGATTCGGTCCATCGTAAAAATGTATTGGCCAACTGCGAAGCATGTGGCTTTTTGCCTAAAATCGTACTCTCATCCAATCAGATTAAAACAAATATTGATTCCGTAGCCAAAGGCGTGGGGCTCTCCTTTTTATTGGATATAGCCAAATTAGATCGAAATGATGTCCAACTGATTTCCATGGATCCGCCCCTGACCGTGACCATCGGTTTAGTCTTTCGCAAAAACAAATATCTATCCTACGCTATGAAAGATTTAATCAATTTCATCAAGCATTTCTCCTATCCGCAAAAAATTAATTGAGCCAACAAAAAAGCGCCCCCGCTTGCACGCTGTGCAAGTGGGGGCGTTTTCACAAACTATGTAATTATACGAGCCATTCGAGGCTCACATCAAGCAGTCAGCTCTTATTTAGTAGCTGCCGCATAATGAGCGTTTACTTGATCCCAATTAACGAGATTCCAGAAAGCGGCGATGTAGTCAGGACGAGCATTCTTGTATTTCAAGTAGTATGCATGTTCCCACACATCAAGGCCCAATACCGGAGTTTTGCCGTCGCTAAGCGGGGAGTCCTGATTAGCGGTGGACAAGATTTCCAATTTGCCGTTGTTTACTACGAGCCAAGCCCAACCGGAACCGAAACGACCGGTAGCGGCTTTGCCGAATTCAGCTTTGAAGTTTTCGAAGTTGCCGAAAGCTTCATCGATAGCACCTGCAATAGCGCCCGTAGGGTTACCGCCTGCATTTGGTGCCAAAATGTTCCAGAAGAATGTATGGTTAGCATGACCGCCGCCATTGTTGCGGACAGCCGTGCGGATATCTTCCGGTACAGCGTTTAAGTCAGTAATCAACGCTTCTACGTCTTTTTCACCCAATTCAGGATGTTTTTCAATAGCAGCGTTTAAGTTAACAACATAAGTGTTGTGGTGTTTATCATGATGAAAATGCATTGTTTCTGCATCGATATGCGGTTCTAAAGCTTCGTAAGCGTATGGTAATTCAGGTAATGTGTATGCCATAAAAATACCTCCTTCCCCGTCCAAGGGGATAAAAACATAATACATAACAAAGTGTTACGAAAAAGAATTATCAAATTATATAATCAGAAATTGTCTTATGACAACCGTAATTCACTAGATTTAATTTTTTCAATCTTTCTATTGGTTAATGATAACATTTTTCATTTATCTTGTCTAGTAGTAAAAACGTAAATTTAGAATAAACATTTTGTAAGTGTGTTATTTTATATTTCAAAAGGTATTTTACGTTTATGTTCACACTATATTTAAAATTTTAAATATATAATGCAAGTAAATTTCAAAGTTTCAGCGGCGCTATATTTTTAATTCCTATTAAATTTGTAGCCATAGCTACCGAATAGCATTATACTTTGTTTTATAATAAACTCATAGAAAATGTCAGAATCGATTAAACCCAAAATAATCCAAAAAGACATTTTTCAGTCATACACCGTAATGATAGCTAACAATAATTTTTGTTTTTTTTGACATAAATTTTTATAGATATGTCATAAAAAGTCTTATTTTTACACATCTTTTATTTTTAGCATTTCAACAATCGAAAATTAATATCATTACAATTATTGAATTAAATACCAATTCGGTATACACTTAAAGCATCTTATAATAATTCTTTATTTCCTTAATGGAGGTGCCACAATGCAAAATACTGCATGGAAAGGCTTCATTACAGGTGTATGGGATAAAGCCATTGACGTTCGTGACTTTATCCAACGTAACTATAACCCCTATGTTGGGGACGACTCATTTTTAGCCGGTCCTACGGATCGTACTCTTAAACTTTGGCAAGAAGTTCTTCGTCTGTATGAGGAAGAAAAAGAAAAAGGCGGCGTTATTGATGCCGATACGGATATTGCCACTTCGGTGTCCTCCCACGGCCCCGGCTACATTATCAAAGAATTAGAGCAAATCGTTGGTCTTCAAACCGATAAACCGTTAAAACGCGCTATGTTCCCGTACGGTGGTTTACGTACAGCCAAGAGTGCCTTGCAAGAATACGGCTTCGAAATGGACGCTCAGCTGGAAGACTTTTTCAAAAAGCATCGCAAAACTCACAATGACGGTGTTTTCGATGTGTATACGCCGGAAATGCGTGCTGCTCGTTCCGCACACATTATTACCGGTTTACCGGATGCGTACAGCCGCGGTCGTATCATCGGCGACTATCGCCGTGTAGCCCTTTACGGGATTGACCGTTTAATCGAAGAAAAAGAAAAAGACTTCGCCATCACTATGGGCGACATGACGGCTACGATTATTCGCGACCGTGAAGAAATTCGCGACCAAATTCGTTCCTTAAAAGAATTAAAAGCCATGGCGGCTTCTTACGGTTTCTATATCAGCCAGCCGGCTAAAGACGTAAAAGAAGCGATTCAGTGGTTGTACTTCGGTTATTTAGGCGCTATTAAAGAGCAAAACGGTGCTGCCATGTCTATCGGCCGTAACACTGTCTTCCTCGACATCTACGCTGAACGTGACCTTAAAGAAGGCCGCTATACAGAAGAAGAAATTCAGGAAATGGTTGACCATTTCATCATGAAACTTCGCATGGTGCGTTTTGCCCGCATTATCGAATACAATAACCTCTTCACCGGCGATCCGGTTTGGACAACCGAATCCATCGGCGGGATGGGCTCCGACGGTCGTCCGTTGGTATCCAAAATGTCCTTCCGTTACTTGCACACGCTTACCAACTTAGGCCCGGCTCCGGAACCGAACCTCACCGTTCTCTGGTCCCCTCGCTTGCCGGACGGTTTCAAACGTTTCTGTGCTAAATTGTCCATCCAAACGTCTTCGATTCAGTATGAAAACGACGAATTGATGCGTCCTAACAGCGGTGACGACTATGCTATCGCCTGCTGCGTATCGCCAATGCGTATCGGTAAAGAAATGCAGTTCTTCGGCGCTCGTTGTAACCTCGCTAAATGCTTGCTCTATGCAATCAACGGCGGTGTCGATGAAAAACTCAAAAAACAAGTTGGACCTAAATATCGTCCGATTACTTCCGAATACCTTGATTTCGATGAAGTAATGGAACGTTTTGACGACATGATGGAATGGTTGGCCGGCGTTTACGTGAATGCCCTCAACATCATTCACTACATGCACGATAAATATGCATACGAAAAATTGGAAATGGCACTTCACGACCGCAAGGTTACGCGTTGGTTTGCCACCGGTATTGCCGGTTTATCCGTAGTAGCCGACTCCTTGTCCGCTATTAAATATGCCAAGGTAAAACCGATTCGTGATGAAAACGGGGTAGCTGTTGATTTTGAAATCACAGGGGATTTCCCTAAATACGGTAACGATGATGACCGTGTTGATGATTTGGCGGCCTTCGTTGTATCCGCATTCATGAACAAAATCCGTAAACATCCTACCTACCGCGAAAGTGTGCCTACCATGTCCCTTTTGACAATTACATCCAATGTAGTATACGGTAACGCCACCGGTAGCACACCGGACGGCCGTAAACAGGGTACACCGTTTGCACCGGGTGCTAATCCGATGCACGGACGCGACTCTCACGGGGCTGTTTCTTCCATGGCTTCCGTAGCCAAAATACCTTGGCGTGATGCGAGCGACGGTATTTCCAACACCTTCTCCATCATTCCGGATGCGCTTGGCAAAAACGGCGAAACCATGGTTCGTATGAGTGATTTAGACATCGATCTGGATCTTGATGCAGTTTTACAGAGCGATATGCCGACCGGTTTACCTGTCAATAATGAAAACCTGGCCTGTCGCGAGCCTAATGTTTCCATTTCCGAAAAGGAGGACAAGTAATATGAGCAACGAACAACAAATCGATAATTTAGTAGAGTTATTGGATGGCTACTCTGAAAAAGGCGGCCATCATTTGAACGTCAACGTTTTCGACCGTGAAATGCTCCTCGATGCGCAGCAGCACCCTGAAAAATATCCACAGTTGACCGTTCGTGTATCCGGTTATGCCGTGCACTTCAACAAATTGACGAAACAACAACAGGATGAAGTTATTTCTCGTACCTTCCACGAACAAATGTAACTTCTATCCCTCCCCTTCTCAGTAGTTATATATAGTGCAATAGGCTCCCCGTATCGAGGAGCCTATTGTCATATTTTAGACCCGGACCTGAAGCTGACATATCCTTCAGGAGGTCAACCTGTATTTAATCTTTTTTGAAAGGCGTATTATGATTGGACGAATTCATTCTTTAGAAACCATGGGCACCGTTGACGGCCCCGGTGTACGAATGGTGCTATTTTTACAGGGCTGCCCGATGCGCTGTGCTTATTGCCATAACCCGGATACGTGGGATGCGCAGCAAGGTAAAAATATTACCATCGAAGAAGTATGGGAACAATTTGAGCGCAATCAGAGTTTTTATAAAAACGGCGGTCTCACCGTTACAGGTGGCGAAGCATTAATGCAGTTGCCGTTTGTTATCGAACTGTTCAGCTTCTTTAGAGAACGGGGCATTCATACGTGCCTCGACACGAGCGGCATCTACTTTGAAGAAAGTCAACGCGAAGAATACGAAAAGCTGATGGCCGTAACAAGTCTTGTTATCTTAGACCTTAAAGAAATCGACGATGACAAGCACATCGCCTTAACCGGCCAAAGTAATAAGCAAATCTTGAAATTTGCCCGCTTCATCGACGAGCACAATGTTCCGATTTGGGTGCGCCATGTGGTGGTGCCTACCATTACGGACAATGCGGATAGATGGTATCGCCTCGGCTTTTTTGCAGGTTCTTTGAAAAATCTCGAGACCATTGACTGCCTGCCTTATCATGTGATGGGCACGGCTAAATATAAGGAAATGGGTATTGCCTATCGCCTGGAAGGCATCCCTCCGGCCAGCAAAGCCTTGGCGGCACGAGCGTCACAAGTCGTACTGGAAGGGATTAAGGCGTATCGACGTCAGTGGTGGAGTGCGTTGGCACCGGCTCAGGAATCGGCGGTTTAAAATAGCTTGCGAACCAAAGAATAAAATACTTATAGCAAAGCCTCCTATATCTATCTTTCAGTCCCCACCCATTCGGCTAAAAAGGCGTTGGTCCCGTCTCACAAATCGACGGTTGTTCATAGCGTGCTGAATTCAGTATTATAACTCTTAAACAAAGAAAAATACACCTATCTCTCAGCCCCCACCCATTCGGCTAATGGGCATTCAAGATAGGTGTATTTTTCTTTTTTCGCAGAGTACCATTATCTATAGTTCAGCACGCTATAGAGCAACAAAGCGATTCCCGCGGGCGGGACCAACTATGAGACGAAAAAGAGCGACCACGATAGATGTATCTCACTTCTTATATAAATAACTTCCACTGTAGTCCGGCACGCTATTGTGCAACCAGCGATTCCCGTAGCCGGCGCAACTTAGAAGAATGCGGAAATCTTTTATCCCTTCTACAGACTAAACATTTCGACTACTTAGGGAATCGCCTAAGAGCGATTTGCTGCAGGCCGGAAGGTTGCCTTCACCATGCGATAGCCGAGGTGGGAAATAAATTTGGAACAACCTATTGAATATTCAAATCAGCCAATAGTTGACCTACATGTTCCTTAGCTTTTACGCCGCGGTAGATATGAGTTAAAATTCCTTTTTCGTCGATGACGAAGGTGGATCGTTCGATACCGATTGATACTTTGCCGTAGAGTTTCTTTTCTTTCATGACGCCGTAAGCATTACAAAGGGCTTCGTCGGTATCGGCTAACAGGTTGAACTGTAAGTCATATTTTTCTTTAAAGTTCACATGACGTTTTACCGTGTCGCGACTGACACCTAATACGACATAGCCGGCGTCTTGTAATTTTTTGTAGGCTTCGTTGAATTGTTGTGCTTCAATGGAGCAACCCGGGGTATTATCTTTTGGATAGAAATATAAAACCACTTTTTGACCGGCAAAATCTTTCAAATTAACCATTTCATTGGCATCATTCACAACGGAAAAATCAGGTGCTTTGTCCCCTACTTTTAAGTCTGACATAGTATCACTCCTTATATAACTTCTAACATTAATTCGCGTAACATTATATCTTGTAATAGTAATTAATCCCAATTACTTCTATTCTTTATTATACACCATCTGCGTCACTTATGCTTAATGACTAAAGACTAGTTACCATTTCACCATATACCAACGTTTAGTTTAAATGCCGCCATATGTCAATTTTTTCAAAAATCACTCATTAAATTACTATATCTAAAAATCTCACTATACAAATATCTTAAAATACGTTATAATTATATTGAAAGATTTAGATTTAATATGACAGTTTTATCAGCATCAATTTCTAATGAAACTGTCTCAAATATAGGGAGGTATTTATGAAGTTTTTATCATCAACAGTAACAACGGGAATTTCTTTTGGATCCGCCTTGGCCATGGTGATTAGCTATGCCAATTGGCACTCCATCCCTTGGGCAATTCTTCACGGCCTATTCGGATGGTTTTACGTTATATATTACGCTTTATTCAAATAGATCCCCCTTAATCCCACTCCTAAAGAAGGAAGGCATTGCCAATACCGAGCGGCAATGCCTTCCTTCTTTTTATATTTTTTAATTACACGATTTTGAATTACATCATCTTAACCGGTTGTTTAATTCGCAAATTAATGGGCAAAGTAGTTAATAAACCACACAATACAAGGTACCGCAAACAAGTCTACCAAGAAGGCGCCACACAACGGCACAATGAGAAAAGCTTTAGTAGATGGTCCGTATTTTTCAACAACCGCTTTCATATTCGCCATCGCATTTGGCGTAGCCCCCAAACCATGACCGGCCATGCCGGCACACATAATAACCGCATCATAGGATTTCCCCAATACCGGGAATGCTACGAATATGTTATACACAATCATGAAAATAACCTGCGACATGAGGATGACAATCATCGGCAATGCCAAGTCGGCCAGTTCCCACAATTTAAGGGTCATGAGGGCCATGGACAAGAAGATGCCAAGACACACGTCGCCGATAAGCCCAATGGTCGGATTATGCAGTTCAACAAGATTAAATTTGTCGTTGATATTACGTAATAAAACGGCAAAGAACATACCGCCCACATAGTTCGGTATAGCAAAGCCGAAAGTATTTTTTACGAAAACGGCTAATTCCATGCCCACGACCATACAGATGGCGATGATAAAACCATGCAGCAGGAATACATGAGCTGCCACTTCTTCACTCACTTCCTTGCCCTCTTCGATTTTTTCAACCGTTAACGCTTCATTCACACTGGTTGTATCCGGACCGGCCACTTGCTCTATCTCTTGAGCTAAACCGGCTGTTTTACCTTCTTCCACTAATTCTTCGTTTTCAGTGGAGCGCAGATTATATTTATTAAGAAAAAATCGAGCGAGAGGTCCACCAATTACACCACCGGCTACAACGCCAAAAGTAGCCGCCGCCATGGCCACCGCCGTAGCTCCGTAAACGCCCATAGCTTCCACTTCCGGACCAAAGGCACCGGCATTACCATGACCACCTTCCATGGATACGGCGCCCATTAAAACGCCGAGTAGCGGATCAAGCCCGAGCACTTTGGACCAAGACACACCGATTACGTTCTGCATAAGGGACAAAAAAGCACATAGAGCCCAATAATAAAATAGCAACTTGCCACCTTTTTTTACCAGTTTAAGACTCGCTATAAGCCCAACGGTAGCGAAGAATGCCAACATAAACGGCGTTTGCAATATAGTATCCATTTTAACGTTCAAAATATTTGTCTCATGTAGCACTAACATAATCAGTGAAAACAATAATCCACCGGCTACCGGTGCAGGAATACAGAATCGACTCAAAAAGCCAACTCGATTAACAATAATGCGACCCAATAAGAGTAGGAAGATTGCCAGTGCCAACGTAGCAATCATATCAAGCTCAATTACCGGAATCCCTTGATCCATAAAAAAGTTCATACTTTCGCCTCCTAGCCAAAACAATATCATTATGGCTAACACCCTGTTACATGTAAGCAGCGGCCCCACCCGGCCGCCAAAGGCTATAGTTATTATGTTAAAAGGCTACTATGCTACAGGCTCCCCGGATACTACCATTTAGTACTATAGCTGACAATCCGACTTCTTTCCACACTACAAGGTACTCATAATAAAGCACACTAAAACACTCATTATAATGCGCACCAAAATACTCACAATTTTAAGTATTCGTTATAAATTCAAATTCTCCTGCTACGAATTACGTATAACTCAAAAATATAGAATATATAATTTTTATTCATAATTCTAACTAAAAAACCACCGCAGTCAATGACTGTGGTGGTTTTTACTTTAAACCGGACCGCCTCTTACCATATCTTAGTGGGCAAAGTAATTAATAAACCATACAATACATGGCAAGGCAAACAAGTCGATTAAGAAGGCCCCACAAAGGGGTACGATTAAGAACGCCTTAGTTGATGGGCCGTATTTTTCAGTAACCGCCTTCATATTCGCCATAGCGTTTGGCGTAGCGCCCAAACCATGACCGGCCATACCGGCACACATAATCACCGCATCATAGGTTTTACCCAGTAACGGGAATACAGCGAATAAGCAGTAAATAATCATGAACACAACTTGGGCACCTAATACGATGAGCATTGGAATCGCTAAATCAATGAGTTCCCACAGTTTAAGGGTCATCAAGGCCATGGATAAGAATACACCTAAGCAATAATCGCCGATTAAATTAATCGTTTCCGTATGAACTTTAACCACATGGAGTTGGTCGTTAAGGTTACGTAAAATTACGGCAAAGAACATGGCTCCCACATAACTTGGAAGCGCTATACCTAAAGCACCTTTGAGCCAGCCGGCCACAGCCAAACCTACGGTCATACAAACAGCAATAATAGCTGAATGAGTAAACAACGAATGAGCCGACACTTCCGATTCAGCGTATTTGCTCTCCTGTTTAGCCGTTTGGGCTACATTGGCATCATCGGAACTAGCAGCTGAAGCTGTTTTACTACCGGTGGATCCTACGGTACCACCGTCAGCCAATTCTATTTCTTCTGTGGAGCGCAAGTCGTATTTATTTAAAAGGTACTTGGCAATCGGGCCGCCGATTAAACCACCGGAAACAAGCCCAAAGGTGGCAGCCGCCATAGCTACCGCTGTAGCCCCAAACACACCCATCGCTTCTACTTCAGGACCGAAGGCACCGGCGGCCCCATGACCGCCTTCCATGGAAACCGCCCCCATCAATACGCCCAGTAACGGATCGATATCTAAAAGCTGTGCCAATGACACACCGATCACGTTTTGCATCAAGGATAAAAAGCCGCAAAGGAGCCAGTAGAATAATAGCAATTTGCCACCCTTTTTCACAAGCTTAAGACTGGCAATCATCCCGATGGTCGAGAAAAACGCCAACATAAACGGCGTTTGCAATAAGGTATCCATCTTAATAACTAAGATATTCGTTTGGTGAAAAATTAACATTAATATAGAAAAAAGCAACCCGCCGGCTACCGGAGCCGGAATACAAAAGCGGCCTAAAATACTGATGCGATTAACCATTACGCGTCCTAAGAGTAACAGCAAAATTGCTAATGCCAATGTGGCAATCATGTCTAATTTTATTACCGGAATCCCTTGTTCCCATAGAAATGTCATAGTTTCGCCTCCTGAATAACAATGCCTTGCAACTCACAGAACAAAAATGCATTTTAAGTATATATTATATTACTTCTACTCATTTATATGATTCTCCTGCTTTTTGTATACAAAAAGGCCAAAATATAGACTATAAAAAAAAGAACCCGCTTACAATAAGCCGGCTCCTATGTAAATTAAATCCATAAAATTAAGTCTATAAAATTAAGTCTATAAAAAGCAGAAACAGCATCCTCTTTCTGCTCCAGAACGAGAATGCTGTCAATTGTTACACCAAATAATACACTTAACGCCACCAAGTTGTCTACACGCGGTAAGCTTTGCCCCCATTGCCATCGGTAAATGGCTTGCGGGTCGCTAAAACCGAATGCTTCTTGCAAGTCTTTAACGGAGTATCCGCTTTTAATCCGTAAAGCCTGAATCTGGGCGCCTGTTGCTACCATATCAATTGCGGGGAACATCTTCATAATAGTCGCCTCCTACCAATGAATGACCAAGTACCATTTGTTGATTCGCTTGTTAAGTTACCTTCTTATTATAGCGTAAAACCGTATTTTTGTCATTAAACTGCAAGTTCAAACAATGATGGCTGGCCGAATGCAATAAAAGCGTTGTTTTTTCAAAAACCTGAGGCGTTATCTTTATTTAGTACCTTTTATTTGCTATCTATTATTTAATGCCTATCATTTGCTCTCTTTTATTTTATCATAGTTAAACAAGATATTGAGCACCACAGCTGTCAAAGCACCTACTACGATACCACTCTCCAGTAGAATACGCACGGACGACGGGAACTGAGCAAATAAATTAGGCGTTACCGTCACACCCAAGCCCAATGTAATGGAGCAAGCGGCAATGAGCATCGTGTTCGAGTCGGTAAGATCTGCTTTGCCCAACATGCGAATGCCGGCCGCACATACCATACCGAACATGGCAATCATAGCTCCACCCAATACAGAGGTAGGAATAATCGTTGCCAAAGCGGCGAATTTAGGCACCAAGCCCAATACGACAAGCATAATACCGCATACTACGATTACCGTGGTTTTGCGTACTTTGGATAATTCCACGAGACCCACATTTTGTGAAAACGTGGTATACGGGAAGGAGTTAAAAATCCCGCCGATAATAGACGCCAAGCCTTCGGCGCGATAGCCGTGAGCCAAATCTTTCGGCGTTAATTTACGATCGCAAATTTCACCTAAGGCCAAGAACACACCGGTCGATTCCACCATACTTACCATGGCCACGATGGTCATAGTCAAAATAGCGCTGGCGTGGAATGTGGGTAGGCCAAAGTAAAACGGTTGTGGAATATGAGCCCACGTAGCTTCCGCCACCGGCGTAAAGTCAACCATGCCTAAGAAGAAGGCCGCTATTGTTCCTACAATGAGCCCCAACAATACGGAAATGGCTTGAATATACCCTTTGAAAAGACGATTCAAAATAAGGATAAACGCCAGCACAGCAAAACCGAGGCTCAAATTCATAACACTGCCAAAATCCGGGCTGCCAAGACCGCCCGCTAAATTATTCATAGCTACGGGAACCAAGGTAACGCCAATAACCGTTACTATAGAGCCGGTTACTACCGGCGGGAAGAATCGCACTAATTTACCAAACCAATGCGAAATAATAAACACAATAAGACCGGATGTAATGATGGCCCCGTAAATAGCCCCTAGGCCCAGCTCTTTACCAATGGCAATCATAGGAAATACGGCCGTAAAGGTACAGCCCAGCACTACCGGCAAGCCGATGCCGAAAAAGCGATTACGCCATACTTGAAGCAGCGTGGCAATCCCTGACGTCAATAAATCGGCCCCAATTAAATAGGCAATCTGCATAGTAGTCAGATTTAAACTACTGCCCACGATAATCGGTACGATAACAGCACCGGCGTACATGGCCAATACATGTTGCAAACCTAAGAAAAAAGTTTGGCTTTTACGTAATTCCATTATTCTGCCGCCTTCGGCTGACGCGCTTTCAATTCTACCGCCATTTTGCCCTTACCTTTACCATCCGGACTGCCGTGCGTATAGCCGACTACGTCAAAATATTCAGCACAAGCATCGGCAATGGTTTCGTAATCTTCGTTTTTACTCTTCGTACATGTCGAAATATGCACCACATCCACACCTTTTTTGCGAAGGGTTTCCAGCTTTTTCGTCAAATCACCGCCGGAATGGCTAAATCCGACTAATTCAATCTCTTCCCCTTCATAGCGGGCAAAGGAATCTTTCTTACCCATAAATGCCCCTAAGCAACCGCCGCAAGAGCACCGTTGCATCGTATCTTCATTGACTAAAATAGCTATTTTTTTCATATATCCACCTGCGTTTCTTACAATTAACTTAAACTTTTACATTCGTTTAAAACATCGGATTAATTTAAGACCTAATGATCTTAGTTTTTCTAATCGACTTAAAACTTTTACTTCACAAATCGTGAAATTATTGTTTAAATCGCACTTTTTCGAAGATATGTCAAATACCCTTTACTCATAAATAAGACATATTTTTTCATGTATATACGAACAAATTAACCCATACTACCTGTATATTATATAACAATCCGCCTAAAAGCTGTGTTGCTCCGGCTTCTTTTTCAGCGGCTTTACTATTTAAATTATTCATAGTTAAAATCACTTTTATACATTGTTTTAATCTTGAAAAAAGCGTACAATACAAATATAAACACCGTTCGAATTATGTAAACATTAGGAGGTAAATCCATGGCTTATGCAACATTTCGAATTCCACACACCATCATTCATGGCGACGATGCCCTCACCCATCTCTCAAAATTAGAAGGCAAACGCGCTACAATCGTGACCGGTGGCAACTCCATGCGCAAATTCGGCTTTCTTGACGAAGCAAAAGCCCAACTTGAAAAGGGTGGTATGGAAGTTCAAATCATTGACGGCGTAGAACCGGATCCATCCATCAAGACTTGTATCGAAGGCGGCGCTAAAATGGCCGAATTCCAACCGGATTGGATTATTGCCTTAGGTGGCGGCTCCCCTATGGACGCAGCCAAAATCATGTGGGTATACTACGAATACCCGGGCTATGATTTCATGGAACTTGTGAAATTCAACTTCCCTAAATTACGCACTAAAGCTCGCCTCATCGGTATTCCTTCCACTAGTGGTACTGCTTCCGAAATTACAGCTTTCAGCGTAATTACCGATACGGACAACAACATTAAATATCCATTGGTATCCCCTGATTTGGTACCGGATATTGCTTTATTAGACAGCCGCATTCCATCCAAAATGCCACCGCTCATTACAGCGCAAACCGGTATGGACGTAATGACGCATGCTGTTGAAGCTTATGTATCTACAGCAGCCGATGATTTCACCGATCCATTGGCACTCCATGCTATTCAATTGATTTTTGAATATTTGGAAACAGCTTACCAGGAACCTGACAATATTAAAGCACGCGACAAAGTACATAACGCCTCTACTATGGCCGGCATGTCCTTCACCAACTGCTCCTTAGGTATCGTTCACAGTATGGCTCACAAAATCGGTGGTGAATTCCACTTAACTCATGGCGAAGCTAATGCTATCTTGTTACCATACATCATTCAATACAACAAAAAAGCTACCCAGAAATATGCTCAATTGGAAGGTATTCTCGGTATTGAAAACCTTGAACGCGCTATCTGGAACCTCAATAAACGTTTGGGCTTAAGCAAAACGATTAAAGATGGTTTAAATACTGTTATTCCGGAAGACAAATTCTTAGCCGTTCTCGATCGTATGAGCGAACGCGCTCTTGAAGATGCTTGTACGTTGACTAACCCACGTAAACCAACCGTAGAAGATATTAAGAAAATCTACGAAGCAGCTTACTACGGTAAGGATGTAAACTTCTAATGTATACGTCAAAGCTGTAAAATGCTGGCTTATACAGCAAAGCTGTAAACTTCCAGCTTATTCAGCAAAGCTGTAAACTTCCAGCTTATTCAGCAAAACTGTAAATTTCTAACTCACAGTTTTATAACTTAGGCATTATTTAGGGAGATGGGCATACGTCACTATGCTCAGTTATCTAATTACTTCCGAATTCCAAATAAAATAATGCAACAAACGCGGTTTGACCGAAAGGTACAAACCGCGTTTTCATTTGATGAGACAAACTTATGTAAAGCACAAAACTAATTTTCCCCAAAATCAGCCGTTAACTCCTACTTTTTGAACAATGTAATCCATAAACGTTTTCATTGTTTCCCATTTAGAGTTGTTGTTACGATATACAAAGCAAACCTGAAGATTTAACGGTTTGGCTAATGCATAGATACCATCCTTAATACCAAGTGCATCCAATAAATGACGGGAAATCAAAGACCCCGCTTCATTGCGCTGACAATAGGCAATCATGGCATACGGATTAGATAAACGTACTAAATGTGGTAAGGACTGGCGTCCTTCTTCCGAGAAGTAGGATTTCAAACGATGGCTCATGAAATATTTTGGTGGATACATAACCATTGGATAATCCAACAATTCTTCAGTGTTCAATACTTTACCGGCCGGTAATTCGCGCTTAGGCGCATAATACACTACAGAATCTTCACGGATAGCAATACTTTCATAGCTACTCATATCTTTATTATTTGGCAAGTAGCAAGTACCAATGTCAATGCGGTTTTCACGCAAATCCAGTAACATTTCTTCTTCTTCCATGTCATAAATGGAAATAGAGAAATTGGGGTTAGTCTGTTGAAAATACGATACATGCGCATTCTTACGCACATCACCGATACTCCGCAAAATACCTACGTTGAGCATAGGCCGTTCCAACTTATTGGCCAAACGAATGCTATGAATAGCACGTTCCAGTGTTTCAATAATATGCTCTGCTTCCGGTAAGAATTTCTCACCTTCCGCTGTAAGGCGGCTACCACGGGTAGAGCGAGCTATTAATTTTACACCAACTAAACGTTCCAGTTTTTTCATCTGCGCACTAAAAGCAGATTGTGTAATATTAGCAGCTTGAGCAGCTAACGTGAAGTTACCCATTTTACTATAGGTTATAAAACTTTGTAACTCTTGCAGAGTAGGTAGTTCATCCATCTTATCATCTCCTTTTCATGCATTACATATTCATACATTCATAATACGTATAAAATTCCTTCAACGACTGATGAAGGTAGTCTCTCTTCTTTAACCTTAGTATACCATGTATTGATTCAGTTAGAAAAGAGATATGTACAAAAATTTTATAAATTTATCGATACTTTCGAACATTAAATGATGACATTGGCGGTATTATTCAAAACATTTATTAATAATTTTATTCATTCATTTATAA
>NZ_RQUX01000006.1 GCF_003992115.1 Veillonella ratti
AATAAATCCTTTTATATTGCGTGTTGATGGACATAATAAACCTTCTTATATCAAACTTGAAATAAGAACTATATTAATGAGTTTAAAATGAAAAAATAACATTGAAAATATACGAATTGAATTGACAGTTATAAACACAAATTATAGAATTAAGATAAATAAAAGTGATATTTTTTGCTTTTTTTGAGGTATTAATAAGGTTTTTAAAATGAATTTACTGTGAGTTTTTTATCATGGAGAGGTTCTGTAATGAATAAGCAGTACAAAGTCATTTGGAGTAAAGTAAAAAACAGTTACGTAGTAGTATCTGAGTTGGCCAAACGTAATGGCAAAGCCGGATCTACACATAGCCAGTCAGGCCAGAAAATTGGCGTGGCTCTTTCTGTGTTGGCACTGTGTGCTGGGATGACAGCCGGGGTAAGTGCGGCTGATCAGTATTACAGTGTTAATGATATGAATGGTGCATTATCACAATTTGGGAATAAAAGTAACGACGGAGCCCAAGGTGTTGGCTCTGTAGCTGCCGGTGCAGGTGCTAAGGTTGAATCTGCTTCCGGTAGTTTCCAAGGTGCTATGGCTACCGTTGTAGGCTCTTTGAATACTGTAGCAGCTGGAACTCAACAATTTGATGGAGTTGCTAATTCTATTGTTGGTGCAGCTAATGCCACGCAGAATGCCAATGCGACACTTATTTTTGGTGCCGGTAATGCGGTAACTAATTCTTATGGTAATGTAACCTTTAATGTTGGTAATGTTGATCCGACTGATCCAATCGCTACGGCTAAAGCTTTAGCTGCTTCGGTAGGTGACAGTGGTGGTCAAGTTTTGGTTGTTGGTGGTGCTAATACAGTAGACTATGCTCGTTTCTCGGCTGTTACCGGTGTTAGCAATAAGTTGAATGGTGCAGACGGCAATACCAGTGATTATAACTTTATTACCGGTGCAAAAAATACTTTGACCAATACGGATGGCACATATGTAATCGGTTCCAGCAATACTGTGTCAGATGGGACGTCCAATATTGTAATTGGGGATAAACGTAAATTGACGGGGGCGACTAATGACGTTGTCATCGGGTCTGCTGATGCAGAAATGGCAACAACTGTATCCAACGCAACTATCCTTGGACATAATGCTAATGCAACCGTAGATAATGGCGTAGCTTTAGGTTCTAACTCATTGGCTAATGTAGATTATGGTGTTGCAGGTTATGATCCGTCCACAAAAGCTGCTTCTACGGATACATCAGCGACTTGGAAATCTACTTTGGGAGCTGTATCTGTTGGTGTACTTGGTAGTGATGGAACAGCAACTGCAACTCGTCAGATTACAGGTGTTGCAGCCGGTGTGAAAGACACTGATGCTGTTAACGTGGCACAGCTTATGGCTGTTGCCGGTAATAGTTCGGGCGGAAGTTCGGTACATTTTTTCCAAGTTAATTCAGGCACTAGTGGTACTAACTATAATAACGATGGAGCTAAAGGGATAGACTCTATTGCTATAGGTAAAGCTAGTACAGCTGCAGATAATAGCATTGCTATCGGTAACGGTGCAAGCGTTTCTGATAGTAATGGTGGTAAGGGTAGTGGCGATATTGTCATCGGTAACGGTGCAAAAATCAATAACTATGTAGACCAAAGTGCTAGTATTGCAATAGGCCAAAATGCGCAGATTGATAACATGGCCGGTATGCAAGAATTTATGTTTGGGCTAGGACAAACTAATTATAATATAGTTGATAGACCTGGTGGCGGTATGGCATTTATTCCGGAAGATCCTTCGAAAGTAGCTACCGGCATTGCGATTGGTGAAAACACCTTCGTTCGTACCGGTGGTTTGATGATTGGTACGCATAATTATCGTGGAACTCTAGGCGATGTTGATGTAGATAGTGCCAATATCCGTGCTACCGGTGTTAATGTTAATAGTACGACTTTAGGTACAAACAGCTATAACAGCGGAGCTTTTGCCACTATTGTAGGCTCATACTCTATTGCAAGCGGTAACTATGCCAGCGGTGGTGATGAGAATAATGCCGGCAAAAATCTGGGAACTACTATTGTAGGTTCTTTGAACAGTGTAGAATCCTCTACTGCTGAAAATACTACATCAGGTGTAGCCAATAGCGTTGTTGGTTTTGCAAATCGTACCTTTAATTCAAATGGATCTTTAATATTTGGCGCGGGTAACGAGATTACTAACTCTGTAAGCAAAATTGAAGGGGTAGATATTTCGCTTGATGGTTCGGCAAAAGATTTACAAACTGGTTTAATAGAAGGTATTAAGAATGCTAATAGTGGCGGATCCACGTTGGCGATTGGTGGTGGCAACAAGGCAGATTACACGCAACAATCGGCCCTCGTCGGTGTTAATAATACTTTAGAAGGTACTGAGGATTCCGTAGCTCAATATAACGCGTTAACCGGTTTTAACAATACGGCAACCGGTGTAACTAATGTAACTGTAACAGGTAGTAATAACACGGTTAGTGGCTCTACATCAATTGTTAACTTAGGTAATGAAAATGCGGTAGCAGACTCTAACAATACTATTCTTCTTGGCGATAATCGTACTGTAACAGGTTCCGATAATAGCGTTATCTTAGGTCGTGCTAATAAAGAAACTACGACTGCGCTTCGTGCCGCAGCTGATACTACTTTAACTACAACAGCAGATAACGTTGTTGTTATGGGTTACAATGCTAATGCGACTGTTGATGATGGCGTAGCGTTAGGATCTAATTTTGTTGCTAGTGTTAATAAAGGTGTAGACGGTTATAATCCTAGTACAAAAGAATTATCCGGTACTGCATGGACTTCTACGATAGGTTCGGTATCTGTAGGTGATGCAGCAAATGATATCACTCGTCAGATTACTGGCGTAGCAGCTGGCACTGCAGATACAGATGCCGTTAACGTAGCTCAGTTGAAAGCTAATAAAGTAACGGTAACTGCAGGTGATAATGTCACACTTACGACTACAACTGGCACTGATGGATCTACAGATTATAAGATTGCTTCTACAGATAAAAATATATATCTTACTAGTGCAGCTTTTGACAATGGGACATTAACTCTCACTCAGACTGAAGGTACACCTATTACCGTAAGTGGTTTAGCAACAGCCGCTCAAGTTGAAGCTAATAAGATTCATTACTTCCAGGTAAATTCTGCGGCTAATGGCACTAACTATAATAATAATGGCGCAACCGGTACAGATGCAATTGCTATCGGTAAATCCAGTACATCCGGTGCTAATAGTATAGCTATCGGTCAATCGACTACAGCTGCTAATAATAGTATTGCTATCGGTAAAGCAAGTATTTCAGATAGTAATGGTAAAAAAGGTAGCGGTGATATTGCTATCGGTAATGGTGCCAATATTAATAACTACGTTGATCAAAGCGGAAGTATTGCTATCGGTCAAAATGCGAAAATTGAAAACATGTCAGGTATGCAAGAGTATCTATTCTCTATGGGACAAACAACGTTCACTGCAGGTAATTGGCTCGGTACTCTTCAAATACCGAATGATCCATCCAAAGAAGCAACTGGTATTGCTATAGGTGAAAATACCTATGCTCGTACAGGTAGTCTTATGGTTGGTTCGCATAATTATCGTGGATTATTAGGTGATGTAACGGTTGATAGTGCTGATACTAAAGCACAAGGTGTAAATATTAATAGTACTACATTAGGTACGAATAGTTATAATGGTGGTGCATTTGCAACGATTACGGGCGCTTATTCGATTGCCAGTAGTAACTATAATGGCGGTGGTTTTTCTTCTAGTGCAGGGAAAAACTTTGGTGCTACCATTATGGGTTCTTTGAATAGCATAGAGTCTGCTACTGCGTCTAATTCATCCGGTATCGCTAATAGTGTTGTAGGTGTGGCTAATAGAACCTTTAACTCCAATGGTTCCTTAATCTTTGGTGCTGGTAATGAAATTACTAACTCCATTACAACAATAGCAGCACCAAGCTCTGCAGGAGATTCTGCTAAAGCTTTACAGACAACATTGATGAATTCTATTAAGTCGTCCAATAGTGGTGGCTCGACTCTTGCAATCGGTGGCGGCAACAAGGCTGATTATACTCAACAATCTGCCCTCCTTGGTGTTAATAACACCTTGACCGGTGCTAGTGACAATATTAGCCAATACAACTACATTACAGGTTTTAAAAATACCGGTACTAATGTAGATAATGTAACGATTATCGGCACAAATCGTACGGTATCTGATGCGGCTAATAGCGTAGTTATCGGCTCGGCTGATTCTGTAATGACATCGAGTGCAAGTGATGCGGTTACTATTGGTCGAAATGCAAATACAACTATTGATGGTGGTGTAGCTTTAGGCTCTAATTCTGTGGCAAGCGTTGATAAAGGCGTAGATGGATATAATCCTAGCACTAAAGCGTTAACCGGTTCTACATGGACCTCTACAGTTGGTTCCGTATCTGTTGGTGATGCAGCCAATGATATTACTCGTCAGATTACAGGTGTAGCAGCCGGTACTCAAGATACAGATGCTGTTAACGTAGCTCAGTTGAAAGCAAATAAAGTAACCTTGAAACAAGGCGAAAATGTAACGATTACTACTGATGTGGCTGATGATGGTGCAACAACGTATACAATTAAATCAACAGATACAAATACAGTTTTAGCTAAAGGCGAAGTAACATATGTTGGTGCCGATGGTACATTAGTTTTGACTGACTCTGATAATAATCCAATTACCGTGACCGGTTTAAAAAATACATACCTTACGGGAGCATCTTTAGAAAATAATACTTTAACACTTACTCAAAATGAAGGGGCTCCTATTACCGTAACCGGTATTGCTACAACAGCTGAATTGGCGGCTAATAAAGTTAAATACTTCTCTGTAAAATCTGAATTAGCAGCTAACCAGAATAATGACGGAGCTAAAGGCACAAACTCAATTGCTATTGGCCCGAATGCTGTAGCTCAACGTGAAAATGGCATAGCTTTGGGGACCAATGTCTATTCCGGCGGCAAGGGCAGTATTGTCATCGGTAGTGATGCTAAAGTTTCGGAAAATATTGCTTTGGATGGTAGCATTGTTATCGGTAAAGGAGCCGTAGCCTTCACCGGTGGCGGTGAACAAGAAGCCTTATTGGGAATGGATCCAACGAATTGGCCTAAGCGTGGTTCCGGTGGATATGATAATCCGACTGATGCTAGCCGAGTAGCTACATCTATCGTTATCGGCACAAATGCTTTTGGCCGTACGGGTTCGATTGATATTGGGGATCGTGTATACCGAGGCACCATGGGTGGTAAACAAATTACTGATAACAACACCAGTTTTCATGTAAATCAGACTACCTTGGGTACGAATACCTATAATAAAGGCTTGTTTTCGACTATGATGGGCTCTTACTCTATTGCTACGGGTGGTTTTGATGGTAGTGGTAGGTTGAATACCGGTGCTTATGGGGCACAAAACTTTGGTGCTACTGTATTGGGCTCTTTAAATAGTGTTAGATCTAATGAAAAGTTACCTGAATTTTTTGGTGTACCAATAGATTCGTCTTATCAGGGTATTGCAAATACTATTGTTGGCTTAGGCAATATTACGGATAATACTAACGGTTCATTAGTATTTGGTGCCGGGAATAAGATCACAAACTCTATTACCTCTATTTCTATGCCAACGAGTGGCGCTGATTCCGTAGATGCTATGGTGGATAAGCTCCAAACTGTGATTAAAGACTCTAAAAGTGGTGGTGCGACCTTAGCTATCGGCGGTGCTAACACGGCTGATTACACCCGTACATCTTCTATCATTGGTGTGAACAATACCTTGAAGGGGACAAGTAGCAACATTAGTCAGTTTAATGCGTTGACCGGTTATCATAATACAGCAACTAATGTAGATAACGTAACTGTGACCGGTTCTAATAATACTGTAAAAGATACAACGACTGCTGTTGTAATTGGTGATAATCGTACATTAACCGGTGTCAATAATAATGTTGTTATTGGATCCGCAGATTCCGCACTTGAAACAACTGTTAGTGATGCAGTAGCTGTTGGTCGAAATGCTAATGTTACTATTAAGGGTGGCGTAGCTCTTGGTGCTAACTCTGTGGCTCGTACAGATAAGGGTGTTGTAGGTTATGACCCATCCGGTAGAATTACCGATGCGGATAGTATTTTAGGTAGTAATACACAGTATCAGAGCTTACAGACGGAAGTAACTGATGCACAAACAACGGTAAATGATTTAACCGCTAAGGCAGCTGAATATCAAGCTAATATTGATATGATTGTTTCCATGTATCCGGATAATTCGTATGAACAAGATGCGGGATATCAGGGAATAAAAGCATCTCTTGAATCAACACAGGCTCAGTTAGCTACAGCTCAGGCAGATTTGGACAGCAAACAAAGTGCATTGGCTGAAGCAGGTAAAGCTTTGTATACATGGCAGTCCACAGCCGGATCGGTATCGGTGGGCGATGTTTCTAAAGGAATCACCCGTCAAATTACTGATGTGGCAGCTGGTACTGCTGATACTGATGCCGTTAACGTGGCACAGTTAAAACAAGTGGCTGAAGCTGCTGAAGATGCCGGTAAGACAACTTTGAACTTCACAGGTGATGATACCACAGCTACTATTGCTCGTGGCAATGGTCAGACCTTGAATATTACCGGTGGTGCAACAGCAACTGATGCCGATGGCAACAGCTTATTGACTGATAACAATATAGGCGTTGTAAAAGACGGCGATAATGCACTGAAAGTACAGTTGGCTAAAGACCTTACAGGCTTAAATAGTGTTAAAGTTGGTAATGCGGTAACTCTTGGTACAACAGGCTTGATAATCACTAATGGTCCATCTGTTACTACAACAGGCATTGATGCAGGTAGCAAGAAGATTACTAATGTAGTAGCGGGTACAGATGATACAGATGCTGTCAACGTAAGTCAGTTGAATAGTGCTATTAAAGGTGCAAAACATACTGAAGTTACCCTCAATGGCGATGCTCCGACTGCAGGTGCAAATGGTGCTTTAGGTGAGTACATCGGATCTAGCAACCTTACTATGGCTGTGCAAGATGTTGACGGCCAGAAGGTTTACGACTTGAAGATGAGTAAAGACCTAGTAGCTGGTACTAAGCCTGGTGCAGATGGTAAAAACGGCGAAGCCGGTAGTATTACTATTATTGGTGAACCTGGTAAAGATGGTGCTGATGGAAAGAACACAAGTGCCAATATTACCGTTAAAGACGGGAAAAATGGACTTGATGGTACAGATGGAATCACACGTATTGTTTACAAAGATGAAGACGGTACAGATCATGAAATTGCAACCATGGATGATGGTTTAAATTTCACAGGTGACACAGAAAATGTAACCATTGCTAAGAAGCTTAATGAAACCTTGTCAATTACCGGTGGCATCACTAAGGCAGATCAACTTACAACGGAAGATAATATCGGTGTTGTAGCAAGCGACAGTGGCTTAAAAGTAAGATTAGCCAAAGACTTGCAAGACCTCAACAGTGTTCGTATTGGTGGTACAACTGAAAATGGTAAAGGCATCTACATTGCTAACCAGTCTGTAAGCACCTCAAAAGGCAATGCTGAAGAAGGTACGATTGCGTCTGCTGAAGATGCGCTGAGTCTAGGTAGTTATGCCAATGCAAGTAAAGATACAGCTGTTGCTCTAGGTGCGTATGCTAAAACTAATCGTGGTGCCGGTGAATTATTTGGCTATGTACCAGGCTTAACCGGTGATGAATTGACTAAATTCCAGACGGATAACGCAGGTTCTGTTATTTGGAACAGTAATCGTGGTGCGGTCAGTGTTGGTATAAAAGGTAAGGAAACTCGTCAAATTACAAATGTGGCAGCCGGTACCGAAGATACGGATGCTGTTAACATAGCGCAGTTGAAGGCGATAGATAGTAAGGTTGATGCTAATAAAATTTCTTATTTTTCTGTAAATTCTTCAACAGAAAGCAATAAAGATAATGATGGTGCTACCGGTGTAGAGTCTATTGCCATAGGTGGAGGAGCTAAGGCGAAGCACTATCAGAGCATTGCAATTGGTGGATTTACTGAGGCTGCTAATATAGATAGTATTGCAATTGGGTACTTGGCATCGGCAACAGAGATGGCCGATAACGGTGTAAGTATTGGACGAGAAACGAGAAATACAGTTCCTAATGGCATTGCTTTGGGAAGTTATTCTGTTGCTGATCGTAGAGAGAATATTCTTAGTTATGATCCTCTTACAGAAACTAATTTTAACTTTACACCTGAAATGCAGACTGCGTTAGACGCATGGAATGCGGCGGCTGCTGTATATTATCAGAACCCAACTCCGGAAAATGCACAGGCGGCTAAGGATGCCGGTATGAAGTATCGATTGATGGTTGCACCGTGGATGGCCGGCATGGGGTCACTCTCGCTTGGTAATGGTGAAGAAGGTCTTACCCGTCAGATTACTAATGTGGCAGCCGGGACAATTGATACTGACGCAGTTAATATAGCCCAACTTAAAGCTGCCAAAGTTGAAGTGCTTGCAGGCACTAATATCAGCAGCATAGATAAAGATACGAGTGCGGGTTATACTCAGTACAAAGTTAATGCAAAAGATACAATAACTGATAGTGCTACATTGAGTGGCGATACGATTACCTTTACTCGTAATGATGGAACGACTTATAAAGTAAGTGGTTTAGCATCAACTAGTGCACTAGATACTAATAAAACAAGATATTTTTCGGTAAATTCTACTGATGCGGGAAATAGAGGTAATGATGGTGCTACAGGGGCAGGTGCTTTGGCTGCCGGTGTAAATGCTAAAGCTACTAAGTCAGCTGATACAGCTATTGGTAATGGATCGAGTGCGTCAGGCGGCTGGAGTATTGCTGCAGGGGCTGGGAGCAACGCTTCAGGCACAGTTGCAGTAGCAATGGGGTATGGTGCTACTGCGGCTGCTAATCAGTCCGTCGCAATCGGCTATTCGGCTAAAGTAACGAGAAATGACTCGATAGCGATTGGGCGTGAAACGCAGGCAAATGAATTAAATACGGTAGCTATTGGTCTTCAAACAAAAGCTAACGGCAATCAAAGTATGGCTTTAGGTTATGGAGCCCTTACTGAACGTAGTGCTAATAATGGTTTAGCAATTGGTGTAAGTGCTTATGTGGGTCCTATACGTTCTACTGACCCAGTGCAAGGTGTGCCGGGTAATAGTACATCAGTTGTAGATGATGACACTGTGGTTGAAGCAGGCAAAGAACAAATGAACTCAATTGCTCTTGGCAACTCGGCTAAAGCATTTGGCTATCAGACGACTGCTTTAGGTGCCGGAGCTGAAGCACATGATACGAATAGCTTGGCAGTCGGCATAATGGCTATTGGTAAAGGTAACTATGCAACGGCATTAGGCAAACAGGCGTATGCTAATGGTAATGAAGCAACGGCACTTGGGCACTGGGCGCGTGCGTACGGCGATAATGCAATTGCTATTGGATCCTATGCAATTACTAATACCTTGGATGGAACAGGCACGGTAAATAATGGTATTGCTATTGGTCAGAAAGCGCGTGTTGCCTCTAATAATTCAGTCGCTTTGGGGCAAAATTCTTTAGCATATATTCCTGATAGTGTGAAAACGGAAGCCTACTTAACAAACGAAGCTTTTGCAGCGGAAAATGGTGTGGTTTCCGTAGGCAATGCTGAATACACAATCGGTGATGATACTGTAGCAGCTAATCGTCGTCGTATTACGAATGTGGCCGGTGGTGCTGATGATTATGATGCCGTTAACGTGGCACAGCTTAAAGAGTTATCTTCTAAATTAACTCAAGAGGCTACCAACAGTAAATTATCTTCCGGTAAAAATATTACTATTAACACAACAACTGATGATAATGGAGTTAAGACAAATACTATTGATTTGAATGATAAAATTACATTGAATAACGCAGCTGCACCGGGGCAACAAGTAGTAGTTGATGGTACGACATCGAATATTACTGCCGGTACAGGCAATAATCAAGTAGTAGTTAATGGCTCTAATGGGCAAGTAACAATTGGTGCCCAAGGTAGTCAGCTCACTATTGGTAAGCAAGGTGATACGGCGAAAGACAAAGAGGGCAATCTGATTAATCCGGATAAGACAGGTCACTATATTACAGGTCTCGACAATACGACTTGGAAGCCTGAAACGAACGGTATCGTGGAAAACCGTGCCGCAACTGAAGGACAATTGCGTGATGCGGTAAATAATATTGGAACTCAAATCGGTGACATTAATACCGATATTGAGGCCATTCAAAATGCTAAACGTGAGTTTATCAGCGATACCGAAGAAAAAATTGAAGTCGGTAATGCTGAAACCTTAAGTATCACCGGTGGAGCGATGGAACCTCTGACTGAGGGCAATATTGGTGTCGTGAATGACGGAACTAAAGGTTTTAAAGTTAAATTATCATCCAAACTTTCCGGTTTAGAACGTGTTACTGTAGGTTCTGGTGATACAGCAACTGTTATCGGTACTGATAGTGTAACGACTACGGAACTTGTAACGGGTAATACTACGGTTAATACGGATGGTGTAACGATTAAGACTACTGATGCAGTTAAATCAGATATTAAGCTCACTAGTGATACTATCAGCATGGGTAAAAATCAGATTCATGATGTAGTAGCCGGTGAAGCTGAAACTGATGCGGTCAATGTTGGTCAGTTAAATAGTGCGGTAACGAATATCGGTTCCAATATGAACTATTTAGGTAATCAGATTAACAAACTGGATAACCGTGTGAACCGTGTCGGTGCCGGTGCAGCAGCTCTTGCAGCTTTACATCCGTTAGATTACAATCCGACGACAAGATGGGAATTTGCAGCCGGTGTGGGTAACTACAAAGGTGCGAATGCAGTAGCAGTTGGTGCGTTCTATCGTCCACATAGCGACATGATGTTCAGCCTCGGCAGTTCCTTTGGTGGCGGTGAAAACATGGTTAACGCCGGTGTAACTTGGCGTGTTGGTGCCGGTCAGACAACTAACTACGGATCTAGCCAAGCGATGGCTCAGGAAATCGATAGTCTCCGTAGTGTAGTTAACGATCAGCAGTCCATGATTCAGTCGCAAAATCAAAAATTGGATACGCAAAGCGCTCAATTGGAAGAACAGAAACAACGTATAGAAGAGTTGACTCAGCTCGTAAATTCGTTGGTTAACAAATAAGAGTAGAGAACATTTGCAGCTAAATAGTGTGTAGAGGTTAAATGTTGCATTATAACTGCATAGAGCTTACAACTGAATAATTAAAAAGAGCGATAGTACTAACTATAGCCGGATCACCGGGATTAGTATTACTATCGCTCTTTATTTGATTTTAAGTGCAATATATCAAATTTTGGACATAAAAATGGTGGACCACCAGGGGTTCGAACCCTGGACACCCTGATTAAAAGTCAGGTGCTCTACCAACTGAGCTAATGGTCCATAACAACATAGCTATTATATACTTATTGTTTCGAAATGTAAACCCTTATAGCAGTAAAGTTTAAAAATTATGTAAAATTTAAAGAAAACATAAGCTTTTAAAAGTTTCCGATATTCGTTTATTTTTAGGGGCCGGGAGATTTTTATTTTTTACAACATTTTGTAAAAATAATGTAATAACTTATAACGGTGCCGTAATTAAGGGGGAAAGCGTCGCTGTTGGTAGGTAGAAAAAAATGTGTATTTTCGGTATAATTAATTGAAAGAAGTAATAGAGAAATTTTCTATTATTATTTTAGATTAGTAGAAGTATGAGGGTAGAGAGATGAAGTATCGAAGTACACGAAGTGAAGAAACGGTAAGTGAAACGTATGCATTGCTCCATGGCTTGGCAAGTGACGGGGGTCTATATGTGCCGGCCTTATTTCCGGAACGCTGTCTGACTTATGACATGGTGGCGGAGAAATCCTACGAGGACATTGCGTATACCGTATTAAAAAATCTTTTCACAACTTTTGATGAAGCGGAATTACGTTCCATGATTGCGTCGGCTTACAGCAAAGCAAATTTCAGTACGCCTGAAATTGCACCGTTGCATTCTATTTTGGAACGTTTATCGGTGCTCGAATTGTTCCACGGACGTACGCAGGCGTTTAAGGATATGGCATTGTCCTTGTTCCCGTATTTGTTGGTAGCCGCCAAAGAAGCGGAAAAAGAAACGGATGAGGTGCTTATTTTGACGGCCACTTCCGGTGACACCGGTAAAGCGGCGCTGGAAGGTTTTAAAGATGTGCCGGGCACTCACATTCAGGTTTTTTATCCGACCGATGGCGTGAGTCCGATGCAGCAAGAACAGATGCAGAAACAAGAGGGCGATAATGTTAATGTAACGGCTATTCGCGGTAACTTTGACGATGCGCAGCAATTTTTAAAACGCCTCTTTGTGGACGAATCGATGGCTGAAAAAGTGGCGGCTAAGGGAGTTCGTTTCTCCAGTGCCAACTCCATTAATGTCGGTCGTTTGGCACCGCAGGTGGTTTACTATGTGGCAGCCTATGCAGAACTTGTAAACCAGGGTGCTATTCATCGCGATGAAGTGTTTAATGTGGTGGTCCCTACCGGCAACTTCGGCAATATTTTGGCCGCTTATTATGCGAAAAAGATGGGAGTGCCAATCGGTAAGTTGATTTGTGCTTCCAATCGTAATAATGTGTTGACGGACTTTTTCAAAACGGGCACCTATGATATGAAGCGTGAATTCTACACGACCATTTCACCGTCCATGGATATTTTGGAAAGTTCCAACTTTGAACGCTTCTTATATTATGTGAGCGGCGAGGATTACGAAGCCACCAACAGCCGCATGAAGGATTTAAAACAAAACGGTTCCTTGTCGGTAACGGCCGAAGAGTTACAGCGCATTCAGAAGGATTTCAGCGGTCAATTTGTTTCCGACGAAGAAACGAAAGCTGTCATTGCGCAGGTTTATAACTCCTACGGTTATTTGTTGGATCCGCACACGGCGGTGGCCATGGGGGCCTACATGAAGGAATTGCAGGCGCATCCGGAAGATGGTGGCCGTCATACGGTGATTGCGGCGACGGCCCATCCGTTCAAGTTCCCGAATCCGATTTGCGAAGCCTTGGAAATTCAGACCGGCGATACGCCATATGAAAGCCTTGAGCACATCAGTGCGGTGACGGGCGTGGCGTTCCCGAAACAACTGGCTGCTTTGCAGGCGAAGGAATTGCGTTTTACCAAAGTCATTGATAAAGAATCAATGGGGAAAGAAATACTTGCTTTTGTCGATACTTTTAAAAAATAAGCTATATTGAGTCAGACGCATCCTACTTATTAACGATATAAGTTGTTGGTTGATACTATATAGCAATCAAAATAGTAGTAATACATTAAGAAAGTAGTGACAACGTGAGACAAGCTTTTTTCTATGCCATTGCATCCGCTTTGGCGTTTAGTATCATGAATTTATTTGTAAAAATGCTGGGGCAAGCCATGCCGGCGGCGGAGATTACCTTTTTCCGCGGCCTCATCGGCACGGTGGCAGTCCTTATCTATATGCGGGTCAAGGGCATTGCCTTTTCCACGGAAAATCGCGGGATGCTTACGGTTCGCGGGATTTTCGGCGGTTTAGGCAACTTGTGTAACTTTATTGCTTTGGCGTACATGAAGTTGGCCGACGCGGCGATTTTATTTCAGTTGTCCGGCATTTTCGTGTTTATTTTTAGCACACTCTATTTGAAAGAGTCAGTTCCGAAAGGGGCCGGTAAATGGCTTCTTTTGATTTTGGCGGCTGTTTGCCTTATGATTAAGCCTTGGTCGTTTAGTGAGTTCCATTGGTATTCGCTCTACGCCATCGCCGGTGCTGCCTTTGCGGCCGCTGCCTACACTACGATTCGCAAGCTCAGCCAAGTGGGACATCACAGTAATTATGAGATTATGTTTTATTTCTTAGTGACCACCATGATTGTCGGTGGTATCTTGATGGGACCTGATTTTGTATGGCCTGATTTGCGGCAATGGGTAATCCTTGGGATTATCGGCGGGATTTCCGTATTTGCCCAATTCTTCCTAACCGGTGCATTTGTGGCCACCAATGCAGTTGTGGCGCAATTTTTACAATATATCGGCGTATTCTTCAACGCCATGTGGGGCTTTGTGATTTTTGACGAAACCTTATCGTGGCTGACGGTCTTGGCCGGTATTATGATGTTTGTCGCATCGGTTATGATTGCTCGTTTAAAAGAGCAACACGTCAAAGTATAAGCCCTAACAAAGGTAGGTGCCGATATGTACTTAGCAACTTTGGAAATTGAGAATTTTCGTAACTTGAATCAAACGAAGTTGAGTTTTCACGAGCATTGTAATTATCTGATTGGTGAAAACTCGATTGGGAAGTCTAATTTGTTGGCCTTGATTCAGATCATGACATCCGGCAGAAGGCTGGTGGAAGGGGATTTTTTTGATATCGTAAAACCCGTCAAGGTTCGCCTTGAAATCGTGGTGACGCCGCACGAAGAGTTGCCTCCCTTATTGATTAAGGCGGTTAAAAACGGTCGTATTCTGCTCGAGTGGGAGCAGGTGAATGTAGCGACGAAGCCGCGTCTTTATGAGGTGTTGACTACGACGGCACGGCGGTCGGTACCGCTTAAAACGCTCACTTACATGGCCTATTTTGCCTTGAAGGATATTGGCATTTATTCTTTCGACACGAAGGAGGAGTCCTTTTACGAAGAGCTCCGCGATTTGTTGGGCGAGGCCCTCGATGTGGCGATTTGTAAAAAAGATTCGCCCGTCACGAAGTCTATGTCGCTCATTGCGCTGCGCATTCGGCAGTTTCAAATGGTCATGCCTCATTTGCCGATTTACATGATTATTGTATTGGCTCAGTTGACGCAATGGCCGCTTATGGAACGAGGATCCATGACGCATACGAAAATTGATAAGAGCGAGCGTTATGCCGGCTTTTATACGCCTGATGCGCTACGCCTCGTGGCCATGGTGGTATTTCGCTTGGTGCAGAAGATTTTTCGTTTGAAAAAACAAAATCGCCTCGAGTCGCGTATTGTCGTGATGAAGGGAAAACGGTATTTACCGCTGGCTATCAGCCTCGATGAAGTAGAAACCCATTTGAACCCGCTCATGCAGCGGGCCATGGTAGATTATTTTAAAGAAATGATGGCCAATGAGAATATCGGATTTTTGCGCATCTTAAAAGATGTGTTCGGCATTGACGGTATTTTAGGCCAGGTCTTTATCGTTACCCATTCGGCGGAAGTTTTGTCCGATGATTATCGGCAGATTATTCGCTTTTATCGCCAGCCGTCGGGGTCGTTGAAGATTGCCTGCGGGGTGACCTTTGAAGTGTCGTCGGAGGCGGAAGAACATTTGATTGCTTATTTTTCAGCGGTCAAAGAGGCCCTCTATACACGTTGTGTTATGATAGTAGAGGGCGAAACAGAGTACAGTAGTTTTCGGCAGTTTGCCAAAACGCTCGGTATTCCGCTCGACTTTTACGGCATCGGGCTTATCAATGCCCGCGGCCAAGGGTCTATCAGCCGATTGGCTGAATTATTTAATCGTTTTGACATTCCCGTCATTGCCCTATATGATAGGGATGTGCGTACCGACGTACGGGCGGGTAAAAAGCAAGTATATTTCACGGATACAATTTGCTATGAATATGATTTGGTCAGTCACTTGATTCGCCGGCGCCAACGGTCCGTTTTGGATAATATTGTGCGCATGGTAGTCAGTCTTGAAGGCGGTTCACAGCTGGTGTCCAAAAAAGCCATCACCCAAGGGGTGGATAAGCTGATTAAGTACGCCAAGTCGCAAAATGAGTCAGCTCAAGGTCTGGTGAACCGGGCGTTTCACGAACGCAAATTAAATTCGATTCCGAATCGGGAAGAACACCTATTGGAAGTGTATTACTTCAGTTGGCTGTTTTTTCAAAAAGGAATTACTATCGGCAAGTGTATTGCGTATAATATAAAAGAGCGGGAGGATATTCCCCCTGCGTTTGTAAGAGTTATAAAAAAAGCACAGCAGCTGGCGCAACAACAGGACGCCTGGCTGGCTGTGGCAGAGGAGACGAAATATGGAAAATAAGACATATGAATTCGGTTTAGTCGGTTTGGCCGTTATGGGTCAAAACTTAGCGCGTAATGTGGCACACAAAGGTTTTAGCATTGCTGTTTATAACCGTACGCCGCAGAAAACGGATGAGTTTTTGCAAAAATTCGGTCACGAAGGCAACATCGGCGGCGCTCACAGCCCTGAAGAACTCGTTAACATGCTCGCTAAACCTCGCAAAATCATGTTCCTCGTAAAAGCTGGCCAACCGGTAGATGACATGATTGAAGCGTTCTTGCCATATTTGGATAAAGGCGACATCTTAATCGATGGCGGTAACTCGTATTTCAAAGATACGCGTCGCCGCAGCCAGGAACTCGAAGCTAAAGGCTTCCGCTTCTTAGGCGTTGGCGTATCCGGCGGGGAAGAAGGGGCTCTTAACGGTCCAAGCCTCATGCCGGGCGGTAACGAAACGTCCTATAAAGAAGTGGAAAAAATTTTCACGTCCATCGCCGCTCAGGTGGCTGACGGTCCTTGCTGCAGCTATGTTGGTGATGACGGTGCCGGTCACTATGTAAAAATGGTGCACAACGGTATCGAATACGGCGATATGCAGCTCATCTCCGAAGCGTATTTCATGATGAAAGAGTTGCTCCACATGAGTGCCGAAGAAATGGCCGAAGTGTTCACCGAATGGAATAAAGGCGTACTCGATTCTTATTTAATCGAAATCACGTCTAAAATCTTGCGCGTACGTGACAAAGAAACGGGCGAGCCTTTATTGGAAAAAATCCTCGACAAAGCGGGCCAAAAGGGTACCGGTAAATGGACGAGCCAGGAAGCCCTTGATTTAGGAGTACCAATTCCGACTATCGCGGAAGCTGTATTTGCGCGCGGCATGTCGGCTTACAAAACGGAACGCGTGGAAGCGGCTAAGATGCTCAAAGGTCCTGAAGGGGAATACAAAGGCGACAAAAAAGCCTTTATTGATGCTATTCATTCCGCATTGTATGCATCCAAAATCTGTTCTTACGCACAGGGCTTTGCGTTGATTAAAGCAGCAGCCAAAGAATACAACTGGAATATCAACTTTGGTGATATGGCGCTCTTATGGCGTGGTGGTTGTATCATTCGTGCCGTATTCTTGGAAGATATTAAAAAAGCGTTCGAACGCAATCCGGAACTTACCAACTTGCTTCTCGATCCGTTCTTCATTGAAGCCATCGAACAGCATCAGGCTAAATGGCGTGAAGCGATTATCGAAGCCAAACGTTTCGGCATTCCGACTCCGGCGTTCTCCGCATCCCTTGATTACTACGACAGCTATCGTCGTGCCAATTTGTCCGCTAACATGATTCAGGCGCAGCGCGACTTCTTCGGTGCACATACGTATGAACGTGTTGACCAAGACGGTATTTTCCATACCGAATGGGAAGCTGAATTGGAAGGGAAATAAAATTTTTGGTGGGTTAAGTTTGTCGTTACACGAATGCTCTTATTAGATATTTTAGGCTTCGTTTGAATTGAATAAAACTTGCACGAAAGGGGCACATCATGAAGCATAATAAATTTATGGATAGCACATGTTTATTAATGCATAAGGATGTGCCCTGTATTTTATTTTCTTTTGATAATATGATGCTTTGGGCACAGGTTAATGAAGTGTTAAGTATTGCTCATTTGCCACCATATATGATTGATAACTTCCGTGGCTACGAATATAATTTGAATAAATTTTTGGATCATCGAGTTATTCCTAAAGAACGGCCCAATATCAGTGCCATTAAGGATTACTTTGACAGTGATTCCTCGCTGGAACTATCCTTGCGCTCCTATATGCTTAGCGTGTCCGATCATTATTGGATTAAACCGGCCGACAGTAAAGTAACTTGGGCTGATGTAAACTTCTATGATAATTCATTTGAAGATGATTCGATATTTATCTCATCTTTGACGACGTTGAAAAAACAGATTGGCGATAGAACGCTGATTTCGTTTCATAGTCATACGCCGAATACTTCGAATAACGGTACTTTACCGCAGATGTGGTTGCATACAGATGAATCGCCGGTTCTATATAAAACAGGTAATCAGCCGTTTATGCAGGAGCCTTTTAATGAAGCGGTGGTTTCCGATTTATTAGATGTACTGGGTTTTAACCATGTGTTGTATCGTTTGGGAACATTCGGTGGCTCGGTCGTATCCGCTTGTGATGCGTTCACGACGGCGTCCATCGAGTTTATACCGGCTTGGCAATTGGAAAAATCCAGAACCAATCATTTAAACGGGTTAGATAATTATTTGGAATTTCTACGACAAAATGGTTGTGCCGTAACGGATGAAATTCGTAAGCAGCTGGAAGAAATGATTATTATTGATTATCTGACAATGAACGATGATCGTCATTGGGGGAATTTCGGTATCTTACGGAACAGTGAGACACTTGAGTTTATAGGTCTGGCGCCTATTTTTGATAATGGCCGAACCTTTGCATATAACTCTTTTAGTGGTGATTATGAAGCACAGCCGGCACCATATAATTTGTCTAAAGCGTTTGCTGAAAACGGTACTCATGACCGTGAACTTACTTATGTAACAGGGGTTCATGATATCGATTATGCTGCATTGAAAGCGGCAGTGCCGGATATTTTTGAAAAAAGATTAATTGAAGTGATGGCACGCTTTGAGGCGGTTGATACGAGTAGGGAAGTCGTGGTAGTGCTCGAGCGAAAAGTGCCCGGGTTGATTCAGACTTTATTAGGACGTATTGATGCGATGGCGAAAGAACTCGGTTAAGATGGCTTTATTTAAAATTAAATACGGGCATGGTTTGACTTTCTTGCTCTAAATTTATATAATTAGAGCAAGAAAGTTATTTTGTTTTAAGGGGGGAGCTATATGAGTAAAAGTGCTGTAATAAAAATGGCCTATGAAAATAATGGTATTGTTACTTCCTCTATGGTTTCAGAAGCCAATTTATCGAGAAATTATTTATCGCAACTTGTTAAGGATAATAAATTAGAGAAAGTATCTCGTGGTGTATATACGTTGCCGGAAGCATGGGAAGATGAGTTTTTAAACGCACAAGTTAGCTATAAAAGAGGAATTTTTTCATTAGGGACAGCTTTGTATTTACATGGTTTTACAGATAGAACACCAATGCAATTACAGTTTACATTTCCTGAAGGTTATAATACATCGGCCCCCATTAGAAGTGGGTTTAGATGCAATAAAGTAAAGAAAGATGTATTTGAGTTAGGTGTTGAAGAGGTGACTAGTCCATCAGGTAATTTGGTCAGAGCGTATAATATTGAGAGAACACTTTGTGATATTGTGAAAGTCACTAATAGAGTTGAAATTCAAGTGATAACAGATGCCTTCAAACAATATATGAGTAGTAAGTCTAAAAATATTCCCTTATTGTCATTTTATGCCAAAATATTAAAAGTGGATAAGAGAATTAGACCTTATTTAGAGGTATTGCAATGAGTAATGTTATGAAGTAGTATATATGATAATAAAATTGAATTAATTATAAATTTATTGTAACAAGAAGTAGGCGTTATGAAAGAAGTCTGTAACTAAATGGTTCTTTAACCGCATTTAGTTACAGACTTCTTTGTTAAGAAAAAGAATTATCTTTAAAAAGGTTTAACCAATACATTAAATTCCACTTTACTGATTGAACCTAAAATTAAGATGTTATTATTATTAATCATTTGCCAATCGTAATATATAGGTTGTATAGTTTGATAATTTTGTTGATATGGCATGATAGTTTGATTAGGAACATAGGTAACTATGCCTGTAGCAGTATAGTTAAAGCATCTAGGAACGATAGTATCTTGAACTATAGTTTGATTGTTATCAACTGCTTGAATTGCAATAATAGAGAAATTGGGCACGGGTTTTGTAATCGAATCCAAATATACTATATCGCCGTAACTGATTCTGGGGGCAAAGCTATTATCGCCAACCTTATAAGAGTTATTTTTAGGAAATTTATTTGAATATTCAATTTGCTGATCGGTAGGATTAGGTGGTCTATTATCAGCGTTTGAAAATGGGGGAAAATAACTTGAATCTTGAGTAGATGTTTTATATCCCTGTTCATCTACCCATCCCATAAGATATTCAGGAGTTGTATTTAAAGCGTCAGCGAATTCTTTAATTTTGGATAAAGATATATCAATTAATCCCTGCTCGATTTTAATGATGGTATTTCTTGACGTATAATTTACTTTTTTGGCAAACTCTTCTTGTGATAGACCGAGATTTTTTCTTAGTCTTTTTATACGGTCAAATATTGTTTCCATAATTTCTTCCTTCATAGCAATTCATATAAGTGTAATTTAAAGTTGCATTTTTGTTTTTTTGTGTTGACTTTTGGTGTGCATAAATGTTAATATCATAGTGTAAGATAGTTTAGATATCGCCGGCAATGAATAATTCGATTCAAACAATTAGCTATGTGCTTAGCCAATTGGATTATGGAGAAAATAACTGTTTGAATTATGCATTATATAGAATCTAGGTATCTTATTGTAATTTTATAGGGTGTTGTATTTGAAAAACTTAGTTCATCAATAATTTAGAGCGTTGATGTCATTATTCATTGAGCTAAGATAAAACCTTTTAACATTCATTTTTGATGTTTAGTTGCTAGCTGTATTATAGCAAATAGTAGCATATTTTGCAGTAAGGGCCTAATATTATTACAATAATTGAAGGAGGCCAAGGGTTATGGATAACAATATAAGCTATTTATCTGCTGATTTCTATTTAGATGTTGAGCCTAGTGAGGTTAAATATATGATTAGAAACAAGTTTGGCTCATTGACTAAGTTTTGTAAAGCTTATGGATTTGCTTATCGAACTGTATGGAAAATTCTGAATGATGAAGGAGTAAAATGTAATACTGCTGCTAAGTTTTCAGCGGCTCTAGAAGAGGAAGACTTATTTTATCTTGATTTAAGTTATAAAGAAAAGAAGATTTATGCGTAATGTGAAAACTATCGCTTTAATGTAGAAGCTTATATAAAAAGAGAGTATAACATAAACGTTATACTCTCTTTTTGGTATAGTTATACACATAAAAGGAGTATACTAATAATCAAGAGCCGTTATAGTGTGACTAGGTCATCTCTGTTAAGGAGGTGAGATCATGAGTGTATTCGAAGCTTTATCCTTAATGATAGCGTTCGCTACTCTGGTGGTCTTAATTCTTCACGAAAAATGACCTAATCGTTAAGTAACGACTAGGTCATTTCTCAATTTCCAAATTTCACCAGAGATGAGCCTAGCGGTACTAATCACTATGACGGCTCGTCTTATGTATATCTTAACGCAATAAGGTATAAGCGTCAAGTTAATACCCCCGGGCCCCGATATGAAAGCCATAATTTAAAGATAAAACCACCGGCGAAAACCGGTGGTTTGAGAGTAATTATCTTTTTAAAAATCTTCGTAATCTTCGATTTCCGTAATCGGTGCGGACCGTTTAACCGTATTGGTCAAGGTGCCGATGCCCGGTACGGTGATGGATACGAGATCGTCTTCCTGCAAGAAGCGAGGTGGTTCGAGACCGACGCCTACACCCGATGGCGTACCGGTGGCGATGATGTCGCCCGGTTCCAAGGTGATGCCGCGGCTTAAGGTGCTAACCAAGGTCGGGATGGAGAAGATTAAATCTTCCGTGGAGCCCGATTGGCGAAGTTCGTCGTTAACATAGGTGCGAATTTCAAAGTCGCGCGGCTGTTTGTTGCCGATTAAAATGGCCGGGCCCATTGGGCAGAAACCGTCCAAGCTTTTACCTAAGAACCACTGATTGTGATGACGCTGTAAATCGCGTGCCGTTACATCGTTTACAATGGTGTAACCGAAGATGTGATCATATACTTCATCTTCCGGAATGTTGCTGGCTCGTTTGCCGATAATGATGGCCAGTTCACCTTCGTAATCCACTTGTGAAGTTGCATTCGGATGCAACGGAATTACGCGGTTAGGGCCGGTTACGGCTGTCGGCAATTTACTGAAGAAAATAGGGAACTCCGGTTCGTCGGCCGTTTTGTCGAATTCAACGATGTGTTCGCGGTAGTTTTTGCCCACGCAGATAATGTTGCGATGTGGGCTGAACGGTGTATCGATGGTTACATCGCTGAGATTGTAAGGTACGGCTACGGGCGATTCATTGTGTTTTTCCAAAGCGGTAGCTAATAATAACACGCCTTCGTCACCTAAGCTGATGAGCTCTTCAATCGTTTCCGGTAGGAAGGAAAAGTACGCTTCTTCCAAATCGGCACTGCCGAGAATAGTTTGTGATTCGTCGTCGATAACGCCCCATTGGCGGAAGCCAATGGGGCGTTGTAAAGGTTGCGATTTTCATAAGTCCTCCCAAGTGTAATGCTGAGTCATGACCGACCTAAGCCGGTTTTTATATAATTATGTAATTATTATAAATATATTTTTTTCGATATAAAAGAGTTTATATTAAATAAATACGATGTACTTAAAACTAATTTAATGGGTTTCAAGCCGGGTGAATCCATTAGAATATTTATTAAACAGTTTTATATACATCGCCTATTTTTCAAGTAATTTAATCTTTTTGTTAAGCCATTTTTGACAACTGGCACGGTCGTTAAAAAAGCGTAAATCCCGAATGCCGTCAAAATCTACATACAAGCCGTATACAAACGGAATCGGTGTGTTTTCAGCAATATTAAACGTATCAATGGCCATGTAAGTGCCCGGTTCTTTTGGTTCTTCCAACGTTTCAAACGGGATTTCTTTAATGGCAAATGCCTCACCGTTTGAGCGCCGGCGCGTACGTTTCGGTACTAATGAAAATGTACGTGATTCACCATCTTCTTCGATGGTAATCGTAACCGGTTTCTTCGGATTGTAATTGGTCATGAGTCGATTTAATACAGATTTAAAATCACGTAGTGTAACTTCTTGTTCAGTTAATGCGTCGATATATGCCATAGGAAGTTCCTCTTTTCAAATAAATTCACAATACGTAATTGACGAGCTTGGGAGAATGATTAATTGTTTGTATTTATCGATAAGTTAACTATAACATAGATTGATAAATAGATAAAGTAAATAGTTGTAATATTAGTGAAAAACATGAGCACAAAGGAGATATTTTTTTACCATGAAAAAACGATAAAAATATTCTAAAGTACCAAAAGATTTATTTATTTAAAAATATCTATGATTTTGTTTTATCTATGGCCTCAAATTGTATATAATAAGAGAGAGATAATATCAATTTACTTGATTGACAATTCGGCTGTTTTTTTCAGATAAGTTGCAACAGCTTATTAGAGTTTTTATAACTCTTCGAAGTATTAGATTTTTTACATAGAAATGATTTTATATATGTCCGGGAGGTTGACACAAATGAGTAAACCAGTTGTAGTTGTACCAGGTTTGGTTCGTAAAGATGCGCTTGCCTATTTAGGTGAACATGTGACGATTAAGCAATGGACGGAAAAGACACCTATGCCCCGTGAAACTTTGAAAGAATGGCTCAAGGAGGCCGATGCTCTTTGGAGTATTAATACGGTTAAAGTGGATGCCGATTTAATCGCCGATGCACCGAATTTAAAAGTTATCGCCCAAGCTTCAGTGGGCTACGATAATGTGACGGTGGATGATTTGACGGCCCGTCAGATTCCTTACGGCAATACACCTGATGTTTTGACCGAATCGGTAGCCGAATTGGCCTTTACACTTGTGGCAGCGGCCAGCCGTCGCATTGTGGAAAATGCGGATTTTGTCAAAAGCGGTATGTGGGCACAACGTCCGTCCAATATTAAAGGTAAAGATTTAAGTCGTTCTACTTTGGGGATTATCGGACTTGGCGCCATCGGAATTTCCATTTCGCGCCGTGCCCGAGCGTTCGGCATGACCGTTATTTACAACAATCGTCATAAACGTGCGGATGAGCATTTATACATGGTTGAATACCGTGATCGCGATGAGCTCTTGGCCGAAAGCGATGTGGTCCTCGTTATGGCGCCGTTAACGCCGGAAACGTATCACATGTTTGACAAAGAGGCGTTCAAAAAGATGAAAAATGATGCCTTATTTGTCAATGTGGGTCGCGGTAAAATCGTGGACACCGATGCGCTCGTGTGGGCTCTTAATGAAGGGGAAATCGACTACGCCGCTTTGGATGTAACGGATCCGGAACCGTTACCGGCAGATCATCCGCTTTTGCAGACCGGTAAAGTGTTGGTGGTACCGCACATCGGTTCCTTTACAGACCGTACCCGTCGTGACATGGCAATGCTTACGGCCGACAACATTATTCTGGGCTTGCAAGGAAAACCGCTTAAAACATGCGTAAATAAGGAAGTAAACTATAAGGGATAATTATTGTTTGGCCGCTTCGATACGAAGTCCGTTGCGGTCGGACTTTAGCTATCAATAAGTCTCTATTTATGATAAAATAAAGAGATGTAAATAAACGGACAGTAAGTCGCAGAGAGGATGATTGTTGTTGGAAACTCCAAATAATGAAACAGTTAATTTTATAGAGGCGATTATAAATAAAGATAACGAATCCGGTAAGTACGGCAAACGTGTGCATACTCGTTTCCCACCGGAACCGAATGGCTATCTTCACATCGGTCATGCTAAGTCGATTTGCTTAAACTTCGGCTTGGGCAATGACTATAACGGTCTTACGAACCTTCGTTTTGACGACACCAATCCGTCCAAGGAAGAAGTGGAATATGTGAAATCTATTGAAGCCGATGTGAAATGGCTCGGCTTTGATTGGGACGACCGCGAATATTTTGCGTCCGACTACTTTGACACCATGTATGAATATGCAAAAGAATTGATTAAAAAAGGCAAAGCCTATGTGGATGATCAGACGCCGGAACAGATCAAAGAAACTCGCGGCGATTTCGGTACGCCGGGCACCAACAGCCCATATCGTGACCGTCCGGTAGAAGAAAACTTGCGCCTTTTTGAAGAAATGAAGGAAGGCAAGTATAAAGACGGTGAAAAAGTGCTTCGTGCCAAAATTGATATGGCTTCGCCGAACATCGTAATGCGCGACCCTGTATTGTATCGTATTATGCATGCGGAACATCATCGTACGGGCGACAAATGGTGCATTTATCCGATGTATGACTTTGCGCATCCTGTGGAAGATGCTATCGAACGCATTACCCATTCCGTATGTACTTTGGAATTTGAAGTGCATCGTCCGCTCTACAATTGGGTTCTTGAAGATTGGCCGGATACGGAAAAACCGCAGCAGATTGAATTTGCTCGCTTAAACGTTACCAATATGGTCATGAGTAAACGTAAATTGCGTCAGCTTGTTGAAAAGAATCTCGTAAGTGGCTGGGATGATCCGCGTATGCCTACCATTTCCGGTTTGCGTCGTCGCGGTTATACACCGGCTTCGATTCGTGATTTCTGTCAGCGCATTGGCGTAGCCAAAGCGGACAGTGTGGTAGACATTGCGCTTCTCGAATTCTGTATTCGTGAAGATTTGAAGATGAAAGCACCGCGTCAGATGGCGGTTATTAACCCGGTAAAAGTGGTTATTACTAACTATCCGGAAGGTCAGACGGAAATGATGACCATTGAAAACAATCCGGAAAATGAAGCTATGGGTACTCGTGAAGTTCCGTTCGGTCGTGAAATTTACATTGAACAGGACGATTTTATGGAAGTTCCGGTGAAAAAGTTCTTCCGCATGACCCCGGGCAAAGAAGTTCGTCTCAAAGGCGCTTACATCGTTATGTGCGACGAAGTCATTAAAAACGAAGACGGTTCTATTAAAGAAATTCATTGTACCTATGATCCGGAAAGCCGCAGCGGCAGCGGTTGCCAGCGTAAAGTTAAAGGCACCTTGCACTGGGTGGAAGCCTCTACGGCGGTGGACATGGAAATTCGTTTGTACGATTATCTCTTAAAACCGGAAGAAGAATGGGAAAGCAAAGATTTCTTGGAACAGCTTAATCCAAATTCCTTGGTAGTAATGCAGGGGAAAGGGGAACCGGCTTTTAAAACAACGAAACCGGGCGACAACTTCCAGTTCTTGCGTCAGGGGTATTTCGTAACCGATTTGGACAGCACGCCTGAACATATCGTGATGAACCGTATTGTGGGCCTGCGCGATAGCTGGGCGAAAGCACAGAAAAAAGGTTAATGATAGCCGGAGTAAGCTAACCGTTAGCCGGAGTAAGCTAATCGTTAGCCGGCAATAATTGAGCTTAATTTACAGTATATGCCAGTCGGTCCGGCCTTGTTGCCGGACTGTTGGCAGTTAAGCAGAATAGTCAGAATAGTCAGTCAGCAAAAAGGAGTTGTGCATGAAACTAACTACTTGGTGTGCAGCGGCTGTGTTGGTGTTTACCTTTAGTGTGGGGAGCGCTGTGCAGGCGGCCACACCGGCCACTACAGCTATTAAAGATATTAAGACGCCGACTAATGTTACCTTGTCGGCCGGTTCGGAAAAAGCTTTATTTACGAACAGTGAAGATATTCAACAGTACTTATTGAATCGTGGCGTATTGAGTGCCGATGTGTACCAATTGCGTTATAAAAAAGACAATGTGTTCAGCTACGGCATCGTAGCGGATATTCGTCTTGGTGAACAGGGCCTTCGTACTTTGGGCATTGAAAGTGAAATGCCGGTCTTTTCTTTCAGTACGAAAAATAAAGACAAACAAGAAGATTCCGTATTGCCGGAATTGGCCGAATTAATCAATGAAGGCGGCCAAAATGTATTCCAACAGTATCGTGTAATCGAGCCGTTAACTTTGCAGAAAAACGGTACCTATACCGGTACTTTGCGTTTTGACAATATGGTAAGCACTGTAATTTACGGTGAAACCCTTCATGTGGTATTGTACGATAATTTATATTTCGGACCGAGTGTTCGCGTCATCGCGCTTAACAGTGCCGATGATGATACTTTGTGGCCGATTGTTAACGGCTACGCCAAAGTAATCAAATAAAGTCAGCAAATAAGGAGAATAACGAAGCAGAATGAATATGCTATTTCATAATTTATTTCGCTATCATGATTTCGGATTGTTGTTTTATCGCATCGTATTCGGTTTATCCATGATGGCTCACGGATATTTCAAATTTGCCGGTGGTGAGCAAAATTTATATGCCATCGGTCATACGACGGCTCAATTCGGTGTACCGGACGGTTTTTTATTGCTCGGTATGGCCGCGGCCGGGGCAGAACTTTTAGGCGGATTTCTTCTTATTTTGGGCTTTTTGACACGTCTCGGCGCGCTATTGATTGCATTCACCTTATTCATTGCAACCGCAGCCGCATGGGACGCCGGATTTTTTAGATGGGATTATCCTTCACAGATGATGTTCGGCGCCATTATGCTCTTTATCGCAGGTCCGGGCCGCTACAGTGTAGATAGTGCCTTTACCAAACGATAAAATTGCGTATAACAAAGGAAAGAAGATACCTTATGAATTCGACATACTTACAAATGATCCGCGGGGAAGAAACGTCTCATTGCCCCGTATGGTTTATGCGGCAAGCAGGCCGCAGCCAAGCCGAATATCGCCGTATTAAGGAAAAATATTCCTTGTTCGAAATAACACAACAACCGGAGCTTTGTGCGTATATTACGCGCTTGCCCGTTGAAGAATATAATGTAGATGCTGCTATCTTATATAAAGATATTATGACCCCATTGGTGCCTATCGGGGTGGAGGTAGAGCTCAAGTCCGGCATCGGTCCGGTTATCGGCAATCCGATTCGCACGGCGGAAGATATTGCCGCTATCGGCGCTCTCGATATGGCCGAGTCCTTACCTCATGTGTTGGAAACAATTCGTATTCTGACAAAAGAGCAACTTAAGGTGCCGCTCATCGGATTTGGTGGGGCCCCGTTTACCTTAGCCAGTTACATGCTGGAAGGCGGCCCTTCGAAGACATATCAGAAAACGCGGCAAATGCTCGTGACGCGTCCTGATTTGTGGGATGCGTTGATGGAAAAATTGACAGCCATGAGCATTGTCTATTTAGGTGCGCAAATCGAAGCAGGTGCCGCCGCCATTCAGATTTTTGACTCTTGGGTAGGAGCCGTGAGTGCGCGCGAATACGAAGCCCGCATTTATCCGTTTATGAAAGAGTTAATTACGGCCTTAAAGACTAAGTTCCCGACTACGCCAATCACCATGTTCGGCGTAGGGACGTATCACTTATTGCCGTTATGGCGCCAATTGCCGGTTGATGTAATCGGCCTTGATTGGCGTTCACCGATTGCCGATGCCAAAGCTATGGGGATTACTCAGGCGGTGCAGGGCAATTTGGATCCGGCCTATTTATTTGCGGACTGGCCGGTGATTCAGGGCGAAATCGATCGCATCTTGGCGGAAGGCAAGGAACATGGTCGTCATATCTTTAACCTGGGCCATGGGGTTGTGCCGGAAGCTAATCCGGACGTATTGAAGCGCATCGTGTCCTATGTGCATGAAGTGACGGCGCGATGAGGGACGGTATGAAGGAGCGAATCGGCTTATTGGTGATGGATTACGGCACACCAGCCACTGAAGCGGATTTGATGCCTTATTATACAAGCATTCGCCGCGGTTATGCGCCGACGGAGGCGGAAGTAGCGGTTTTGAAAAAACGCTATGAAGCCATCGGCGGTTTGTCGCCCCTAGGAGCTTTAACCGAAGGGCAAGCAAAATTATTAGCTAAGCAGCTTAACGAGCATAGCGATGATGTAAGCTATGAATTATATATCGGCCATAAGCATATGCCGCCATTCATTGAAGATGCAGTGACGGCTATGGGTGAAGCGGGTATCACTAAGGCGGTGGCTATTGTGATGGCACCGTATTTCTCACTCTTTGCGACGGCTTCCTATTTTGAACGAGCCAAACGACGGGCGGCTCGTTATCAAATGGAAATTCGGGAAGTGGCGGCCTGGAATGAAGAACCGGAGTTCTTGGCCTATTGGCATCAGGCGTTGGAAACGACGTTGGCGGAAACAACGAATCCGGCTGAGGTCGGCGTAATCTTTACGGCCCACAGTTTGCCGTACCACGTAATTCACATGGGCGACACTTATCCGGAAGCCGTTCAAGCTACGGCTAAGCGCATTGCTGCATCCGTAGGTCTTACGACTTATGAAATGGCTTGGCAAAGTGCCGGTGTCCGCGGTGACTGGTTGACGCCGGATGTGGCAACGGTGACCCGCGAAGTCGTGGTGAGAGATAATGTTAAAGCGGTTGTGTATGTACCTATCGGGTTCGTATGTGACCATTTGGAAATATTATATGATAATGATATTGCTTGTAGAGCCCTTTGTGAAGAGCTTGGGGTTGCCTACAAGCGCGTACCGATGCCGAATACAGATGCGCTTTTTGTAAAAGCCATGGCGCAGGCGGTACGACATTTACCTTTAGAAGATGAGGTGACAGAATGAGTCGAGTAGCGGTGATTGGCGGTGGTCTGACAGGCCTTTCAACGGCCTACTATTTGGGCCGAGCTAAGCCGGACTGGCAGATTGATGTGTTCGAAGAAGAACAGCGATTTGGCGGTAAAATTAAAACGAAACGTGTGGACGGTTATGTAGTGGAAGTGGGACCTGACTCCTATTTAGCCCGTAAGCAGGCTATGACGGATTTAATCAATGAATTGGGGCTGGGCGATACGCTTGTTACCAATGCTACCGGCCAGGCTTTCATCTATGACAGAGGCAGCATGTTCCCTATACCGGGGGGCTCCATTGTAGGGATTCCTACGGAGTTTGTGCCTTTTGCCAAATCTACTTTGTTGTCATGGTCCGGTAAATTCCGCGCTATGCAGGATATTTTCAAAAGCCCTTATCCGACGGATGGGGATGTGTCCATAGGCGATTTTTTCAAATATCACTTGGGCAATGAAATGATGGATAAACTTATCGAGCCATTGTTGTCGGGGATTTACGGCGGCGATATTTATGAGTTGAGTCTCGATGCGACATTCCCGGAATTTCACAGTTTGGAGCGCAAACATGGCAACATGGTTAAAGGTATGTTGGCAGCGCGCAAGCAACGAGCCGCAACGAATGTAAAACCGAGTGGTCAATTTCGTCAGCTTACCGGCGGTTTGGAATCGATTATCGACGAATTGGTGGCACAAATGCCGGCTAATGTAACCCTTCATAAGAGTACGCCCGTAACATCTATTGAAAAAGTAAAAGACGGTTATGTCTTGGGTGGTACGGTGAAGAGCCCTTACGAAGAAGTAATTATTACCACCCCGCCGCAGAGTTACAAAAAGTGGTTTGCGGAGGATGTTCATTTTTGCGAATTAATGAATATGGACTTATCTACTTGTGCTATCGCCGTTATGGGTTTTGACCGCGCGACTTTTGATGCGCCGCTGGATGGTACCGGTTTTGTAATTACCCGTAAGACGGATACACCGCTTACGGCTTGCACTTATATCACCGCTAAGTGGCCTCAGACGACACCGCAGGACAAAGTCGTGTTGCGCGTGTTCATGGGTAAACCGGGAGATAATACGGTGCAGCAATTCGATGGTGAGGCCTTAAAAGAACTGGCTGTTAAGGAAATTCAGCGCATCATGAAATTTAGCGCCAAACCGTTATGGGTTGAACTGACTCGTCTCGATAAGAGCATGCCGCAGTATAAGGTGGGGCATCGCGATTTGGTAGCACGTCTTAAGGACTACGCCGCTAAAGCGTATCCGGGCCTTCATATGATTGGTACGCCGTTTGATGGTGTGGGCATGCCGGATGGTGTGCGTCAGGCTCATGATTTGGTACAACATTTGGTGAATGAAGATAACTAACATTTGGTGAATGAAGATAAATACCATTTACAGAATGACAATACATACTATTTAGTGAATGAACATAAATAATTTTTTAAAAGGAGGAATTTACAATGAGTGAACAGCATATGGGACATCCCGGAGCTATGAGTCAGAACGACATGAGTGTTGATGAAAAAGCGGTTTTGACCTATGAAGGTTGGTTCAGTATTCACGCTACGTACAAAATTAATTTTGAAAAATGGCAGTCCTGGGATACGGAACGTCAGATTAAAGCTTTAGCTGAATTCAAAGCGTTTATCGCTGAATTGGAAGCAGGCCATGAAGCGGAAACATCCAGTTATGCTTTGTATAATGTAGCGGGCGGCAAAGGGGACATCATGATTTGGTTCTTGCAGCCGACTTTGGAAGACGTTACGGCCAAAGAAATTACCCTTCGTAAATTGGCTATCGGCGCCGTTTTGGAACCGACAGCTTCTTTCGTATCGGTTATTGAAGTAAGTAACTACATGAAAACCGACATTAATCATCCGAAGGTTCAAGCTCGTTTGTATCCGCATATTCCTCGTTTAAAATATATGTGCTTCTATCCAATGAGCAAACGCCGCAATTTGGAAGATAACTGGTACATGACGGACCGTGCGGAACGCGGTCGCATGATGCGTTCTCATGGCCAAATCGGTAAAAAATACGAAGAAACGATTAAAGAGTTTACTACCGGTGCCTGTGGTCTCGATGATTGGGAATGGGGTATTACGCTCATGTCCGATGATGCGGTTCAGTTCAAAAAAATCGTTAACGAAATGCGTTTTGATGAAGTAAGTGCCCGCTTCGGTATGTTCGGACCGTTCACGGTAGGGACTTTACTTGACGAAGACCGTTTGGATTCTTTGTTTGCTTAAGAATTATTTTAATAGGGAGCAATAGTGTATGGGCTTTTTTAAGAAATATAAATCGAGTATCAGCCTGATTATTTTAGGCGGTTTAGTATTTCTGTTCACTATTAAGTTTGATTCGGTACTGACTTCGTTTAAAATTGGGCTGGATGCCGTCATGCCGTTGGTTTGGGGTGTGCTCATAGCGTTCGTCCTCAATATTATTGTGAAGCGCTTTGAGAAGATTTATTTTCCTTCTGCCGAAAGCGGTTGGAAGCATAGTACCAGACGACCGGTTTGTGTTGTCCTGGCTATTTTTACCATATTGTTGGCTATTTTCCTCGTCGGCTATATGGCGATACCGCAACTCGTTCATTCCTTGGGTATTATCGTGCAGGCCTTGCCGGCTTTATATCAGCAATCCTCTGAGTGGGTGAGTCGTTTCATTGAAAACACGCCGTATCTTTCGTCGTCCGGTGTCATGGATTCCATTTAATCGGATAAGACGGTGGAACAGTTGCGCCAAATTGGGGCGGATAGCGGTCGTTACATTGTGAAAACAATGAGTGACACCGTTGAAATGGTGTTTAACTTTGTTATCGGCTTAATTTTTGCCATTTATGTATTGCTTGACAAAGAAGTGCTGCGCCGTCAGATGGGCCGCTTGGCTCGTGCTTACGGCAAAGACCATCATATTAAAAACATGGTTCACGTATGGCGCACGGCCAGTCAGGTGTTCAGCAGTTTCTTTATCGGTCAGTTTCTCGATGCTTTAATTCTGGGCGTCATGGTCGGTGCCGGCCTTGCCGTATTATCCGTTCCTTATGCCATGACAATCGGCTGTGTAATCGGGCTTACCGCTTTGGTGCCGCTCTTGGGAGCGTATATCGGCGGTTTCATGGGCCTCGTGATGTTGTTATCGGTGAGTACCATGGATGCGTTAATTTTTATTATCGTCCTCGTGGTTATGCAGCAGATTGAAGGCAATGTCATTTATCCGCGCATCGTGGGCAGTTCCGTAGGTTTACCGGGCATTTGGGTATTTGCCGCTATTACTATCGGCGGTACCTTGTACGGTGTGCCGGGCATTTTACTGAGCGTGCCGTTGGCAGCTACCGTTTATAAATTGGTAAAAGAAGATGTGGACCAGCGTTTGGCTCATAAGGCATTTTCTTACAAGGCGACGGTTAAAAAAGTGGAAGACGAGGATAAGTAGATTTTTATTGAGTATGCCTGAGTAAACATGGTATACTTAAAGGACAATTGAAGTAATATGCAGGTTTAATCTTACATTATTAAAACGGAATATGTTGACTTTGACAGTTATTCAGATAGCATTAGGGGAAGCAGCATATTTTAGGAGGTTATTGTATGAAAAAGAAGTCTTTTGCCGGTTTATTGGCCGGTGCTATGGCTGTAAGTGCTGTAGCGGTGGCTATGCCTCAAACGGTAGCAGCAGCGGATGTGAATCCGTCAATCAGAATGGAAGGATCCGTACAGTCCATGGTATTATCCATGCGTCAAGTAGCCGGTGTGTTCTTGGCTAAGTATCCGAATTCGGCTGTTCACTCCATTACGTTAAAACCGGATCGCGGTCGCTTCTATTATGAAGTTACCGGTTATACGCTCAAAAATACGTATACAATCCAAGTTGACGTAATTACGGGCAATGTTATTAAGGAAAAATCGGATAAAAAAGAAAAAGACATTCCGAATAAAGTATTCAATCCTAACAATGTTATTGATCCTAAGAAAGCTGAATCCATTGCTGTTGCCAACATTGGTAGCGATGCTATCAGTAAAGGTTGGAAATTGGAAGCTGATAACGGCAAAGTTCAATACGAAGTTACTATTTATCACAATGATGAAACAGACGGCTTAGTTCAACAGGGTGTAATCATCGATGCTGTGTCCGGTGATATTATTACCAGAACATTACCTGAGAAAGTAGTCATCCCTGATGAAGAGGATGACGGTTTCATCTTGTGGGGTGAATAATAGTTATAAAGCTGAAAGTGCACATTGTAAAATGTGCATTTTTCTTTTATATACTGTTTGTGGCTTTTATGATGGTCGTTTGTGGCTTTTGCAATCAACGTTATGACTTTTACAATCAACGTTATGATTTTTACAATCGACTTTATGGTGTTTGTAATCGCCGTTTGCAGCGACTTTATATTGGCGACATATTATTGTCTTTATAGTTGTTTTAGGAGGCTTCTGTGATAGTCAAAACCGCTCGTGAAGAGTTAATTCGGTTTAAGGGAAAGGCTATAGGATTAGGGGTATTCAGTTTATTAGGCACCTTGGGCATTGTCGGTCAGGCATGGTTCTTTGCGGTGTTGCTTGAAAAAACATTTTTTGAAGGTTTGCCGTTGGACGAAGTTTGGTCTACGGTGACTTGGCTTATTACATCCGTCGTGCTTCGCATGGTGGCAACGTATTGCCAGGAGCAAACGGCGGGCAGTTTGGCGGAGCTGGCCAAACAAGATTTGCGCCAAAAAATTTGGCATCATTTATTACGGTTAGGGCCCTTTACCGGTGAACGGCACGGTGACGTGGTTCATTTAATGACAGATGGTCTGGAAAGCGTAGAAGCGTACATAGCCCGTTATGTGCCACAGATGCTGTATGCCATGATGATTCCGCTCATTATGGCCATTGCCATCATTGATGCGGCGCCGTGGGTGGCTATTATTTTACTCATTACATTCCCGCTCATTCCGTTTTTTATGATTTTAATCGGTAAAAAAGCGGAGGCTATGAATAAAGAGCAGTGGGAGCGTATGAGTTTCCTGAGCGGTCATTTCTTGGATGTCCTCCAAGGCATTGTGACGCTTAAACTCTTCGGTCGCTCCGAAGAACAGGTAGACGTCATCGCCCGTCTGTCCGCAGAATTTAGAGATTCTACTTTGCGCGTTTTGCGCGTGGCCTTTTTGTCCGCCTTGGTGCTCGAGTTAGTCAGCACTATCAGTACGGCGTTAATCGCTGTGTACATGGGGATGGCCTTGCTTTACGGTCATGAAACGTTCTTGCCGGCCTTTTTCGTGTTGCTCTTGGCGCCCGAGTTTTACGCACCCCTTCGTCAGTTGGGGGCCGCCTTCCATACCGGTATGGCGGGGCAGGTGAGTCTTGCCAAAATTGATACATTCTTAGCTTTGCCTATTGAAGAACCTAAGTCCGGCACAGTTACAGCGGCGGCGCTTAACACGGTAGAGTTTAAAGAGCTGTCTTATGCGTACGGTGCGACGGGTCATCAAGCACATAATACCAATGAGGCCGAGGTTTCATCTGAAAAAGCGGCTGTCACGTATGCGGTTGAAAATATTAATTTCACTTTGCGCCGCGGTGAAAAAGCCATGCTCGTCGGCGGCAGTGGTGCCGGCAAGAGTACGCTCGCTCATTTACTTTTGCGCCTCATGCAACCGACTAAGGGGGAAATTGTAGTAGACGGCGTGAACTTGCTTGACATGGAGGCGGATTTTTGGCGTGATCAAGTGACGTTCGTGCCGCAACAACCTCATTTATTCCGTGGTACGTTGCGTGAGAATATTACCTTTGGTCAGCCTGTATCGGATGACGAAGTATGGGCAGCCGTTCGTGATGCGGAAGCGGAAACTTTTGTAAATTCCTTGCCTCATGGCCTTGATACAATGCTGGGTGAAGGAGGCCTCGGCTTATCCGGCGGGCAACGCCAGCGTATCGCCATCGCTCGTGCTTTTATTAAACAATCGCCGCTTATCGTGCTGGACGAGGTAACAGCTCATCTTGATGTGGCGACGGAACAGAGTTTGGCAAAAGCCTTGGAACGATTGATGGCGAATAAGATTGTGCTTCTCATCGGGCATCGCTTGCAGACTATGCGTTGGGCCGATACTTTATTGGTGTTAAAACAGGGGCATATCGTTGAAAGAGGATCTTTTGATGAGTTGGTAGCTGTTGACGGCTACTTCAGCGATCTCGTAAAAGCGGGCGTGGGAGGAACCGCTGATGTTATTTCTGACGGCGTGAGTCATAACGGGACTGCAGAGACTGCCTTAGCCGGAGCTACAGAGACTGCCATAGGGACAGCAGATGCTATAGGGAATAGTCACACTAAGCCTGATGTTGATATTGAAAAAGCTGTCCATCCGGTCATTGCCGCCCATGCGGCACCGGGAGCAACGCATATTGAAGTCAGCGAGCCTACGCAGCATATATCGACATGGAATTCGCTAAGTCGGTTATTTGCCGTATTAGGGCCTGCGCGTAATTCCTTATGGCTCAGCTTATTATTCTCCTTCTTGACGGTATTCATGAACGTCGGTCTTTTGACAACGTCGGCTTGGCTTATCACGTCGGCGGCGCTACGCCCTGAATTGGCGGCTTTAAGCCTCTCTATTGTAGGGGTGCGCTTCTTTGGTATCAGTCGCGCCGTATGCCGTTATATCGAGCGCTATGTATCGCATCATATGGCCTTCCAAGGACTTTACGGTTTACGCGTATGGTTTTATAAAAAGCTGGAGCCGTTGATGCCGGCTGCGTTGCATCGACTCGGTTCCGGTGATATTTTAGGCCGCATCATGGCGGACATCGAGACACTCCAATTCTTCTATTTGCGTGTTATTATTCCGCCTGCGGGGGCTGTTTTATTAACTGTTATCGGCTTTTACTTCTTGGCCCAGTTCAGCTATCAGCTGGTGTGGCTATTGGCGATTGTCTTTATCTTGGGGGCCGTGGTCATTCCGTTTATTGTGTATCGTCATAATGCGTTGGCTACGGATGCAGCTCTCGTATATCGCAGCGGTATAAAGGATACGGTGGTGGAAAGCTTGGCGGGCATCATGGATATCATAACGTACAAGCAGGAACCGCGCGTGACAGCTTTGGTGGATCGTCAGTTTAACGATTTGACGTCGGCTCAGCATATCGTTCATCGCGGTACTAATATTGGGGATACGCTCTTCTTGGGGCTCACCCAATTAACCATGGTCCTGGGGGCGCTCATCATGATTCCGCTTGCTAACGGCAGTCAGCAGGAAGGGATTTTTATCGCCGTAGTGGCCATTGCCTTGCAATCCTATTTTGAAGCCTTGGCACCGCTTACTATTGCCTGGTATCATGGTCGTGAAAGTTTAGCCGCCATGAAACGATTGGTTCAATTGGCGGAACAGGCTCCGGCCGTTAAGGAATCGATGGCGACGACTGAAAGGGATGAATCGAACGCTCAAAATAAGGTGATTCAGTCGGTGGCTCCGGCTGCGTCGGTTAAAGTGGGCTCGCCATCTTTTGGTATTGATTTTGATAAGGTAAGCTTCCGCTATGACGAGAGTGAGCCGTATATATATGAGAATTTATCACTTCATATCAAACCGGGTGAAAAAGTGGCCGTAGTAGGGCCGAGCGGCTCCGGCAAAACGACGCTCCTTACTATGTTGGAACGGTTCTACGATTACGAAGGCCGGATTTCGTTGGGCGCCAAGGAGCTTAAATCGCTGTCATTGGCTGAGGCTCGCGAATACTATGGAGCCTTGACGCAGGATACTTATTTATTCCATGCATCGGTGGAAGATAATATTCGCTTGGCTAAACCCCGAGCAACGGCTGAGGAAATGGCAAAAGCCATTGAGTTTGCCGCTTTAACCGATTGGGTTAATACGTTGCCAAACGGTCTTAAGACAATTATCGGCAGTGGCGGCAGCGGTGTGAGCGGCGGGCAGCGTCAGCGTATTGCACTCGCTCGTTTGTGGCTCCGCAACAGTCCGATTTTGTTGCTTGATGAACCATTGGAAGGGCTCGATCAATTGGTTCGCCAAGATATACAGAACTCCTTATACAGTCTTATGAAGGATAAAACGGTTATCTATATTACTCACCATTTGGGCGGTTTGGAGAAGATGGATCGCATTCTATTCTTGGAAAACGGTCAGGTTGTAGAAGACGGTTCCTATGATGAATTGATGGCTAAACGCGGTGCCTTCTATGCGTATCGCAAGCTGTCCATGGAAACTGTTTAACACTTTGTAAAATAGCATACAGGGTATCCATGATATCAAGGGTATAATTTACGACTGCCGGCTCGAAAGGGCTTGGCAGTCATTTTTTTAGAATAAATAATCAAGTTAAATGGACTCAATGGCGATAGAATCGAATTTTTTGAAAACTGTCGATATGCTATGTAGTTTTAAAATCGGGTGCGTTATGTTATAATATGGACTGAAAACGTGCTAAATCCATAGGAGGCGTTATGAACAGTCTAGTCACGCGATTATTGGAATTGGCAGAATCGATGACAAAAGGAACACGCAAGAAAATCGCAGAGAAACCGGTCACGCCTGAGCAACAAATTGAGGCCGAACCTTGCGAAGCGAGCGAAACCGATTTATACGATCATCGTATTATCAGTGTTGAGGAAGATGCGATTAATCGCATTTTGAAAGCTCAATTGCGAAATCACTGGTTATTTTATTCTGTTACCTTTGAGTTTGAAAATAACAATAAGGTCTACATGGGGATTATTACAACCCTCGGGACCGTTATTAATATAGAATTTACCATCGAAGATTTTTGGTTTGACGACTATGCTTCGAGTTTTTCCATAAAATTGAATATGTCCGACGTCGATATGGGCGGCTTCATTATGAATACGATTGTTCATTTATTGGGCAATTGGAGCCTCAGCCTGTTGGGCACCTTCTTTAACCCCTTTGAAATTATCGGTGACGGGTCTACGGTGCGTTTTGAAAAAAAGGGTATCATCCGTTTTGATTTGTCCCCGGACAGTCCGATTCGCCGTTTAATTTCTTGGCCGAACCGCTGTATGAATGCTAAAGGACCGGTTATCTTAATTAATGCCCGCTCGGAACAGTCTGTACTTCGTTTAGAATACTATGCCTTCCGCGATGAGGTGGAGACCTATAATATTCCGGAAGTGCCTGTGAAAACAAGCTGGGTTCGTTCCATTGACTTGGCAGCAGCGTTGTTATTGCCGATTGGTGTGTGGATCAGTTTTATCATCCTTCACCACTATTTGCCGGCAGAGACGATTGAATTCTCCTTTTCCACATATTTCCTTATTTCTCTGGGGATTTTGTGTATCAGTTTTATCGTCATGAACATTCCGCGCTATATTTATATGTATTTTGATTCCCGTAAAAAATGGCAAAGTGTCTTTGTACATAATAATATTAAGATTCAAATGCGTAAATTGCAGCGCCGTATTCAGATTCAACAGGTAGCGCTGAAGGGGAACGGGAAGGAAACCGATGCGGAAAGCCAGGCGAATATTCGCGACTTACTCTTGCAGATTCGTGATAAACGCTTTTTGGCACAGCGCCTTAAAATCGCTGATGAAGACCGAGACCGTAAACAGAAAATTAAGTTTATTATTGCCTATATCGTATGTACCCTGTTGGAATGGATTTTGTTGATTCACTAGTTTTTATGACACCTCCTTGTCGATACATTCTAAATGGAATGTATCTCAATAAGGAGGTGTTTTTATGGAAGAAATTCTAACGGCGACGGCTAATTACGGATTCCCCATGGTGGTTGCGGCGTATTTATTGATTCGCCTGGAACACAAAATGGATTCCCTGAGTGCGTCGATTAATGAATTGGTTTTTACCTTAAGAACCTATGACCATAAGTAAAAAAAATACGTACAAAAGTAAGAAGAACACGTTGCAGTGAATAGGCACTGTAGCGTGTTCTTTTATATATTTACAAATTGATTTCGCAGAGTGAGATTACTATATAAAAAATAGACACTAAGAGTACCTGTAAATAGAATACTCTTTAGTGTCTAAAATAAAATATAGGGTTTGATGTTTATCGTTGCTGTTCGTGATTAAGTGGACTTGCCACTCTTGCTCGTTGCGGGCGGGCTACTCGTTTCTGCGGCCAGATAGCCGGTAAGCCGTATTTGTTCGGTTTTGACGAACCGGGGATGACGAGTAGGATTAAATTTACAATCCAAATGAGTACAGCGAAGGCGGCACTGGTAGATTTAATCGGCAAGTACGGATAGGTGAAAGCGATGAATATACACCATAAAATACCTAGAACGCCGTGGAATGAAAAGTCTTGGAAGCGCCTTGCATAAAGTACGAAATAAAAGGACAAGAGGACCGAGTGGCCCAAAAAACTTAATATACGGACACCCCAATAGGCAATGAGAATAACTACACTATCCATCATTGTGGCAATCATGGTGTTGAACAGTCCGACTACGATGGTCATGCCGATGAGGCCGATTAAGAATTGTAATCGGTTCAAGCGCCCTTGCAGATATAATATTTTTATTTGCTTGACATAACCCCAACGGGTAATGGTAAAGGCGATAAGCCCCATTACAAATGCTTGGCCTATGTTAAATAGAATATCCATAAAATCTTCCTTTACTAGTAATAGAACTTCATTATTATATCATATTTAAATCTTTGACGCCATATAGGGCGTTTTTTTAACAAATTGCATAAAAATAAGCAATAAAAAGACGTAGCAGGGAGAAACTGCTACGCCTTTTTAGAGAGAAAGGATTTATGAGATGGATATATGTCAAAAGTTAATATGTATAAGGTATTAACTTTTAACAACGTATTAACGGAGTATCTTGCGAAGGGCTTTCACCAGGAAGAGGGCCACTACGATACCGATACCGCTGGTTAAGAAGGAAGCCGGTAAATTACCTACGGCTACCATGAAGCTGTCCAATACGTATGCCCAAGCTACCAAATAGCCAAGGGCTGTCCAAACGGCACCGACCAGCATGGCGCTCAAAAGACGGGCAAAGGTTGCTTCTCGAGCTTTTAACGGATTAGGACGAAAACCGACAATCATGTAGCCTACAACGAGACCGGAAATACCCTTGATTACGATGGAGAACAGGGTATAAGCTGAATGACCCATGACTAAGTCGAATAGACCTGAGCCGATGGCACCGGCAAGTCCGCCGTAGAGTCCGCCAAAGAGGGCTGAAATAGTAAATAGCGCAGCGGAACCAAGGTGAACCATGCCGCCACCGGGTAATGGAATAAGAAATGTGGTAGCTAAGGCACAGATAGCGGATAGCATACCGATATAAATAATATCTCGAACTGTTAAATTCACAACAAAGACCTCCCAAGACAGTCGCTTTAGTGACTGTCTATTTTTTATTTCAAATTTATTTAATTAACGCGGTCAAACGGCCCAAGAGGCGTTCAAACAACAAGCCGTCACGCATGGAGCCAATGGTTTCGTGGGTGTATTTTACGGCGTCGGTGGTAAAGTTGGCGGCGATTTCGGCGCTCTTTAAGGTGTCATAGCCCTGCATCAAAGCGCCGGTTAAGACAGCGGTGAAAATGTCGCCCGTACCATGTGCTTTTACCGGCACAAGGTTGGTGCTTACCAATTGCAATTCATCGGTTTTGCCGTCGTACACAGCTACGATAGCTTCTGTCTGATGGGGTACACCGGACATGATGACATGACGGGGACCTAATTCGTGAAGTTCTTTACAAAGCTGACGAATTTTAGCTTCATCCACTGTTTCCGGTTCATATTTATGACCCAAGAGGAAACTTGCTTCCGTGTAGTTAGGTTTAATAATATCTGCATGAGCAATGAGTTTGCGCATTTCCTGCACCATCGTGTCGTTATAAACGGAGTATAATTTGCCGTCATCCGCCATGGCCGGATCGACGATGATTGGTTTATCTTGGCCAAAACGTTCAATTGCTTCGATTACGATGTGGATTTGTTCAGGGGAAGCGAGGAAACCGCTCTGAATAGCATCAAAGGTGATGCCGTTTTTTTCCCAGCAATCCATGAACGGACGAAGATGTTCGGAGAAGTCGACCATTTCATAGTTTGGGTATTCCAAGTGGTTGCACAGTAAAGCCGTTGGGAACGGTACCGCTTGGGAGCCGAAGGCGCTGAGGAGCGGCATGGCTACCGTAAGGGAACAACGACCAATGGAGCTCATATCTTGAATGGAAAGGACTACCGGAACTGGATTCATAAACATACCTCTTTTCTAAAAATAGGCTTACCAAAGGGCAAGCACGTTTGATTTCGTTTGTATGAATAACATTTTAAAAAAATATGTGTCATATGTAAATATACAGAATTTATATTTTTGATAGGACAGATGGAAAGATGTATACAGAACACATGTACTAAATTGAGAATTACTGCATCGCAAATGACCACGACTCGTGTATAATATATATATATATATTATCAACTAAGGAGTGTGATGATTGGTGGGTACTTATTTATTTAAACGTCTAATCGGGGCCGTGGTTGTTATGTGGGCCATAATTACGATTACTTTTATGCTCATGCATGCCATCCCGGGTGGACCGTTTACGGAAGAAAAGAAATTGCCGCCTCAGATTAAGGCGACCATTGAAGCAACCTATCATTTGAATGATCCGGTCTGGGTTCAGTACACAGATTATATGAAGCATGTGGTGCAGTTTGATTTGGGACCGTCCTATAAGTACTTGGGCCGTTCCGTCAATGATATTATTGGCGAGTCGTTCCCCGTGTCGGCACAGCTGGGCCTTGGTGCCTTGGTGTTTGCTGTAATCGGCGGCGTGGCGGCCGGTATCGGCAGTGCCTTGAAGCCGAACACATGGTTGGACTATATTATAACCTTCGGATCTACCTTGGGGATTTCCGTGCCTACCTTTATTATCGGGGCACTTCTGGTATATTGGTTGGGCTTTGTGTGTCCGATTTTTCCGGTGGCTCTGTGGAAGGGGCCGGCCTATATGGTATTGCCGATTTTGACCTTAGGGGCACAGCCGATGGCATTTATTGCGCGACTTACCCGCTCCACCATGCTCGACGTCATGCAGCAGGAGTATATTAAAACGGCACGGGCTAAAGGATTAAGCAATTGGGATGTTATTATGAAACATGCTTTGGGCAATGCCATTTTACCGGTATTAACCTATTTGGGGCCGCTGGCGGCGGCGTTGCTTACGGGTAGTTTCATCGTAGAAACAATTTTCGCCATTCCCGGGCTTGGTAAATATTTTGTAACATCCATCTATAATCGCGATTATACGGTTATTTTAGGGGTTACCATTTTCTACAGTGCCCTCGTAGTAGGTTTTAACCTGTTGGTGGATTTATTGTATCCATTCGTAGATCCGCGCGTTACTATGGAAGAGGAGGATAAGTCATGAAGCTAACCGACGATTTCTTGCCGTTGCGTGCTCATGGCACGACGGCCGATGTGACTGCCGAAGTGGTGTATCGTCCGCGTCCCAATGCGTGGCATCGCTTAAAAGAAAATAAATTGGCTCTCTTTGGGCTGTTCATTATTATATGCATGTTGTTATTGGCTATTGTAGGGCCATGGTTATCGCCGTATACCTATGCGGATCAGAATTTGGCGGAAGCCAATCAGGCTCCGTCGGCGGCGCATTGGTTCGGTACCGATACACTGGGCCGTGATTTATATGTGCGCGTTGTGTATGGCGCTCGTATTTCCTTAGCTGTCGGTTTTGTGGCAGCGGCTATTAATCTCGTTATCGGCGTTATTTACGGTGGCGTAGCGGGCTTCTTCGGTGGCAAAGTAGACAGACTCATGATGAGTTTTGTAGATATTTTGTATGGCATTCCGCTGTTATTATATGTAATTTTGCTCATGGTGGTCTTATCGCCGGGCTTAACCTCCATATTTATCGCTCTCGGTATCGCCTATTGGCTCACTATGGCGCGTATTGTACGCAGTCGTATTGTGACGCTAAAGAATGAAGAATATGTGCTCGCAGCGCGTTCTATGGGCGTGCCGGCGTCGCGTATTTTATTCCGTCATATGTTGCCGAACTGTGTGGGGCCGATCATCATTACTATGACCTTGGCCATTCCGGAAGCAATTTTTACGGAAGCCTTTTTAAGCTTTATCGGTCTCGGTGTCAGTGCCCCTATGGCGAGCTGGGGGGTGCTTGCGGCGGAAGGGATTAACTCCATTCGTTCCTATCCGTTCCAATTGGTGGCGCCGGCCTTGGCCATTGCCATTACTATGCTGGGCTTTACATTCTTTGGGGACGGCCTTCGTAATGCCTTGGATCCGAAAGGAGAGGTGAAACGATGAGTTTAGTTACTATGGAAAATTTACGCGTAACCTTTCATACCTTTGCCGGTGATGTAGAGGTTGTACGCGATGTATCGCTTAATTTAGAGGCCGGGGAAGTGCTGGGCATCGTAGGTGAATCGGGCTGCGGTAAGTCTGTTACGGTACAGGCTTTAATGGGCTTATTGCCGCGAGATATTACTACGGTGAAGGCTGAGGCGCTTCAAGTGGCCGATACTGATTGTAAAAATTTCGGCGAAGCTTCATGGCGTAATTTGCGTGGCTCTTGTGTGGCTATGGTGTTTCAAGATCCTATGACGGCGCTGAATCCTATTTTATCTGTCGGCACGCAGCTGATTGAATCTATTAAGTTACGGGCCAAACGAAGCAGGGAAACTTTGGGCGATGTGAAGGCGGAAGCAGCGGCATTACTCCAAAAAGTAGGCATTTCCGATCCGGACCGTCGTCTATCGCAGTATCCCCATGAACTTAGCGGCGGTATGCGGCAACGTGTGGTCATTGCCATGGCTTTAGCGGGCAAGCCGCGCTTATTATTGGCTGATGAGCCGACGACAGCTCTCGATGTGACGACGGAGGCACAAATTTTATTGCTTCTAAAAGATTTAATAAAAACGGAACACATGGGACTTATTATTATTTCGCATAATTTGCGGGTCATCGCCCAAATGTGTGACCGTATGGCCGTTATGTATGCCGGTCAGATTGTGGAAGAAGGTACGGTGGAAGCTTTATTGGGAAACCCGCGCCATCCGTATTTACAAGGCCTTTTACAATCATTGCCGACTATGGCCACAACTAAATTGCAGGCTATCGGCGGTCAGCCGCCGGATTTATATAGTTTGCCGATGGGTTGTTCTTTTCATCCCCGTTGCCCTAAAGCAATGCGAATTTGCGCACGGGAAATGCCACGATTGGAAGATAATTTACGCTGTTGGCTGGCTAAGGCTAAAATTACGCCGTGTCCTACGGTGTCGGGCGAATTACTGGAGAAATGTGATGCTTATTGTAATCGCTTAGCCGCCGCAAATGATGCTAAAGGGCAATCAGTTGAGGGCGAGCCTGCAACAGCAACCGCGCCTCTAGGGGCGACAAATAATACCAACGCAGAAGGGACGGTGAAATCATGAATATTTGGGAAACCAATGATTTAACGAAGCATTTTACCGTTCGACGCGGTTTTTTAAAACAAAATAGTCAATTGGTGCGCGCGTTGGAAGGTGTGTCGCTGTCACAGGCTGAAGGCGAAACACTAGGCCTGGTAGGGGAATCGGGCTGCGGCAAATCCACTTTTGGGCGAACGCTTATGGGCCTCTATCCGAAAACATCGGGTCGCATTGTTGTGGCGGGCCGTGAAATTGAGAGTCCTGCCGATCAAGAACATGTGTTGCAGCATATTCAAATGGTGTTCCAAGATCCCTATGCGTCCTTGAATCCGCGTATGACGGTGCGGCAAAGCCTCTTAGAACCGTTAACGGTGCGGACCACCGGTCATGTGTCGCTCAGTGAAGCCGACAAATTGGCGAAAGTGGATGCCGTTTTGGAACAGGTGGGCCTCACCAAAGCGCAGGGCGAACGATATCCTCATGAATTCAGTGGTGGCCAGCGTCAGCGTATCGGTATCGGTCGCGCCCTTATCAGTGAGCCGCAGTGTATAATCTGCGATGAACCGATTTCCGCCTTGGACGTGTCCATTCAGGTACAAATTGTGTCGCTGCTGGAGCGCTTGCAGGCGGAGCGTCGCATCAGTTACGTATTTATTTCCCATGATTTGAACATGGTTCGTTATATCAGTCAGCGTATTGCGGTTATGTATTTAGGCGCTGTGGTGGAAGAAGGGCCGACGAAGGCCGTTTATGAAAACCCGCTCCACCCGTATACACAGGCCTTGATTCAGTTAAATGCGCCGTTGGCGCCGCATATGAGTATCGGACCGGTGCTGGCCGGTGAAGTACCGAGCCCGCTGGCTAATATTACAGGATGTCCTTTTGCATCGCGTTGCCCGGAAGTGACGAGTCAATGCAAGGAAGCCAAACCGCCGCTTGTTAAGCGTGAAGGGCGCAAGGTAGCCTGTTGGCGGCGTTAGGAGGTTTTTAGTATGGAAAAAATTCTTGCCGGCAAAGGGCTTGGTATAGAGTTGGATGAATTAATTCAAGATATGGCACCGGACGGGGAGATTTCCTATTTGGTGGCCCGTCTTGATGATGAAAAAGATATGGTTGAAATTGCCGGTCGCGGTATTACGACGGTTCATGCCAGCGCCAGTATGATTAAAGTGCTTATTATGGCCGCTTTGTTTAAAAAAGTGGCGGACGGCGATTTAGCTCTGGATATGACAGTGAGTCTTAAAGAGTCACCGCGCGTTTTGGGGGGCGGCGCCCTGCAGGAACTCGATTTAAACCATCGTTTTTCCTATTTGGAACTGTGCCGACTCATGATGGTACTTAGCGATAATTGGGCGACCAATTTGTTGATTAAAAAGCTCGGCATGGCGACGGTTAACGAATTCGCCGAGTCTATAGGTTTACAGGCTACGCGTCTTAAGCGCTATATGATGGACAGCAAGGCACGAGCGGAGGGCCGTGAAAATGTTATGACCGTCTTGGACCTCATGACTTTATATGAGTACATTTACGTGCAGCGTGAATCGGGGCCCTTAGGTTACGAAATGTGGCAACTATTGGGCCGACAGCAATTTCGCGATAAGCTGCCTTTTTACTGGGGGGAAGACGTGGTGTTTCATCATAAAACGGGTGTTCTCGATGATGTGGAACATGATGGCGGTTTGTTGCCCCTCGTTAAAGGTACCTTCGGTATTATTGTGTTTATTTCCAAGGTGCCCAACACGGAAGGCATACTTTTGGGAGCGCGAATGGGCCGCTGTATTAAAGAGTTTTTAGAAAATAAATTGCCTTAACGGCACATAAGGAGTCGCGTATGAAACGATATGTGATGTACAGTGTATTGCTTATACTAATAACGGGGCTGGTACTCATGGCGGGGTGCAGTCGCAGCGGCGAGGCGATTCCGCCGGACACCTTGCGCTATGCCTTGGAGCAGGAACCTTCCACCTTGGACCCGGCTAAATCGTCAACCTTGCCGGAGTCTTCTGTGGAGCTGGCCGTGTTTGAAGGCCTTACCCGATTAAATGCTAAAGATGTGCCGGAACCGGCGGTGGCCAAGTCGTGGACAATTTCTCCGGACGGGTTGACCTATATCTTCTATCTTCGTCCCGAAGCTACCTGGTCCGATGGCAAGCCCGTAACGGCTCATGATTTTGAGTATGCGTGGAAACGGGCGTTAAATCCGGAAGTGGCGGCCAACAATGCGTTTATGCTCTATGTTTTGAAAAACGGCGAAGCTTATAATACGGAAAAAGCGAAGGCCGAAGATGTAGGCGTTAAGGCCGTTGACAATCATACCTTGTTGGTTACCTTGGAATCGCCGGCACCATATTTCTTGGGGCTGACGGCTTTTCACGCTTACTATCCGGTACGTGAAGACATCGTATCCCAGGCACCTGATACTTGGGCTACGTCGGCGGCTACGCTTATCGGCAACGGACCGTTTAAACTGGTGAAATGGCAGCACAGTGCAGAATTGCAGTTTGTTAAAAACGATAAATATTGGGATGCTACTTCCGTTAAGTTAAAAGGCATGGAATGGCCTATCAGTGAATCTCAAAGCACACGTCTTACCCTTGCTGAAGGGGGCGCCGTAGATATCATGGTAGAGCCGCCCGTGGCCGACCAGGAGCGTCTGACGAAGCTGGGCCTTTTCAAAGTGGCGCCATCCTTGGGGACCTATTATTATGTGTTTAATGTAACGGCCCCGCCGTTTGATAATCCATTGGTGCGCAAGGCGTTTTCCATGGTTATCGATCGTAAGGTTATAGTTGATACCATAGTTCATGGCGGCAAAACGCCGGCTTATGCTTTTGTGCCGCCGGGACTGACTGATGAAGCGACGAATCAGGATTTTAGAGCCGAAGGGGGCAATTTGGTGGCCTATAATGTGGCGGAAGCGAAGAAACTTTTGGCTGAAGCCGGTTACGGACCGAATAAACCATTGCCGCCGGTGACGATTTTGTATAATACCAATGAAATGCATAAGGCTATTGCCGAAGCGGTACAGGCCATTTGGAAGAATGAATTGGGTGCTACCGTAGAACTTCAGAATCAGGAAACGAAGGTGTTCATGGCGAACCGTGAAGAAGGGCATTATCAGGTGGCGCGGGCGTCATGGATTGGTGACTATGCGGATCCGCAAACGTTCCTCGATGTGTTCTATGATTCCGCCAATGACGCGCAATATCACAGTGAAGCGTATAATGCTTTGATAGAGCGCATCCACAATACGACGGATGTGAAACTGCGTAACGAACTCATGCATGAAGCAGAAGCTATGATTTTTGATGACACTGTGGTTATGCCAATTTATTTCACCACCACGCCGTATGTGGCGCGTGATACAGTGGACGGCTATTACTGGTCGAGTTTGGGTACCATAGAGTTTAAACACGCCTTTCGTAAATAAGTGAAAGTGTATAAATGACGAGTATAGCCAATGATTAATCATTGGCTATATTCAATGAGTAGTGGATAGGAGTAGAGTGATGGATTGGATTTTGCCAAAACGGTTACAACCGGGTATGACATTGGCCTTTACGGCACCGGCCTCGGCAACGGAAGAAAATCTGGATGCATTGAAAGATTTGGTTGAAGCCAGGGGTTATAAGGCTGTATTCGGGGCGTCTTGTTATCGCCACGGCCTCTATGGGGGCACACCGGAGGAACAGGCCGCGGAATTTAATACCTTTATGACGGACTCCGATTGTGATGCGGTGATTGCCTTGCGTGGCGGTTACGGCACAGTGCGTTATTTGGATTTATTGGATTATGAAGGCATTCGCAAGGGGCAAAAGCCTTTTGTGGGGTATAGCGATTGTACGGCTTTACATACGGCTATCGGTCGCTACAGCCGTTTGGTCACCTATCACGGACCGATGGGCGTAGATTGGTTAAAACCGGGGCGTGAAAAGGATGTAGCTCACTTATTTGATTTGCTTGAGGGTAAAACTTCCGTAATCGAGCCCTTATTGGCGCCGCCACGGGGATTTATCGGTGCCAATATGGAAGAAGGCAGGCTCATGGGCGGTAATTTGGCCATTCTTTGCAGTCTGGGTGGTACTCCGTATGCCCCGAATCCGGAAGATTGGGACGATGCCATTTTACTGTTGGAAGATATTGGCGAACCGCCCTATAAAATTGATCGCATGCTGCAGCAATTGCGCCGTCAGGGCGTTTTGAGTCGTGTTAAAGGGGTGGCTCTCGGTACGTTTACAAACTGTGAAGACGAAGACGAGCCGGATTATGAAATCGGCGCTCATGTATTGGATTACATGATGGCTGAACGATCGGCAGACGCACCGGAACCGTTTGTCTGCTATGTACCAACCGGTCACGGCACGCCTCATCAGGCTTTGCCGCTGGGAAGCTACGTAAGTTTCAGAGCCATTTCCAATACATTGGTGTTGTTTCCTTATTGTGAGGGGCATTCGTTTGTAAATGACCCGGTGACGAAGAACACGGATTCGGTTGATGAAGTAACTAAAGCGAACCATATTGCCGATTCGGATGTTGCTAACGCTGTAGTGGAGCTGCCTGATGATGGCTCTTTAGCAGCTCGAGAAGCTTCTCTTCACGAAGCCATTCAGAGCGTAGAGCAGGCGCTTGTCGATTTGTCCGCTTATTTACATGCCAATCCCGAAGTAGGCCTTACGGAACATAAAGCGGTGGCCGCTATTACGAAGTTTTTGTCTGACCGGAATTTTAGAGTAAAGACGGACGTCAGTGACGGCCGCATTCCGGAGCTGGCCACATCCCTTAAAGCGGATAAAGGGAATCCGGACAGTGATTATAAAATGGCTTTTCTCGGTGAATATGATGCGTTGCCTGGCCTCGGTCACGGTTGTGGGCATAATTTGATTGCGGCCATGAGCATCGGGGCAGCCATCGGTTTTGCGGCGGCTGTACCGGAAGCCCTGACCACCTTCTTCGGTTGTCCCGCCGAAGAGACGGTAGGGGGCAAAGTCTTTATGGCTGATGCGGGCGTATTTAACGGCTATGACGGTGCCTTGTTGACACATCCGGCGGACGTAAATGAGCTGGGCGGTTCTTCTTTGGCCAGTCACCCGTTGGAAGTGAAGTTTATAGGTCGTTCCGCGCATGTGGCGGATTTAGAAGACAGGGGCATTAATGCTTTGGATTGTGCGGTTGCTTTATATGCGGCCGTGAATGAGTTAAAAGCGCAGTGGGGCGATGAAGTGGTTATCGGGCAAATCTTCACCGAAGCGGGTGAAGCGCCAAACATGATTCCCGCTGAAGCTGTATTACACATGACCGTCAGAGCGCATACGGTGGAGTTTTTAGAAGAGATTGTTTTGCCAACCGTAAAAGCTAAGGCGGTTGAAATTGCCAAAGCGAAAGGTGCCGAAGTTAAGCTTCGCCACTATGAACCGCTGTTTAAAGATTTGCGCGAAGACAGAACTTGGCGTGATTTAGCGCAGCAGGTCATGACGGAGTGGGGGGCTAAGCCAACGATTCTCCCTAATGATGTGGCTGAAGGCAGTACGGACATGGGCAATGTGTCCCATGTGGCACCAACGGTACAATTGACTTTGGCCATCGGTGAAAATATGGGCCTTCATACGCCGGAGTTTGCAGCCCAAGCCGGTTCGCCGGAGGGGCTCGCCATGATTCAAAAAGGGGCGCATATTATGGCGCTTACCGCACTACGCCATTGGTGGCGTTATGGTCGCGATTTTGACAGAGCTGTAAAATAAAGGTAAAATATATATGGTTAAATTAAGCCGTCTTTTTTGAGACGGCTTTTACATTAGATGAGCGGTTGGGAGATGACTGATGAGTGTACTAACGGTGTCACATGTGACGCATGGCTTCGGCGCCCGTCAAATTTTGGATGATGCGTCGTTTCGACTATTAAAAGGTGAACATGTTGGCTTAATCGGCGCCAATGGCGAAGGTAAGTCCACGTTTTTAAATATTATAACCGGTAAAATTTTGCCTGACGAAGGCACGGTGCAATGGTCCAATAAGGGTACCGTAGGTTATTTGGATCAGCATAGCGTGTTGGCTGAAGGGCAGACCATACGCGACGTGCTACGCGATGCGTTCAGCGATTTATTTGAATTGGATAAAGAGTTGCAGGCGGCGTACATGGAGATGACCGATTGTGACGAAGATCGCATGAATGAGCTCTTGGAGAAAACCGGTGAGTGGCAGGAAGAGTTGGAACACCGCGGTTTTTACGAAATCAATGCCACCATTGAGCGCACGGCGCAGGGCCTTGGGCTTGTAGACATCGGTCTCGACCGTCTCGTTAACGAACTCAGCGGCGGTCAGCGTACGAAGGTATTATTGACGAAGCTTTTATTGCAAAAACCGACTATTTTGCTCTTGGACGAACCGACCAACTATTTAGACGTGGAGCATATTGAGTGGCTTAAGAATTATTTGCAAAATTATGAAAACGCCTTTATCCTCATCTCTCATGATATGGAGTTCTTAAATTCCGTAGTCAACGTGATTTATCACATCGAACAGGCGCAGTTGACGCGTTATACGGGGAACTACGAACAGTTCCTTGCAGCTTATGAAGTGCAGCGTGCGCAAGCGGTGAAAGCCTATGAGCGGCAGCAGCAGGAAATTGCCCGCATGGAAGACTTCATTCAGCGTAATAAGGCTCGCGTGGCGACGCGTGGCATGGCGAACTCCAGGGCTAAGCGCTTAGAGAAAATGGAGATTTTGGACAAACCGAAGGTTCATTTGGAAGTATCCTTTGGTTTTAAAGAAGGCCGTACGCCTAGCCGCTTCGTAGTAAGCGCCAAAGATTTGGTGCTTGGTTATGATTCAGCCTTGACTAAACCGGTGGATGTGGTGCTTGAACGAAATCAGAAAATTGCCGTACGCGGTGTGAATGGTCTCGGCAAAACAACGCTTCTCAAAACATTGTTGGGGTTAATCAAACCGTTTGCCGGTGAGGTGGAACGAGGCGACTTTTTACAAGTCGGCTATTTTGAACAGGAAGACAGTGCTCATAATGATATGACGGCACTTGATTATATTTGGAATGCATATCCGGCCATGACGAATGCGGAAGTACGGGCAGCATTGGCTCGTTGCGGGCTAACTAATGAGCACATTACAAGCCAGATGCGCGTTTTGTCGGGCGGTGAAAATGCGAAGGTGCGACTCTGCAAATTGATGCAGGAGCCGTACAATGTGTTGGTTTTGGACGAACCGACGAATCATTTGGACGTAGCCGCCAAGGAAGAATTGGCCGATGCGTTACGTCGTTTTAAAGGAACGATTTTGGTAGTCAGCCATGAGCCGGAGTTTTATCGCTCTTGGATCACTGATGAGTGGAACGTGGAATCGTGGACGACTAAAATCGTATAGGAGGTCTTGTCATGAAAGAACAGGCCAGCGAGGGTGTTGCACAGTTTTTAACAGCCTTGGGCATTGATTTAAAAGCGGCTGATATGGAGAAAACGCCGCAACGGGTGGCCGGTTTATATGAAGAGTTGTTTGCCGGCATGAATAAGTCCAGCGCTGAGATTTGGGGCGATATTTTCCCTACCGAGTACAAAGGCTTGGTAGCGGTAACGAATATTCCTTTCTATTCTGTATGTGAACATCATTTGATGCCTTTTTTCGGCACTGCCGATATTATTTACCAACCGAAGGATGGTCGTGTAGCAGGGCTCAGTAAGCTCAGTGATTTGGTGAACTTGTTTGCCCATCGACCGCAGCTCCAGGAGCGCATGACCCGCGAGATTGCGACGGCTTTGGAGACGGATTTGGAAGCGGAAGGCGTGATGGTACGTATTAAAGCAACACATTTATGTATGCTTATTAAAGGCGAGTTGCAACAAGGAACGGCCGTTGTAACCATGGAATGTCGCGGCGTGTTAAGCCGGACGGGACAGCTTCGGGAAGAAGCTTTGACTATTTTAGGAGGTTCAACGGATGTTCAAACGACGCAGTTATAAATGGGACGACGGTAGAACGTTGGTGCTCAATAACAGTACCTTGATTATGGGAATTTTAAATGGGACGCCTGATTCGTTCTCCGACGGCGGCAAATATAACACACCGACAGCGGCTATCGCGCATGCTCGTGAAATGGAAGCTCAAGGTGCCGATTTAATCGACCTTGGCGTAGAATCGACTCGTCCCGGTCATACGCATATTTCGGTGGCAGAAGAAATCAGCCGTATGGAGGCGCTCTTAGGTCCTGTATTGGAAGCCACGAAGGTACCAATTTCCATTGATACCTATCGGGCTGAAACAGCGGATTATGCACTGTCCCACGGGGCTCATATTCTCAACGATATTTGGGGCCTTCGTTACGACCCGGATATTGCGGCCGTAGCGGCTAAACACAAGGTGCCGGTTATCATCATGCACAACCAGAACGATACGAATTACGGCGATATCATCGAAGACATGAAAGCCTTTTTCTTTGCGTCTGTGGACATTGCCTTAAAAGAAGGAATTTTACCGCAGAACATTTGGCTCGATCCGGGTATCGGTTTTGGCAAAACGGGCGAGCAAAATATTGAAGTTATGCAGCGTCTCGGCGAATTGACGGCCTATGAATACCCTGTTTTGTTGGCACCGAGTCGTAAGCGTTTTATCGGGGCCATGCTCAATGATTGCCCACCGGATCAACGTGACGAAGGCACAGTGGCCGCGTGTATTACGGGCTTAATTCAGGGGATAGATATGGTGCGCGTGCACAATGTAGATATGCACAAAAAAGCATTGACCGTAGCGGATGCCTTGCTGAGAGGAGAGTTCTAATGGATAAGATTGTTTTAAAAAATATGGGCTTTTTCGGGTATCATGGGAACTTGGAATCGGAAAACAGTCAGGGCCAGCGTTTTTTTGTGGATGTAACGATTTTAATCGATTTGACTAAAGCCGGTCAGTCCGACGATTTGGCGGACTCCATTAATTATGTGGAAATATATAATACGGTGGAACGTGTCGTGACGGGGGAACCGCAAAAAATATTGGAAAAAGTGGGTACTTTGATTGCCGATGAATTATGGAATAATTATCGCGGCATTATCGGTCTCGCTGTGGCCATTCGTAAACCGGCCGTGCCGATTCCGGGCATGCTGGATTATGCGGAAATTACCATTACGCGAGGTCAAATGTAGGTGAGACTTTTTGATGAAATATATCTATTATCTCAGTTTGGGATCTAATTTAGGCGACCGTGAGCAATATTTGGCCACTGCCATTGAGGGCTTACGGCGTCATGAAAATATTGAGTCGGTGACACCATCTAAATGGCTGGAAACAGCGCCGTGGGGCAACACGAATCAGGGGCCGTTTTTGAATGGTGCCTGTAAAGTTGTGACTACTTTGGGGCCGGAGGCCATGCTGCAGGTGATGCAGACGCTTGAGAAAGCGGCTGGCCGGGAACGCCTTGTTCACTGGGGGCCGCGCACACTTGATCTCGATATCGTGTGGGCTGAAAAAGAAGACGGACGCATCATAGAGGTGCAAAGTGAAACATTAACGATGCCTCATCCTTATTTGTGGGATAGGGCGTTTGTTTTAGTGCCGCTCAAGGAATTGTATCCTAACTTTATTTTTCAGGGGCAGGCTATTGGGGACAGAATAAAAGAATTGGACGAAGCATAATTGTAAGGAATATGGGTATACTCAAGCGGTGAAATCAATAGACCTTGGCAGTGAATAAATGGGTGAATTTATTTGGCTGACATCAAGGTAATGATTCATTGATGAGTTTCGATATTAATGTTATAATAGGCTCATTCAAGCAGTACGTGACGATGAGGACTAGAATATGGCAGAGGAGATAAAAAAAGGCCCCCGTGCGGGCCATAGGGAACGACCGAAACGTAATAAAATTATAATGTGGGCACAAATTATTATACTTGCGTTAGGTCTTATCTTTATTTTGCGCACGATGTATGATATTTATGTTATCAAACAACAGCAGCATCAGTTACAACTTCAAATCGAAGAATTGAAGAAGAGCAATGAAGCGCTGGAACAGGATAAACAGCGTCTTCAGGATCCAAAAGAGATTGAAGGAGTAGCACGGGATGAATTGGGTTTGGTAAAGCCGGGCGAAGTACCGTATGTGAAATAGGAAACTGAAAAATCGGTACGCGAGCAGTGTATTTACGGCATTTTTTACGGGCTATAATTTATTCTTATGTAAGTTGTACATTCGTTAAATATCAGTTGACAAGGTTTTTCAAAGCCCTATATAATTAAACTAGTGTGCATGTATTACGGCACAACGTTTTTAGTAATTTTAGGAGGACATTGGGTTAGCATGGCCATTGAAGTAGGTAGTGTTCTTGAAGGCACTGTTACGGGGATCACGAAATTTGGTGCGTTTGTGGACTTAGGTAACAAACAAACGGGTTTGGTGCACATTTCAGAAGTTGCGAATGAATATGTGGAAAATATTTCGGATTTTATTAAAGAAGCAGACACAGTTAAGGTTAAAGTTTTGAGTGTGGATGAAAAAGGTAAGATCAGCTTATCGATTAAGCAAACATTACCTAAACCGGAAGCTGCGCCAAGAGCGCCAAAGACTGAGAATCGTGAACCTAGAGAACGAGAGTTCCGCCCACGCCAGCATGACGGGCATGCTCGCAGTGCTCACGATGGTAATCGCCGTAATTCTTTTGAACGCAAAAGCGGCGGTATGTCCTTTGAAGATAAAATGAGTCGTTTCTTAAAAGACAGCGAAGAACGATTGACGGATTTAAAACGAAATACCGAATCCAAACGTGGCGGTCGTGGAGGTCGCAGAGATTAAACAGTGAGATGATGCGAAGCTTCGCATCATCTTTTTATTTATAGCCGGTTGGTATTATATTTTAATTGTGATTAATGATCAATGATTAACTTATAGTTCCGGGATATTTTGGAGGAAAATTATGGCAGATACAACAGTAAAAGCGGCAATCGTTGATTTAGGCTCCAATTCGTTACGTTTGTTGCTCGGCACCTATGACGGTAAAGAGTGGCACAATGAGCCGAAACGCCTTTGGACTACGCGTCTCGGCCAAAGAGCGGCAGACGGTCAATTGACCGAAGAGGCTATGACGCGCAGCTTGGATGCGTTAAAAGAAATCCAAGGGCTCATCGAAAGTTACGGCGCTACCCGTGTAGTAGGGGTGGCTACCAGTGCCGTACGTGAAGCAGCTAACGGTGAGGCATTCATGGCAGAGGCAGCTAAAGTTTGTCCTATGGAACCGAATGTGATTACCGGTGAAGAAGAGGCGGCTCTCGGATTTGCCGGCGCTATAAGCTCATTCCCCGGTGATGAACGCCATTTCGGTTTAATCGACATCGGCGGGGGCAGTACGGAAATCGCTCTCGGCACAGCCGAAGGGGCCTATTGGAATCGTTCTTACCCGATTGGGGCGGTACGCCTCAAAGAACGTTCCGATGAAGGACCGCAGGAAGTTTGGCAGGAGACACGGCCTTGGTTTGATCCGTTGCCGATTGAAGGGCCTTTTGGTGAGTTCATTGCTGTAGGCGGCACGGCTACGACCTTGGCGGCTATGCATCTTAAAATGACGGAATATAATCCGGGCCTCATTCAAGGGCATCAGTTGACGCGTGCCGTCATTGAAGGCATGATTCTGGAACTTCGTTATATGACGCCGGAAGAACGGTTACAGGTACCGGGCTTACCGGCTACCAGAGCGGATATTATTGTGGCCGGCGCCGAAATTTCAACATCCTTCATGGATTGGCACGAAATCCCTCATGTTATCGTGAGTGAACGCGACGGCATGGAAGGAATGCAACAACGTTTGGTGAAATAAATATATAGTGCTGAAAAGATAGTGAGAAGGGAGGTGGACACATGGTTAACATTGAAAAGAAGGAGTTTATTATTGCATCCTTTGAAAATAAAGTAGCAGCCTTTGCCCAAAAGCATGGTACGGTGCCGCCAAATAGTAAAGTGCTGGTAGCTTGTTCCGGCGGGCCCGATTCGATGGCACTGCTGCATTGGCTTATGGCAACTAAAGGTGAGGGCACTGAGGCGGCTCTCGCAATCGGTGTGGCCTGTGTAGACCATTCCTTGCGCGTTGAAAGTAAAGACGAGCTGGCTATGGTAGCGCATTATGCGAAGGCCCACGACTTACCGTTCTATCCCCTTACTATTGATGCAGCTGCGGCGGCCGAGAAATCCGGTGAATCTGTCGAAACGGCCGGTCGCCGTTTGCGTTATGAGTTTTTTAGAAGCATCTGCCAAGCTGAAGGTTATGATTATATTGCCACGGCTCATCATGAGAACGACCAGGCGGAAACTATTTTGGCTCATCTGATTCGCGGCAGCGGTACGGCCGGGCTCACCGGCATGCAAGTAATCGCGGACGATCTTTGGCGCCCCTTTTTAGGAGTTACGAAAGAAGAGATTTTAACGTATGTGAAGGCATTGGCGTTGCCTTTTGCTCACGACAAGACAAATGACGAGCCTATTTATATGCGCAACCGTTTGAGGCTGGAAGTGCTGCCTTTATTAAAAGAGTTTAATCCTAATATTGTGGCCACATTGGCTCGGTTAGGTGAGCATATGGGGCAGGATGAGGCTTTTTTGACCGCTGAAGCAAAGCGAAAATTTAACGAATTGTGCATTGTGTGTACCCAAAAAGAAGCAGACACACCTTATATAGAGTTAAAACGAAATGAAGTGGCCGCTTTGCCGGATGCTTTATTTTATCGTTTGTGGCGATATGTGTTTGGCCTTTTTGACATAAAAAATACTTTCTCCGGTGCTCATGTGGCCGAACTCAGACAAGTCGTAAAGGGCAAAAAAAGAAAACAATTTATGTGTTCACAGGTGAAGGTTGCGGCGCAATATGATATAATACAAATTGGACGTTTAGTAGCATTTGATTTGAAAATGACTCAATATCGCATAAGGGAATTACGAGCACTCACATGGGCAGGGCCGGTGGTGGAGCCGATGCCTTTAAAAACCGGAGAGAATCTGTTAATTCCGCGCCGCTTGGCAGCTAAGGGCCCTGAAATTCGACAGCGCAAGGCCGGTGACCGTATAGTGTTGACGCGTCGTGACGGTCGTATATGGGGACATAAAAAGCTGAAAGACTGGCTCATAGATCGTAAAGTGCCGACTGAGGAGCGGGATGCTTTATGGTTTATATGCGGTGATAAGGTAGTTTTTTCAAAAGTGCAGCCGAAGACGACCACAATTGTGTGGGATGAGCAAACGAGTGAATATTGGGCTTGTTCTATCGAGGAGGAAAAGTAAATGTTAGATTCCATTAAGGAAGTATTAATCACTGAAGAAGCCTTGCGGGAACGGGTTGCCGAACTGGGCAAACAGATTTCTGCTGATTATAAAGGCGAGGACGTAGTTCTCGTGTGCGTATTAAAAGGGGCCGTAGTATTCTTTGCCGATTTGGCGCGTGCCATTGAAGGCAATGTAGCTTTAGATTTTATCTCTTGCTCCAGTTATGGCAACAGCACGGTAAGCAGCGGTGTAGTGCGCATTATGAAAGACTTGGACAAACCGGTAGAAGGCAAGCATGTCATTGTTGTTGAAGATATTGTAGATACGGGCAATACGCTTCACTATTTATTGGAAAACTTAAAATCCCGTAACGCCAAGAGCGTTCGTTTGGTAGCGTTACTAAACAAACCGGATCGCCGTACGGTAGACGTGCACGTAGATTATCAGGGCTTTGTGATTCCTGATTATTTCGTAGTCGGTTACGGCTTAGATTACGCTGAAAGATTCCGTAATTTGCCATATATCGGCGTACTTAAAGAAGAAGTATACACATCAAAATAAATATAGACAATAATCAATATAAATTACAAATGCATTGTATGTTAACCTAAAATATGGTAATATGTTTGTCAGAATATATTTTTTCGATATAGTGATGATAAATAAATCATATTGAGACATTTTGAAAGGGGTAATAGATTGGGTCGTTTTATGAAAAATGCACTGTTGTACATTTTGATTATTGTGGCAGCGGCTACAGTTATCAATTCGTTCTCCAGTACAAATACGGCAAAGTCAGAGATTAGTTACACCAGCTTTTTACAGTATGTAACGCAGAAGAAAGTAGACAGTATTACCATTACGGATAACCATGCCATTGTTGGTAAGCTTAAGAACGGTACGGAGTTCAGTACCTATGCTCCGACTGATCCTACTTTAATGAATCAGCTGACTACAAATGAAGTACAAATCACTGCAAAACCACCGGAACAACCTTCCTGGTGGATGGGCTTATTGAGCTCTGTATTGCCAATCTTCTTGTTGATTGGTGTTTGGTTCTTTATCATGCAACAGACGCAGGGCAGCGGCGGTCGCGTTATGAACTTTGGCAAAAGCCGTGCTAAAATGCAGGGCGAAGGCAAAGTTAATGTAACTTTTAAAGATGTAGCCGGTGCGGATGAAGCTAAACAAGAATTGGAAGAAGTTGTAGAATTCTTGCGCAATCCGGGCAAATTTAATGCTATCGGCGCGAAAATTCCTAAAGGTGTTCTTTTATTCGGACCTCCGGGCACAGGTAAAACTTTATTGGCTCGTGCCGTAGCCGGGGAAGCGGGCGTACCGTTCTTCAGCATCAGTGGTTCCGACTTCGTAGAAATGTTCGTTGGTGTCGGTGCCTCCCGTGTACGTGACCTTTTCGGACAAGCTAAGAAAAATGCGCCTTGTATCATTTTCATTGACGAAATTGATGCGGTAGGTCGTCAACGTGGTGCCGGTCTCGGCGGCGGTCATGATGAACGCGAACAGACGTTGAACCAGTTACTCGTTGAAATGGACGGTTTCGGTGCAAACGAAGGTATTATTACCATCGCCGCTACCAACCGACCTGATATCTTGGATCCGGCCTTACTTCGTCCGGGTCGTTTCGACCGTCAGGTAACAGTAGATAAACCTGATTTGCGCGGTCGTGAAGCTATTTTAAAAGTACATGCTCGCAACAAACCGTTGGCTGAGGATGTGGACTTACGCACAATTGCCAAAAAGACTCCGGGCTTTACCGGTGCCGATTTGAGCAACTTGTTGAATGAAGCTGCTTTATTGGCTGCTCGTCAGAATCGTAAACAAGTTACTATGGCCGATTTGGAAGAAGCCAGTGAAAAAGTAAGTTACGGTCCGGAACGCCGCAGTCATGTAGTAAGTGACAAAGAACGTCGTTTGACGGCGTATCATGAATCCGGTCATGCCATCGTGGCTCATTTATTGCCTGATGCCGATCCGGTTCACAAAGTAACAATTATTCCGCGCGGTCGTGCCGGCGGTTACACCATGATGTTACCTGTGGAAGAACAGAATTATATGATAAAATCCCAGATGCTCGCACGTATCCGTGTAGCCTTGGGCGGTCGTTGTGCGGAAGCACTCGTATTGAAAGAAATCAGTAGCGGTGCGTCCGGCGATTTACAGCAAGTTACCAACATCGTTCGTCATATGATTACGCGCCTCGGTATGAGTGATGAATTGGGACCACTCGTATTCGGCGAACATCAGGAACAGGTGTTCTTAGGCCGTAGCCTTGGTCATGAACGCAACTATGGTGAAGCGGTAGCCGAAAAAATTGATGCGGAAATGCATAAAATTGTTTCGGAAGCTTATAATGACGTAATGCAGTTGTTATCCGATAATATCGAGTTCTTGCACAATATGGCGAATGTGCTCTTGGAAGAAGAAACCATTGACCATACTCAAATCGAGAACTTGTATAAATACGGAACTATTACGGACCCAAATACAGTGGAAGTAAATGGCGCTAAGAGTGCCTTGGAAGCAGCGGGGATTATCGTTCCTGATGCTATTGCCACCGAATCTGAAGGTGCAAACTCCGGTACAACTAACGGCGACACATCTGACACAAACAAATAATAATCGGTATACACCGATTGGCATAGGGCCGCCGGTAAGGCGGCCCTTTTTCATAAAGGAGGCATCAATTAGGATGAGAGATGCAATATTAGAGCTGCTTCGTGAGAATAAAGGTGAATTTGTATCAGGCCAACGCATGTCGGAACGGTGCAAAGTTTCGCGTACGGCTATTTGGAAACATATTGAAGCTTTGCGTAAAAAAGGGTATATTATTGAATCATTCACTAAAAAAGGCTATCGCTTGGTGGATGAGCCCGACTTAATGAGTCCCCTTGAAATGGAATCGGTTTTGACGACAAAAACATTCGGACGCAATTATCACTATGTACCAAGTCTTGAATCCAGTAACGCAGTAGCCCGTCAATTGGCCACGGAAGGTGCGCCGGAGGGTACTGTAGTAGTAGCGGAAGAACAGGTAGCCGGTCGCGGTCGTTTAAATCGCGGATGGTTTTCACCATATGGCAAAGGCCTTTGGTTCAGTATCGTATTGCGCCCTTCTTTCTTGCCGATTGAAGCTCCTAAATGTACGCTCATGGCGGCGGTGGCGCTCATTAAAGCATTCCGCCGTTTAGGCCTCAATACAGCAGGGATTAAATGGCCGAATGATATTTTGGTAAACGGCCGTAAATTAGTGGGTATTTTAACTGAAATGAACGGTACCATGGAAGCCATCTCGTATATTGTCATGGGTATCGGCATTAATACGGGCAGTACACAGGATGAACTGCCTGAATTTATTAAAGATGTAGCGACATCTTTTGCCATGGAAGGCGTTGAAGTTGATCGCCGGCAGGCATTAAATATTATTTTACAAGAGATGGAAATGCAGTATAATAAAGTGTTGGCTGAAGGGTTTGACAGCACTTTGGCAGAATGGAAGGAATTCAGTATTACTTTGGGGCAGGACGTAGAAGTACGGGCTCCGGGCAATACGTATGAAGGTAAAGCCATCGACCTTGATCGCGATGGCAATCTTATGATAGAACGTGCTGATGGCTCCGTAGAACGAGTGGTGGCCGGTGACGTGTCCATACGACCAGCACATAAAGTAGGAGGCTGACATAAACATGTTATTAGTGGTTGATGTAGGTAACACCAATATTGTACTCGGCGTATATAAAAAGAAAGAATTGGTCGGTCATTGGCGAATTTCCACGGACCGCGTCCGTACGACCGACGAATATGGCGTATTGTTGATGAACTTGTTTTTTCACGATCGCCAAGTCAATATCAACGACATTGAGGCAATTATTATTTCATCGGTAGTTCCACCGTTGATGCCTACATTGGAGCGCGTTTGCCTGCGCTATTTTAATGTTAAACCGATTATTGTAGGGCCGGGAACCAAAACCGGTATGGCCATTAAATACGATAATCCCCGCGAAGTGGGGGCAGACCGCATTGTTAATGCCGTGTCGGCTTATGAAAAGTATGGCGGTCCGTTGATTGTTATCGATTTCGGTACGGCCACAACTTATTGCGCCATTTTGGCAAACGGCGATTATATCGGCGGTGCTATCGCACCGGGCGTGCAGATTTCGGCGGAAGCCCTCTTCCAGCGTGCCGCTAAATTGCCACGTATTGAAGTGAAAAATCCGGGCCAGGTTATTTGTAAAAGCACAGTAACCTCCATGCAATCCGGTGTTCTCTTCGGTTATGTGGGTCAGGTGGAAGGCATTGTGGCTCGCATGAAAAAAGAAATGCCGGAAGGTGTAAAGGTCATTGCCACCGGCGGTTTGGCTCATTTAATCAATGCGGAAACGGACGTTATCGATTATATCGAGCCGATGTTGACCCTAGAAGGATTACGATTGTTGTATGAACGAAATAAATAATTCGACCTGGTATATCGGCGATGTGCCGATTACCGGTCGGGCTGTGCTGGCTCCCATGGCGGGGGTCAGCGATATTGCTTATCGGCTCCTTGCAAAAGAGCACGGCGCCGCTTTGGTATGCACCGAAATGGTGAGCGCCATGGGCATTAAATACGAAAATGAGCATACGAAAGATTTACTCTTCATGGAGGATGTGGAACATCCCGTATCGATGCAAATTTTCGGCTCCGACCCGGAAGCGATTGCTTTGGCGTCGCAAGTGGTGGAGCGTGCCGGTGCCGATATTGTGGATATCAATATGGGCTGTCCGGTTAAAAAAGTAGTATCATCCGGTGACGGTTCAGCCCTTATGAAAACACCGGATTTGGCAGCCCGTGTGGCGGAAGCCGCCGTTAAGGCTGCAAAAGTACCGGTAACGGTAAAGATGCGCCTCGGCTGGGATGATACATCCAAAAATGTACTCGATTTTGCAAAACGTATTGAATCGGTTGGCGTTGCTGCCGTAGCCGTTCACGGTCGTACGCGGGAGCAGATGTACATGGGGCATGCCGATTGGTCCTATATTAAAGAAGTAAAAGAGGCGTTGAAGATACCCGTAATGGGGAACGGTGATGTGGTGGATGCTGTATCCGCTAAAGCGTTACTTGATGAAACAGGTTGCGACGCGGTTCTCATTGGTCGCGGTGCCCAAGGAAATCCGTGGATTTTTAACGAGGTGAATCAGTATTTGGCTAACGGTACTTTGTTGCCGAAACCAACGGCTCATGAACGTTTGAACATGTTATTGCGTCATTTTGAACTCTTGTGTAAATATAAGGGGACGGCGCTGGGCGTACGTGAAATTCGTACCCACGCCGGCTGGTATATTAAGGGGCTGCCGGAGTCGGCTAAATGGCGTAATCGAATCAATACATTATATACGGAAGCAGCCTTTAAAGAGGCTATTGCCACGTATGCTGCCGAATTGACAAGGCAGTAAAATTGCACTGTAGTAAAATTGACAATGCAGTAAAATTATTGTTATAATATTACGTAAATTACGTAAAAAGCGTAAAAATATGTGATGTAAAGCAAAGGTGTCAGTGTATGACACTTTTTCTTTATAGCTAAACAACTATTGGAAGAGGAGTCCTATTATGGCAGAAGTTAAAGAAACACTGTTAACCGCAGAAGGTCTTAAGAAACTTGAAGAAGAATTAGCTCATTACAAATCTGTTCGTCGTATTGAAGTAGCGCAGCGTATTAAAACGGCTATCGAATATGGCGACATCAGTGAAAACTCTGAATATGATGATGCAAAAAATGAACAGGCTTTTATCGAAGGTCATATCATTGAATTAGAAAATAAAATTAACACGGCTAAAATTATTGACGAAAAAACTCGTAAAAACGTAGTATCCGTGGGCAGTAAAGTTAAATTATTAGACGAAGAATTTAACGAAGAATTGGATTATGTAATTGTAGGTTCCTCCGAAGCGGATCCTTTCAACAACCGTATTTCTAATGAATCGCCGGTAGGCAGCGCTATTCTCGGTAAGAAAAAAGGTGCTACCGTTGAAGTGAATACACCGGACGGTGTAGCGACTTTCAAAATTTTAGCAATCAGCTAATACGGCAGTAGCCAGCTAATAAGGTGGCAGCCAATAAAATATACCAAAAATGGGCTCAAAACTGTTATACTATAAGTAATACCGTATTTGAGCAGATGAAGTTAGGAGGCCATGTAAGTGAGCGAAGAAAAAGCGACTACAGTACAAGAACAACAGCAGGAATTAAATGATCAAATGTTAATTCGTCGCGATAAGCTTGCGCAATACGAGGCAGACGGAGTGTATCCTTTTGGCCAGCGTTTTGTAGTACAGCAGCATGCGGCAACAATAAAAGACAACTTCCGTGATTTTGAAGATCAGCCGGTAACCGTAGCCGGTCGTCTTATGACGATTCGATCCCACGGTAAAACGGCATTTGCCAATATTCGTGATTTAACCGGTGATATTCAGATCTACTTGCGTAAAGATATTTTAGGTGAAGATGTTTATAAACATGTGAAAATGCTCGACATGGGCGATATCGTAGGTATCGAAGGCCATGTATTCCGCACACACATGGGCGAAATCACTATTAAAGTTAACAAACTTACATTGCTTTCTAAATCTTTGCGTCCGTTACCTGAAAAATGGCATGGTTTAAAAGATACGGAACTTCGCTATCGTCAACGCTATGTGGATTTGATTGTAAATCCGGAAGTGCGCGATACCTTTATTAAACGCACCCAAATCGTGGCTAAAATGCGTCAGTACATGAACGCTCATCAGTTCATGGAAGTGGAAACACCAATGCTCCACGCTATTCCGGGTGGTGCTGCGGCTCGTCCGTTCATTACTCATCACAATGCGCTTGATATCGACATTTACATGCGTATTTCCCCTGAATTACACTTAAAACGCCTTATCGTAGGCGGTTTGGAACGGGTATTCGAAATTAACCGTTCCTTCCGTAACGAAGGTATCGATAACCGCCATAACCCTGAATTCACCATGATGGAATCTTACCAGGCTTACGGCAACTTCGAAGATGCCATTATGTTGACTGAAAACATCGTGGCTTACTGTGCACAGGAAGTACTCGGTACGACTAAAATCAACTACCAGGGCACTGAAATTGATTTGACGCCGCCTTGGAACCGTATTACTATGCAGGAAGGCATCAAGAAATATACGGGCGAAGATTTCGACGCCGTTGAAACATTGGAAGAAGCGCGCGCTATTGCGGATCGCTTGAATGTGGAATACACGGACCGCGACGGTATCGGCAAAATTATCAATCTTTGCTTCGAAGACTATGTAGAAGAAAACTTGATTGAACCAACCATCGTTTACGGTCATCCGTTGGAAATTTCTCCATTGGCTAAACAGAACCGTGAAAAACCATTGACTACGGAACGTTTTGAAGCCTTCGTATACGGTCGTGAATTGGCGAACGGTTATTCCGAGTTGAACGACCCAATCGATCAGCGTCAACGTTTTGAAAAACAGTTACAGGAACGTGCCGCCGGCGATGATGAAGCTCACCGCATGGATGAAGACTTCGTAACCGCTTTGGAATATGGTTTACCGCCAACAGCGGGCCTCGGTATCGGTATCGACCGTCTCGTTATGTTCTTAACTGATTCCGCTTCTATTCGTGATGTGTTGTTATTCCCACTCATGAAACCGGAAACGGAAGCTAAAGCTGTTGAAGCTGAAGAAGCTGACAAAGCTGAATAAGTAAGATATAATTTTATACGGAAACACTGTATGGTGGCCATGTAATATGCGTGGCCACTTTTTTTCATGGCAAAAACTGTGCAGATGTGGTATGATTAAGTGTAATTAATAATACATTGTGCCATTGGGCACGCATTTTAAGTAAGAGGTTATGGATATGTTAGATTTACGTTTCGTTAGAGAAAATCTGGAAGCAGTACAGCAAAACTTGGACAATCGCCATACCACCGGCGATTTGGAAAACTTTGCCAAATTGTATGATTTGCGCAAGGATTTAATTCAAGAAGTAGAACAATTAAAAGCACAGCGCAACTCAGTAACCGCAGAAATCAGTCAGTTAAAACGCAATAAAGAAAATGCGGACGATAAAATTGCGGAAATGCAGAAAGTGGGCGACAAAATTGCTGAGCTTGACGGCAAAATTCGTGAAACTGAATCTTCACTCCAAAACATTGCCCTCATGTTGCCTAATATGTGCGATGCATCCGTACCGGTAGGGGAAGATGAAAACGACAATCCTGAAATGCGTCGTTGGGGCAAACCTCGTGAATTTGATTTCCCTATTCAGGCTCACTGGGATTTAGGCGAAAGCCTCGATATTTTAGATTGGGAACGTGCCGCTAAAGAAAGTGGTGCCCGTTTCACATTCTACAAAGGCCTCGGTGCCCGTTTGGAACGTGCGTTGATCAACTTCATGCTTGATCTTCACACCGAACAACAAGGCTATACCGAAATGATGACACCGTATATGGTAACTCGTCAGACTTTAACCAACACTGGCCAATTGCCTAAATTTGCCGAAGATATGTATAAAGTAGAAAACACGGAATACTTCCTCATTCCGACCGCTGAAGTTACTCTTACGAACTTCCATGCGGGCGAAATTTTGAGTGCAGATGAATTGCCTAAATACTACACGGCTTTCACCGCTTGTTTCCGTGCGGAAGCCGGTTCGGCCGGTCGCGATACACGCGGTCTCATTCGTCAGCATCAGTTCAACAAAGTTGAAATGGTAAAATTCGCTACCCCTGAAACATCCTATCAGGAACTCGAATCTTTAACTGATAATGCGGAAGAAGTATTACGTTTATTGGAATTACCACATCGTGTAATTACCCTTTGCACCGGTGATATCGGCTTCGGTTCCGCTAAAACCTACGACGTAGAAGTTTGGATGCCGGCTCAGGATTGCTACCGTGAAATCTCGTCCTGCTCCAATATGACCGATTTCCAGGCACGCCGCGGTAATATCAAGTTCCGTCGCGATGCGAAGAGCAAACCTGAATTCGTTCATACCTTGAATGGTTCCGGTTTGGCTGTAGGTCGTACGGTAGCCGCTATTTTGGAAAACAATCAGGAAGCTGACGGTTCCGTTCGCATTCCTAAAGTTTTACAACCATATATGGGTGGCGCAGAAGTAATTAAACCTGTAAAATAGAAGTGTAAGGCATAAGGTCTGACGAATGTCAGACCTTCACCTATGCGATAAAATTTAACGGTCTACAGTGTTTTTAAAAAGGAGTTCCTATGAAAATTTTTATTGATACTGCCAATTTTGATGAAATTAAAGCCGCTTATGAAATGGGCTTCGTTGCCGGTGTAACGACCAACCCTTCTTTGATTGTTAAAGAAAAACGCGACCTTAAAGAAGTGATCAAACAGATTGCCGAACTCGTTGACGGCCCTGTAAGTGCTGAAGTTATTGCTACTGAAGCACCTGAAATGGTCAAAGAAGCGCATGAGCTCGTTAAATTGGGCAAAAACGTTGTCATCAAAGTTCCTATGACGGAAGAAGGTCTCAAAGCCGTTTCGATTCTTTCCAAAGAAGGCATCAAAACTAACGTTACTTTAATCTTCTCCGCTAACCAGGCTTTGTTGGCCGCTCGTGCCGGTGCTACATTCGTTAGTCCTTTCGTAGGCCGTATCGATGATATGAGCATGGACGGCATTACTTTGATTGAAGATATTGCCGAAATCTTTATTATGCATGACATTAAGGCTGAAATTATTGCCGCCTCCGTTCGTACACCAATGCATATGACGCAGTGTGCGAAAGCGGGCGCTCATATTGCCACGGTGCCATACAAGGTGTTAACTGCCTCGATGAAACATCCTTTGACGGATGCAGGTCTTGCCAGATTCTTAGCAGATTGGGAAGCAGCCAACAAATAATTAAGGAGTCGTGTTGCCCTGCTACGTAAGAGGGCATTTTAAGGAGGTAAAAACTGTGGATAGAACATTAGCTTTGGAATTTGTACGTGTAACGGAAGCGGCAGCGCTTCGCAGTGGTCGTTTGCTTGGTCGCGGTGAGAAAGACGGCGCCGATCAACTCGCTGTAGATGCTATGCGTCAAACCTTTGATACAGTACCTATTTCGGGTACCGTTGTTATCGGGGAAGGGGAAATCGATGAAGCCCCTATGCTTTACATCGGTGAAGAAGTAGGTGCCGGCGGTGAAGCTGTGGACATCGCGGTGGATCCGATTGAAGGTACGAATCTGATTGCTAAAGGTCAAAATGGTGCTATCGCAGTATTGGCCATCGCTCCTAAAGGCGGTTTGTTGCATGCTCCTGATATGTACATGCAGAAGCTTTGCGTAGGTCCTCGTGCCAAAGGCGTTATCGATTTGAATGCCAGTGTTACTGAAAACTTGCGTCGTGTGGCTGAAAAAATGGAACGCGGTATTGATGATATGACTATTGTTATGCTTGATCGTCCGCGTCATGAAGCGATTATGCGCGAAGCTCGTGAAGCGGGTGCCCGTATTCGTTTAATCACCGACGGTGACGTAAATCCGGCTATGGAATGTGGTCTTGAAGGCTCCGGTATTCACATGGTTATCGGTACCGGCGGGGCTCCGGAAGGCGTTTTGGCAGCGGCTGCTTTAAAATGTACGGGCGGCGATATGCAAGCGCGCTTGTTGCCTGAAAATGACGAAGAAGTTCGTCGTTGTCATGCTATGGGCATTACGGATTTAAATAAAGTATTGACTATTGATGACCTCGTTCACGGTGAAGACGTAATTTTCTCCGCAACGGCCATTACGGAAGGCAATATTTTATCCGGTATTAAATACTTTGCCGGCGGTGCTCGTACGGAATCCGTTGTAATGCGTTATAAAACAGGAACGGTTCGCTTTGTTGATACTATTCATCGTTTGGACCGCAAGTTAAAATCTATGAAAGCGAAATAATCGTTGACTTTCGCGTAAAGATTATAACAAAACGGCTTTATATCTTTTGATATAAGGCCGTTTTTTATGTGTGTTTTGTGTGGGTGCGGTACTTGATGAACAGCCTGTTTTAAAGTATACTATAAGGTAGAATTTAAAGAAGAACTATCATACTATAGAATAATAGATTGCATGTAAGACTATAGCTTAATAGATTGCATTATGGGAGGAAGTATTGTTGGAAAAGCTCGTCATTAACGGCGGTAAACCGTTGAATGGTCGCGTTCGTGTAAGTAGCGCAAAAAATGCGGTGTTGCCGATTATTGCGGCCACCATGTTGGCATCGACGCCAAGTCGATTAGTAGAAGTACCTCATTTAGAGGATGTACATACGATTTGTGAGGTAATTTCAGCATTAGGCGTTAAAGTTACCAAGGATGAAGCTAATCAGGAAATCCGGTTTGATGCTTCGGAAATTACGGCTACAGAAGCTCCCTATGAATTAGTTCGCCGCATGCGTGCGTCGTTTTTAGTTATGGGACCTTTATTGGCACGCCGTCGTGAAGCCCGTATTTCTTTACCCGGTGGTTGTGCCATCGGCTCGCGTCCTATTGATTTACACTTAAAAGCGTTTGAAGCTTTAGGTGCTACTATCGAAATGGGAGACGGTTATGTATTGGCATCCGCTCCGGAAGGCCTTAAAGGGAATCAGATTTATCTCGACTTCCCAAGTGTTGGAGCTACGGAAAACGTAATTATGGCGGCTTCCATGGCGGAAGGTAAAACGATTATCGAAAACGCTGCGGAAGAACCTGAAATTGTAGATTTAGTAACTTACTTAAATAGTATGGGAGCCGATATTCGCGGCGCCGGCACGAATGTAATTCGTATCCAAGGCGTTAAAGAATTAAAAGGGGCTACGCATACGGTAATTCCCGACCGTATCGAAGCCGGTACGTATCTCATCGCAGCGGCGATGGCCGGCGGTGACGTGTATGTTGAAAATGCTTTATCCGAGCATTTAAAACCGGTTGTGGCGAAATTGAAAGAAGCCGGCGTAACCGTGCAGGAAGATGTGGACGGTATTCGCGTTATTTCCGACGGCAATGTAAAAGCCGTAGATATTAAGACATTACCATACCCGGGCTTCCCGACGGATATGCAGGCTCAATTCATGGCCTTTACGACCATTGCCAAGGGTACCAGTACGGTTATGGAAACGGTTTTTGAAAACCGCTTTATGCATGTCGATGAATTGAAGAAAATGGGTGCTCAGATTCGCATTGAAGAGCGTCGTGCTATTGTTGACGGTGTACCTAAATTGAAAGGCACCGAAGTACGGGCTACCGATTTGCGTGCCGGAGCTGCTTTAGTGTGTGCCGGATTGGCGGCGGAAGGTGTTACGAAAGTAACTCAGTTGTCGCATATTGACCGAGGTTATGACAACTTGGTAGGCAAATTAAAAGGGTTAGGTGCTGACATTGTTCGGGTGGACGAGTAAGAAAAAGGTAAGCCGTGCCGAAGTTTTGCAAAAGCGTGAAGAGCGACGCAAACGAAGCACGCAACCCATTGCGACGACCACGCCTAAAATAGTAGCCAAGAAAGCAGATAAATGGGTATCTCCTTTTGAAAAATTGGCGCTGTGGTGGGCCTATGACGTAGGCATTGACTTGGGCACGACGAATGTATTGATTTACATTAAAGGCAAAGGTGTTGTGCTTGATGAACCGGCCTATGTAGCTTGGAATATTCACACTCATGAAGTGGTGGCTGTCGGTGAGGACGCACGCATTATGCTGGGGCGCACGCCGGCGGATATTGAAGTTATTCGCCCCCTTCAGGACGGTGTTATTAATAACTATGACATGACGGAGTTCATGCTTCGTTACTATATTAAGAGCGTGTTACCGGCCTCGACTTTATTCAAACCGCGCATCGTTATATGCGTGCCGTCCGGCATTACGCCGGTTGAAAAGAGGGCTGTTATCGAAGCGGTACTTCAAACGGGTGCCCGTAAGACGGTGCTCATCGAAGAGCCGTTGGCGGCCGCTTTGGGGACGGGCCTTGATAAAGCAGCGTCTGCCGGAGCCATTGTGGTTGACGTAGGCGGCGGTACTACGGATATTGCCGTGCTTTGCACCACCGGTGTCGTAGTGAGTAAGTCTTTGCGCATGGGCGGTGATAAGTTTGATGAAGCCATTATCAGCTATATCAAACGACGTCGTAAGCTATTAATCGGTCGGCGTACGGCGGAAGAAGTAAAAATCGCTGTCGGTACGGTGGATCGTAAAGCGCCGGTAGAAGAAATAACCGTGCGCGGTCGCGATATTGTGAGCGGCTTGCCGCAGGCTATTAAAGTAAGTTCCAAGGAAGTGCAGATGGCGCTAGAAAAACCGGTCAATGTTATCTTGGAAGGTATCAAAGATATTTTGGAAAAAACGCCACCTGAGTTGGTAGCGGAAATCTGTGATCATGGTATCATCCTAACCGGCGGCGGGGCGTTAATCAGTGGTTTTGACCGCCTTATTACGCGGGCTATCGGGGTAGCGGCCTATTTGGTGGACAATCCTCGTTATTCGGTTATCGTCGGAACCGGTCGTGCTTTGCGTGAAATGGATCGCTTGCAGGATAGTTTGGAAGAATTGCAGTAGGCCCAATAGTCTGGTTTGTTTCAATAAAACGGACCGGATATGGTGAAGCGTAGCTGCGTTGCCTTATGTAATTTGGTCATTGAATAATAAATACAAAGAAGATTGTGAGCGGCAAGGTCGCTTGCAATCTTTTTTTATTTTCACATAATATTTCAAGTAGTTAGCAGGTATATATGTTATAATAGATAAAATGGTACTAAAATAACGATAATAGTTTATAGATTTTTTCAAAGGAGGGAACTATGAAAGCCTGTAAGAAGAAGCTTAGTGCAGTCTTAATGGCAGGGATAATGAGTTGGCTCGTAGGCGGCGCTGCGGATGCGGCGGATTTGACAGCCGTACGTGCTACCAATGAAGTGGGGCACACCCGCATTGTCCTTGACATGAAGGGGTTACCGGATGGCTGGAGTTCTATTTATAATGAAAAAGCACAGCAGGTACGAATCCATTTTGCCGGTACTACGAATCGCACGAGTGGTCCGGTTCAGTATAATAATCGCAATAGCGGTGTTTTGCAAGGCGTAGGCCTGGCGAGCACAGATACAGGCCTCGACTTATCGCTCAGTGTAAATCAGCCGATTCGCTACCACATGTTTACTTTGCAAAATCCGGACCGCATAGTATTGGATTTGTTTAATAATTATGATCAACGAACTACAAAGCCCTTGAAGGACGGTGTGGTATATACTAAATGGGATACCAGTACCGATACGGGCCGCGTAAAAGTAGATGCTCTTACGGTAGCGCCCACAGAGCCGGCCGTGATTAAAGCGGACGGCGATAAGGCGGAGACTTTGGCTGAGGTGACGCCGACCGGTGCCATTTCGGTGGGCCTTGTCAATGCGGCTGATGTAGCGGCCGGGCTCAACGGTGAAGGGTTAGTGGAAGGAACGGTACAGCTTGCTTCCGGTGAAAAAATCCCCGTTGTACCGGGCTATCAAATAACGCCGGTAGGGGTACTTCGTTATATTCCTAATCAAGGGTATACGATTAGTGTGGAAACGCCTAAATTGCAGTTAAAAGAAGGGAATAAAACTTATATCGTAAGCGGTGTTAATCGCACGCGCGGTACGGATGAGCTCATCGCCTATAATGCGGCTTACGGCTCATCGACGCACACCAATGTATACGGCAAAGAGGTTACGTTACGGCGCAATGTGGTTGTAGCTAAAGGTACGAACGACTCTAAATTGGCTGATGCAGATATCGTGTTGTCGGCTCATGGTGCCATTGTGCCGGTGATTGATGCATTACGCATCGGCGATATTGTGAATTTACAAGTGGTTCCTACGATTGTTAAAATCAGTGCGGCCGGCACGACCTTGGCTCAAAGTAAACGAATCGTGTTGGCTAATGGTATGGTGACGGATTTTGACGGCGACAATTATCGTGGTCATACCTTATTAGGGGTGCGACCTGATGGTACATTGATTGTCCTTTTGGCATCCGGCAATTATCGAGCGTCTTCCGGCATAACTTTGGAACAAGGGGGCCGTATGCTGTCAGAGTTTGGGGCGGTTACGGGCATTGATGCGGGTTATCAGCGGGATAATGATTTATATGCCAACGGTATCTACCTCCATCGCGATGAGACCAGTTTTGGCACGGCGCGCTATGGGGAAATCATAATTTTCCCTTAATGGGTCCGTTGCCGATGATGTGAATTTTTAATGATTAGAGGCGGGTTTAGTAATAAATTTGCTTATCCGTGATATAATATATGTAGACGTTAGTCAAAGGAGGATTTACGTATGAAAAAATATATGAAATTTTTAGTAATGGCTGCTGTTGGCGTAAGCCTGGCGACCGGATTCGTTTTCACGGCCTCCGCAGCCAATGTCAACCAGGAATCCGTATTAACCGGTCAGGTTGTATCGGTTGTACCGGTAGGTACAGTTGTTAAAGAAGGGGACGTATTGGTAATAGTACAATCCTTAACGGGCCCAATGCCGGCTGCTCGTTCCACTGTTAACGGTGTAGTTACGAATGTAACGGTTAAAAACGGCGACCAAGTAAACCGCGCACAAGTTGTAGCCGTGGTTGACGGTAAATAATCAAAGCAATTCCGCTGAAGTATTCAGTTAAAACAGTTGACATATAGTTTTAGAGAGGAGCTATGAATGAAGCCATTTCGTTCATCACGCCGGTATATGAAAGGTGTACTGGCGCTTTTCTTTTGTTGCACTGTTGTCGCTTCGGCACAGGCAGTTGATTTTCTGCCAGTAACCGATGTGCGTACAGGCATGGAAGGACACGTTGATACAGTAGTAACGGGAGATGATATCTCCAGTTTTAATATGAAAGTTTTAGGCGTCATGAAAGACCGTGGCCCGTCGGGCGATTTAATTTTAGCTAAATTTTCCGGCCCCGTTATTGATGAAACGGGCGGCATCGTGCACGGTATGAGTGGCAGTCCCGCGTATATTGACGGCAAGCTGGTAGGCGCCGTTGCCTACGGTTGGGGCTTTGCGGATGGCACTATCGGTATGATTACGCCAATCGAAGATATGGTTAAGCTTTGGAATATTCCCTATGAAAAGAACTTAGCCAATCCTTGGCGCGACAGTCAGTTGATTCCCCTTGGTACACCGCTTATGGCTTATGGCTTCGACCCGTCGGCTCTTAAGTTTATGAAGGAAAAGTTGCCGGAATATGAGTACAGCACATATGATACGGCAGCGGCTGATGGCGATGATGTGGTTAAACCGCTTAAAGCGGGCGGTTCCGTAGCGGCTTTGCTCGTTGACGGTGATTTGAAACTGGGCGCAATCGGTACGGTAACCTATGTGGATCAGGATAAAGTCGTAGCATTCGGCCATCCGTTTTTAAAACGCGGCTCTGTAGGTTACTTCATGCATAATGCATCTATTTTTACCGTTGTAAAAAGCTTGGATTCCGGCTTTAAGCTTGGCTCTATGGGCGCTGAAGTTGGGACCGTAACGGAAGATCGCGGTGCCGGTATTGCCGGTACATCGGGCAAGATTACGAGCGGTATTCCTATGGCGATTACCGTGCGTGATCTCGATATGAATCGAACTCGCGAAGCGGGTGTTAAAGTGGTGGAAGCCGATGAGTTGACACCGACATTAAGTACTACGGCAGTTTATAATTTTATCAGTAAAACATTGGATCGCAATGGTGAAGGTACATCCACCTTAACTCTTAAAATCCAACCGCGTGATATTAATATTCCGCCGTTGGAACGGACAAATATGTTCTATTCCAATGATTCCATCGGCATCAAGAGTGTTGATGAATTTTACAATATTATTGACGTGCTCATGAATAATCGTTTTATCAATTATGAAATTGCGGGGATTCAGGTGGATGCATCCTTAACGAAGGAAAAGAAAACCGCCGTAATCGGTGATGCCACGTTATCACCGGCTGTTGCATCGCCGGGGGATACAGTTGTAATTAATGTTAAATTACAACCGTTCCGTGAAGAACCGATAACGAAGGAAATCTTCTTTACCGTGCCGAAGGATCAACCGTATGGGGAAGTAACTTTGGAAGTTCGCGGTGGCGGCGTGGTACCATTGCCATACCTTTTGGAAAAACAAAAATACAATTTAACCGATGAAATTATTCGTCGTTTGAAAACGTATAAAGATTTTGACGAGTTCTATAAAGAACTGCGCAATACGGATACGAATAACCAGATTGTGGTTGAAATCTTGGAAGATGGCGTCAGTATGGTAGAAGACGGTGAAAAAGCCGATACGAAAGGTGCTAAAATTGATGTGGCCGATGAGACTAAAATTCCGGGCGCTGTACCGAAGGGAAAAGCGAAGGAAAGTATTCCGGGCATTGATGACAAAGATGACAAAGAACCGTATAAAGCTAAAATCGATACGGAATACGTTATCCGCGGCGACGGTCAATTCGTATTGAAAGTTATGTCCCCGGCCGACCGTGATAAAGAAAAGGCTCGACTTGCCCGTGAAAATGCGAAGAAGTTGAAAAAAGCAGTGGACAATTCCGGCGAAACTGTAAGTCAATAAGAATAAACTGAATAGTAAGCAATGAAGGCGATGGACAGTGATGTTCATCGCCTTTTTATATTGTGGGGCCACAGCTTGCCGGAAAATAGAATTTTTTTCAAAAAGATTGTAAAATTTAGATATATTCATCGTTGGTACTGATGACAATGACTAAAGTTTTGTGATAAAATGAGGGGTAGTAATCATACTCAATTATAAGCAGATGTGATGAACTTCAATAGATGTGATGTAAGAGGAGGAGAACTTTTGCAGTGGTTAGAAGCGCTTGGCCGTGAAGTGATACGTTGGTTGGCACGTTGCGGTGAAGCTGTAATATTAATCGGCCAAACCATTAAACAGTTACCAAAGGCCAATTGGCGCCATGTTATATTTCAAATGGCTCATTTGGGCGTAGATTCGTTGCCGATTATCAGTTTAACTTTATTGTTTGCCGGGGCTGTAATGACCTTGCAAATTGCCGATATTTTGATTCGTTACGGTGCACAAGGTACGGTTGGTGGTATCATGGCCATTGCCATGGGGCGTGAATTGGGACCGGTACTGGTAGGTGTTGTGTTATCGGGCCGCGTTGGGGCAGCCATTACTGCCGAGATTGGTACCATGAAGGTAACCGAGCAAATTGATGCCCTCAAAGTAATGGCCGTTAATCCTATCGGCTACTTGGTAGTGCCTCGCGTGATTGCGTGCATGATTATGGTGCCGATTCTGGCTTTTTACGGTGTTATTATCGGTATCGGTGGCGGTTACGTGGTAGCGACGTTGTTTAAAGGCATGGCGGGCATGACTTATACCGATTCCATTCAACTTTTTGCCGTTACCAGTGATTTAACTTACGGTTTAATCAAAGCCAGTGTATTTGGCGCCGTAATTGCTCTTGTTGGTTCGTACAAGGGCATGTATACTAAAATGGGGGCTGAAGCAGTAGGTAATGCAACTACCAGCTCCGTAGTGACCAGTATTATTTTAGTATTCGTATTAAATTATTTCTTATCCATGGCGTTATTCTAGTTGTTAGTTTGCTACGTCGATTGATTTTAGTATTATTTTCATGAAAAATATTGCCCCGTTGCTTAAAAGGCGGGCGTTTTATCATTGAATTTTGAAACAGATATTTTATAATTATAGTAGTAACTGTAGGTTCGCTTAAAAATCGGACTTATAGTTTGAGATTAATTGAGGCCGGAGATTCATGATTGAATTACAGGATGTGGTCGTTGCCTACGGCGATAGGGTTATCCTCGACCACGTAGATTTGACAATAGAAGATGGCGAAACGTTGGTTGTCCTTGGCGGCAGCGGCGCCGGTAAGAGTACGATTCTGCGTCTCATAATCGGTTTGCAACGGCCGAACAGCGGACGTATTCTGGTGGACGGCGTTGATGTAGTCGGCTTAAGCGAAGACGAATTTAACAAAGTTCGTGAAAAAATGGGGATGGTGTTCCAATACTCGGCGCTTTTCGACTCTATGACCGTGGCTGAAAATGTAGCTTTCGGGCTAAGACAGCATACGGAATTAACTAATGATAAAATTAAGGAAATTGTGCAGGACAAATTGGATTTGGTGGAGTTGCCTAATACGGGCAACTACATGCCGAATGAATTGTCCGGGGGCATGAAAAAACGTATCAGTTTGGCCCGGGCCATTGCTTTAAATCCTCGCATTATTTTATATGATGAACCGACGTCGGGGCTTGATCCTATAACATCGGGGACAATCAGCAAACTTATTCGGAGCATGCAAAAGCATCTTCACTGCACTTCGATTGTAGTAACTCATGATATGCAATCGGCTTTTTATGTGGCAGATCGCATTGCCTTATTGGATAAGGGTAAATTTATAGAAGTTTCGAGTCCGACTGAATTTAGCAAATCTAAAAACAAGTTGGTCCAGCAGTTTATACATGGCGGCGATATTATGGAAGGCGCCGGTGAGGGGGAGAAAACAGATGAAGTTTAATACAGAGGCTAAGGTGGGCTTGTTTACCATTATCGGCCTTTGCTTATTTGCAGCGGCGATCATTTTTGTTGGTCGTTTGGAATTATTTGAACCGCCGCGGATGCATATTACCGGCGATTTTCAGTCGGTTACGGGCCTTAAGACCGGTAACCAGGTTAAATATTCCGGCGTTACGGTGGGCCGTGTAAGCTCTATGGAAGTTACCGCCAAAGGGGTAACGCTTACTATGGATATTGATAAAGATACGGAGATCCCGATTGACTCCGAGTTTGCCTTGGCCAATGACGGTATTTTGGGTGATAAATTCATTCAAATTACACCGGGCCACTCTCAAGTTTATTTAAAAGACGGTGATATGATTCGCGGTGACGGTCATAGCGACATTGATAAAACGATGCAGCAAGCTACCGTATTGATGGAAGAGGCTAATAAAACATTGGGCTCTATTAATAATATTATCGGCGATGCGCAGACTCAGACATCACTTCGCAACGCGCTTCGTTCTACAGAAATCATCGCCAATAATACGGCGGAACTTACGGCTCGTTTTAATCAAATGGCTCTGGATAATCAGGGTAACATTAATGAAATTACAGCCAACATGACTGATATTACACGTAATATGACGGCGATTACGGGTCAGCTTGATACATCCTTACAAAATTTGGATGGCGACGGTCAGGCATCTCGTGATATGCGTACTATTTTAGATAATTTGAAAACAACAACTGACAGCTTGAATTCCATGGCTGCTTCTATGCAGGGTATCGTAACCGACCCACAGAGCAGTCAGGATATTAAGGAAACTTTGCATAATACGGCACAGTTGACAACTAAGTTAAATCGTCTGACCGGTGGCGACGTAGATAGTCGTGAATCCGGAAAAAAGTACCCTTTTAAGGCAAGCGCCAATATGGAGCTCTTATATAATACAACGAAGAATAAATATAATCCGAATGCCGATTTCCGTTTGCAATTCGGTCAGAGTTTATTCACGTTGGGAGCGAATAATATTGGTAACGGCAGTCGCTTAGAACTTACGTATGGCAAATACGTAGGGGATGATTTTTCGATTCGTGGCGGTCTGTTTGACGGTGACGTAGGTGTCGGGGTCGATTACGGCCTTGGCGGTCCGTTTACGATATCCGCAGCAGTTATGGATTTAAATGATGTGCGCTATCGGATTCGCAGTGAAGTCAGATTGTTTGATGATGTATATGCAATCGCTCAATTCATTCGTCCATTTAGCGAAGAAAATGGTGGTAATTTCTACGGCATTCGATATGTCTTTTAATTTTGGGAGGTAATACCATGTTAAATAAAAAAGCTCTTTCTTTAGCCATTGCAATGTCTTTAACAGCAACCGGCGTATTCGCAGCCGGTTCTGGTGATGATGCCAAAATTGCTAAATATCAGCAGGCAGCATTAGTGATTACACAGCAAACTTTGGCCGATCGAATTGTTAAAGACGAAGTAGTGGGTGACAAAGTGTCTTTAACATTACCTCATACGGTGGAATTGGCTTTAGCTAATAACCGTGATGTAAGACAATCGGAATGGCAGTATGAAGCAGCGCGTGCACAGGTAAGTGTAGCGGCAGCGGCTAAAAATCCTAGCGTAGGTTACGCATATAGCGGAGAGCGTTCCGGAGGGGACACAGGAACTGGTACGAAAGCTGGCAATACATTTTCATTAGAAGTACCAATTTATACAGGCGGTAAAGCGGAAGCGGCTATCGAATCGGCTCGTTACTCTCGTGAAGGTTATAATGCAGCCTTGGAAGTAGCGCGTCAAACCGCTAAATTGACAGCTGCTAAAAATTATTACTCCTTGATTCAAGCGCGAAATAAAGTAGACATTGCGCAACAATCGGTTCGTGATTATGATGGTCACTTAACAAATGTAAATCAGCAATACAATGTGGGCATCGTAGCTAAATCCGATGTTTTGGCTTCGCAAACATCCTTGGCTAACGCTCAGACTTCCCTTGTAGAAGCACAGAATGCGGCTGATTTGGCGGAAGCAACCCTTAATAACTCCATCGGTATTCCGGTTAATACGAGTGTCGAAACGGCGGATAGTTCCCTTGGCTATACGCCGTATCCCGTAACTTTGGCTGATGCCCAGGCTTATGCTTTATTACATCGTGCCGAACTTGTGCAAAGCACAATGGCGGTAAAAGCGGCAGAAGAAGAAATTAAATCCGCTAAATCCGGCTATTTACCGACTTTAAGTGCAACAGCTTCACAAGGATGGCAGGGAAATAACTGGGGCGGTACGTCCAATGATGGTTGGACCATTGGCGCAAAAGTATCATGGAGCCTCTGGGATGGCGGTAATACCAGCGAAAGTATTAAAGTGCAGGAAGCAAATTTAGAACGCTATAAAGAAGCTAACTACCAGGTTATGGACAGCATTAATTTGGCTGTTCGCCAGGCCTATTTAAATATGAAATCCGCTGAACAGACAATTGACAGCACGCGCGTGGCCGTAGAACAAGGTCAGGAAAACTTCCGTATTGCCTCCTTGCGTTATCGTGCCGGCGTTGGTACCAACCTTGATGTACTTGATGCGGAAACGGAATTGGAAACAGCTCGTAACAATTATGTAGATGCTTTATTTAATTACAATATTGCCGTTGCTACTTTGGAAAACGCTATGGGTGTACCTTTGGAAACACCAATCGGCGGTGCGGCAGCACTCGTTAATGAAGCCAATCCGACTCAGGCATTGAATACTTTGGTTGCCGATCAAGCGGCTAAAACTAATAAATAAAAAATCCTTGTAAGTGTGTGATGTGAATTAAATTTGTTTGTAAGATACTGTTTTGTGCGAGGAGTTTTAAATGAAAAAGGGACAGCGTAAATGGCTTGCCGGTGCGGTTGTGTTGGCCGTAGCCTTTGGCGGAGCACAACTATTGCGCCCCGTTGGGGAACAGATAGTGGGACCTATCGTACAAGAACAATTGAATACAGCAATTAATGGGCAGGCGGATTACTCATCCTTTAAAATCGGTTGGGATGGGACGGTTCATATTGACGACTTGTCGATTAAGGACACTGAAGGCAAAGTAGTGGCCGATGTGCCGAATACGGAAGTATCGCTGGACATGTTGGAAGCGGTAAAATTGCCGTTTGGGCAATCCGCACCATTGCGCTTGATTCGGTCGGTTACGCTTAACCAACCGACAGTTCATGCCGTGGAGAAAGCGGACCGGTCGTGGAACATTACGTCCCTCATCAAAGAGAGCGACAGCGAAGAACCGTTGCAGTTTAGAGGCAATGTCATAATCAATGACGGCATAGCTACCCTTGATTGGCTAAACGGTCGCCACACAGCAATCGAAGCTATTAACGGGGCTGTTAAGTTTGCAGACTATCCTAAGTTGGACGGCGCTTTGTCGGCTAATGTGGATAAGCAGGCTGTAACGCTTAAGGGCTCCTATACTAATGATGATTCTGCTGACTTTACCCTTTTTGTTAAAGCAGACAGCTTGCGTTTAGATTATGTTAATGACTTGATTCCGAGCGATATTAATGCCAAAGTAATTGGTGGTACCGCTAAGAATATAGCTTTAACCGTTAGTCGCAATGACAATCAATTTAATTTTGAAGGGGCCGTGGATATTAATAATTTGGCCGCCGATTATCAGAATGACTCTATAAGTCCTAAGCCGTATGAAATTCGTCAAGGTGCGGCTCATGTTACCTTTAACGGCACAGATATTATGGTTGCGGATGGTCGGGTGGCTATTAACAATCAGCAATTTTTTGCTCACGGTAATGTTAATATTACCGACATGGCGGAACCAAATTTTAACCTTACTTTGCGCGGTCAGGATATTCAAATCGAGTCTTTGCTTGATAAGGGCATTACCGGTTCAATAGGTACGGTTGCTCATGTGTATGGCACAGCGACGGCGCCGATTGTAAATGCTACGGTTGAAGCGTCTAATGTTAATTACGAAGGCTATATTTTAGAAAAAGGCTTGGCCACCTTAGCGTATCAGAATGACATTGTCGATATGTCCGATATTCGACTTAGTTTAAATGGCGGTGAAGCCGGTGGTCGCGGTACTTTTAATACGAAAACTCAAGCCTATGAGGCATCGCTGGAAGGTACCGATATCCCGTTGGCCTTAGTCGGTCAGGCGGTAGATCAACCATTGTACGGTACCGTTAATGGTAAAGCTTATGTTAAGGGGATCGGCACTGATGCCTTGCCGGCTATTGCGGCAACTTTTGAAGGTAACGGTATCGGCTATGATTCGATTACTACCGATTCTCTATCCGGTCAAATTGCCGGCGCAAATGGCAATTATTTTATTAATTATCTCAACGGAACAATCGGTTCCGGATCCTTTAGCGCCTATGGCAATGTAAGTCAGGATGCACTGGATATAGCGTTTGATGCCAAAGACATTCCGCTTAATTTGTTTAGTGATTATGCTAAACAAGAACTTGACGGTAAAGCTACCGTTACCGGTCGTGTGACGGGGCCAATCGACAATCCGAATGCTACCGTTATAGCTGCTTCTGATGGTGGTCACGTAGGTCGAATTCGTTTCGATAATGCCTATGCGGAAGCAACTGTAAGTAATAAATTGGTAACTGTTAACAATGGTTTTATCCAAGACGGCCATGGTTATTACAGCTTAAACGGCACTATTGATATGGGACCGTCTAAAGCTTTACAACTACAGGCGAATGCCAATACGGTTCGTATTGAAAACATAGCCGGCATGGTGGACCCTGACTTACAAGTTACCGGTTGGCTTGATGTGCGTACAGACATAGGCGGTACTTTAGATAATCCTCAAATTCGGGGGTTTGTCCATGCTTGGGACGGTTCGGTACAAGGTAAACTCTATTCTGATGTGCGCTTTGGTTTCCGTTATGCCTCGCATTATATCGGTATTAGAGATTTGATTGCGTCCGCCTATGGGGCTACTTTCTATGGAGCCGGTCGTTATCAGAACGGTAACTTAGATTTTAAATTCTTCGGTGATACTATTTACTTACGCCCTTGGCTTAAAGACTATGCCGATGTGGAAGGCTATATGACGATTGAAGGGACGCTCACCGGTACCATTGATAAGCCGATTGTACAAGGTACGTTAGGATCCAGTGACATTAACGTTAACGGTATGGCGTTGCGTAACATTGCAGGCAATATTTATGCCGAGCCGACCGTAGTATATTTGCAGAATGTGTCCTTTGAAGAAGGGGAACATGGCAAATTCCTTATCGATGGGGGCATGACGTTAAACGGCGAGCAACGGTTATTCGGCTATGCTACCATCAGCGACGGTGAGTTGGTTAATTTTATGAAACTGGCCAAACTTGATGTTCCTGAATCGGACGGACATATTAACGGTCGTCTTGATTTAGGCGGTACAATCAAGAATCCGGATTTACGCTTAATCGGCACCATTGATGATATCGTTATGGGCGGTAAGCCATGGGGCACTGCCAAGGTTGATGTGGCTTTGCAAAACCGCAAATTAACGATTCACAAAGGGGAATTACCAATCGGTGACGGTATGTTGGCCGCTTTGGGGACTGCTGATTTAGATGGTCAAAGTGATATTCAGATTGCTGCCAATAATGTAGCTATCGACTCTTTAACGCCGCTGTTTAAAACGTCTATTCCGGCATCCGGCAATATTCATTTAATTGCCAATGTAACCGGGGAAACGTTAAATCCTCATGTTGAATTATCCACAGAGTTGACAAATGCCAGCCTTAACGGCGTACCAATCGATCGCCTCTATGCGATGGCGACGATGGAGGACAAAGTTATTCATCTGCAGCAATTGGTAGGTCAACGGGGTGAGTATAAGGCGAAACTTCGCGGTGATGTACCGTTAGCAGCTTTTTATAAATCCGGTTATTTGCCACCGGGCGATAAATCGGCCATGGATTTGACCTTTGATGTAAATGAAGCAGATCTTGGCGTATTACCGCTTATGTTCCCGGCTGTTACACAAGGGACGGGGCCGTTAAAAGGAGCCCTTCATATTACCGGTACCTATGATCAACCAATGGTTAACGGTACTCTTAGTGTGGAACATGGTTTGGTACATTTTAAAGATGTAAAAAAAGACTTGAGTGATATATCGGCACAGTTTATTTTTAAAGGGCAAAAAGCCGAACTAATCGGTGGCGCGTCCATGGGTAAAGGCAATGCGGGCCTTTCCGGTGAATTCAGCTGGAATGGTACAACGCTGACAAATTACGCCGGCGTTATTCAAATGAATGACCTTGAGGTAGAACATGAATTCTTCAAGGGGCCGTTGAACGGTGAGGTTGGAGTTATGCTCAAAGATGGTTTACCGACGGTGGTAGGTCATCTCGATTTAGAAAATGACACTATGACTATTCCGTTATCCCTCACAAGCGAGGAAGGCGGTTCGCCGATCGGTCTTGATTTCACTGTGAATGTGGGCAAAAAAGTGCGGCTCTACAGTGGTGGTCTCTATGACTTCACGCTCGGCGGCGGTGCTCATATTGGCGGTACTACGACGGATCCGTTTATTGACGGGGAATTCCATGTAGTAGAAGGTAATTTGAAGTATCTTAACAATACGTTTAAGATTACGGAAGGTAAAACCGACTTTGTACGCGGTTCCTTCTTGCCGATTTTAAGTGTCAAAGCGGAATCCCGGGTTCGCTCTTATCGCGTATATCTTGAAGTGAATGGTCCGGTGGAACAGATGGATTTAAAATTAACATCCGATCCGCATCTGGAGCAACGTCAAATTGTATCGCTCTTAACATTCGGTTACAGTTCCGGTAATGACAGTAGTGTTTCTTCCGATGATGTAAATGCCTTGTTTGCGGCCGGTGTACGGTCTGCTTTAATGGGGTATATTGAAGGCGCCTTCAAGGATACCTTAGGCCTGGATTTAATCAACATTACTACGGGCTCGCTGGATCCGAATGAACCGGTCAATGAAGATACAAACAGTTACTATAATATTGAAATCGGCAAATATTTGTTGCCGGACTTAATGGTAACCTTTAGTACGGGTATTAATAATGATACCCAAGCTTATGGGATTATGTATGATATTAACAGCCACTATAGCGTTAACGGGTGGATGAACAGCAATGGACATTCATTCTTTGGCGGTCAGTGGACCACTCAGTTTTAATTAAGAAAGGAGGGTCGGCATGCTTGACTCATATTTAGCGGAATTAGAGAAAATTAAATTATTGTCGCCTGAAGAAGAGCGCGCTTTATGGCAGGCATACAAAGAGCAGGATGATGAGTCGGCACGTACGGCCCTTATTGAACATTATCAGCCCCTTGTTTTCCGTGAAGCCATGGCGTATTATCGCGTTGTACCGGATGTGATGGACTGTGTCCAGGAAGGTACGGTAGGCCTCATTGAAGCGGTGGAACGTTTTGATTATGCGAAGGGGGTAGCCTTTTCGTTATATGCGGTCCATCGCATACGCGGGCGTATCTTGGATTACCTTCGTAAAGAAGGTAAGGGCGGCACCGTGTTAGCCGGTTCTGCCGATGATGATGAATATTGGTGGGAACAGCTTCCTGATGAAGGACCGTCCATTGAGGCGGCAGTAGAAACAAAAGCCTTTCAGCAGGTAGTGGTGGAGGCATTGGAACGTTTGCCGGGCAAAGAGCGGCATGTCATGGAACAAGTGTATTTGGCGGATCGTTCCATTGCATCTGTAGCCGGTGAACTGGATACGAGCAACAGCTATATTCATCGTTTGCACCGTCAGGGCATTAAGCGCTTGCGGGGGATGCTCAGTCGTACGCGAAAATTCTGGAATGATTAATAATTCAATTAAAATTGCGTTCACATAGGAAGGTTGTAATCTGTTGCAGCAAGGTCACACAAATGGCTACGCTGAACGGGTTGCAACCTTTTTTATTTTGAACAGCTTAGTGTTCCCAGCCTTTTATTTTGCCCTGTCGGTTACTCATATTTTTTCACCAGCTAATCAATTTATTTTTGAATTGTAAACTGTGATTTTGGTTGTTATAGATTTTTGTTCATTGGTTTTCTATACAAATCGTTTAAAATAAAGAGGTTATTTCAGGTGAAAAAGGGCTAAGATTGAAACAAATTGTTAATAAATAACCTTAAGTATGGTATAATAATTGCGATTAATGTGATATAAATGGTTCACAAAATCATCCTTTCTTACGAATATAAATGTATGAAAGGAGGCCGTTATGAATAAGACTGGCGACAATATGGAGAAACGAATCCGCTCCGTTAAGACTTGGCTGGATAAAGCCGAGCAGGCTTATGCGGATGATTCTGCCACTAAAGGTCAATTACAATTGATGCTGGCTCAGGCGGAGATGCAACATCTTAATGAAAAACGAGCACCCGCTTTGTGGCAACGCTTAGGCTATTGGTCCATTGCCGTAGGTTTGGCTTTGCTGTTGGGCGGTGGTTATTATGCGTGGCAACATCAAGGTGATGTCAAAAATACAGCACCGGTGATGGAAGAACAGACCCAACCGATGTCTGAAACGCCTCATAGCAATATGCCGGCAGTTTCACAAACACCGACAAATTCTGTTGATGCCCCTAATAGCACAACGGATACAGCGGGCGGCACAGTCAATGCTTCAGCTGAAACGTCTACTGCCGACACGAATCAAAATGCGGAAGCGGTAACGACACAATCGGACAGTATTGTGGAGACACCACAAGCTACGGAATCAGCTGTTCAGACGGCAACACCTGAATCACAAACTAGCGAATCAGTAGCGGCACCGGTAATCAGTACAACTCAGATTCAAGAAGCCGTACGTGAAGGGGGACGAAGTCTGCGCGGACAAGAACAATAGAGAATCAGGATGTATAAGCTGACCATAGGTCAGTGAAAATAATGGAATGAGAACATTAAAAACATTAAAGGTATTAACAAAGCATTAAAAGCAATGTGTTTATAAATATGAAGGCATTATTTTAGGAGGATGTAGTAAATGATGAATAAGAGAGCCTATAAAAACATGTTGGCTGTAGCAGTGGTAGCCGCGTTGAGCGGTACTACCGTATGGGCTGCGGATGAAACGAGTACAGCAACCACGCAGAATTCAACTACCGCAGTTACCGCGGTAAGTGCCCAAGACCAAGCGGCTCAAGACGCTATTACAGCGGCTCGTGGCGGGATTGAAGAAGCACAGAAATCTGACGAACAAGAAGCCAAACGTATCGAGTTGGACAATTCATCGTTAGCTACTACCGATTCAGCGGTTTTGACCGTTGCCAAAGGTGAAGGCGCCCGTTTAGAAGAACAACAGGCGGCCGGCGTACAGACGGCTATTACCACCCCGGATGCACGTTATTTCTCCAGTGTTACAGATGAACAATTACAGCCATATGAAGGCAAAGTAATGACCGGTTTTTCCATCGAAGGCTTACCGGCTGAAGTACAGGATGAATACATGGCCTTGTTAAAAAGCCACATCGGCGATACACTAACGCCGGCGGCTATTAAAGCGGATATTTCCGCGTTAGGTTCCAGCGGTTATTTATCTGAAATCAATCCGGTAATTACCGTTGTGCCGGAAGGTGTTAAAGTTGCTTATAAAGTAACGGTTAACCCGGTTGTAAAATCCGTACAGTTCGAAGGCAATACGGTTTACAGCAATGAAATGCTCGTTAACTATTTGAACGTACAACCAAATACCGTTCTTAATACGGTTCAAGTAGGCGAACGTATTCAAGGTATCAACGCAGCTTATAATCGTGACGGTTATATTTTGGCCCGCGTTAATGATATGGCCGTTGACCAAGACGGTGTCCTTCATATTTCCATTACGGAAGGTATCGTAGAAGATATCGTGCCTCATGGCAATAAAAAGACTAAAGATTATGTCATTCTTCGTGAATTCAACCAGAAAAAAGGTCAGCCGTTCAATAAATTCCTCGTACGTCGTTCCGTAGAAAAAGTATATAACTTAGGTTACTTCGATGATGTTAATGTACGTTTGTTGGAAGGTTCTACGCCTGACAAAGTAGTTATCGAAATCGACGTATTGGAACATAAAACAGGTACCATTACCTTAGGTGCCGGCTACTCTGATTCCGACGGTTTCGTAGGTATCGTAGAAGTTGGGGAAGATAACTTGCGCGGTACCGGTGACAAGATTAAAGTTCACTGGGAATTCGGTGGTACGGCCGGTTATAAGAACTACTCCGTATCCTACTTACGCCCTTGGATTGACAGCAAAGGCACATCCCTTGGTTTAACCATTTTCGACCGTGAAGATACGTACACCGACTATAACTCTGACGGGGACGAAATTTCTCAATATGTAAAAACTCAGAAAGGGATTAACGTGTCCTTAGGTCGTCAGACCGGCGAATATACCCGTGACTATGTAACCTTGGAAACCCGTAAAGACGGCTGGAAGTTTGACGAAGATGAAAACAGCGGTTATAACTATGCTGAAAATGGTGGCGATGGTTATATGCCAGAAAAATATGGTAGTTATCGTTGGAACAATGGTAAAGTAAATGATGATGGAACTTATACTGCTTATAATTTTAAAGACGATAACTACATCGAAAATAACTTCGGCCGTACGAACAGCGTATCTTGGCAGAAAGTTTACGACTCCCGTGATAACATTTACGATCCTAAACGCGGTAAACGTGTATCCGCTACCGTTCAATGGGCAGGCCACGGCTTAGGTGGTGACTTCGATTACTACAAATTCACCGGTGAATATCGTAACTACAAAGCTATCGGTAACAATCAGGTAATCGCTTTCCGTGCACGTTTAGGTTGGGCACAGGGCGACGTACCATACAGCGCTCTCTACACCTTAGGTGGTGCCGATACATTGCGTGGTTTTGAAGACGATCAGTTCCGCGGTAAGAAAATGTACAATGCTACCTTGGAATACCGTGTACCTATCTTCAATAAAGTAACCGGCGTACTCTTCACCGATATGGGTGATGCATGGGATGCACCGCACGTAACTTGGTACGATGATGATAAATCCTTTAACATCTCCGTCGGTGCCGGTGTTCGTATTTCCACACCAATCGGACCTATCCGTCTTGACTATGGTGTAAGCAAAGATGACAACAAATTCCACTTCAGCTTCGGTGGACAGTTCTAGTTATGAAACAAAAGGGCTTACGAGTTGTAGTCGCCGGCTGTATGCTGGCGGCTATAACGGCAGTTGCTCAGGCTGAGCCCGTTGAATCGGTAACGGTTAGCCTTTCAGGCAGTCGGCAACCGTTGCCGCCCGTATTGGCCAAGCGCATGACCGCTGCCGTGCAAACGGCGGCGGATAAGCTTTATGTAGGTGCCGACACGGATGCAGTGGCAGCCGGGCATGCTACCTATCAGAAAGTAACGACCGACATTATCGACCGAATTTTATACGGCTATACGGTAGAATCATTAGCAATTACACCGGGTGTTAACAGTCGGTTGGATGTACGTTTACGGCCTTACGGCCAAACGATACAAGCAGTAGCTGTTTCGGTGGAATACGGCAACTTAACGCCGGTGGCCCAAGAATTGGTAGCTCGTGATGTGGCTTTTGTAGAACCGCGGATTGAACAAATTCTCTTGGGTGCCCCTCTTGATTCCCTGGATTGGGCAACGGCCGTTACGAGTCAGTTGGTTCGTAATGAGCTGGAAGGGGCATTGCCGGAATTTATTCCGCAAGTAGACATCATCCCGGGCGTTCAAACGAAGGTTAAGGTTTACTTAATTCCACAGGGAGCGGTAGTGCGTCACGGCAGCACTGAAATATCTTCCAATACGTTGCCGAGTACTGTTTTTTACGCTACTAAACGTTACTATGATGAGTATTTAGTCGGGTTAGAAGGCGTACCGGTTGCCTTTGTGGCAAGGCATGAAAATGATTTGCTCAGCTTTATTCAACAGGGCCTCGATAATAGTCGGGCCAGTCAACGCTTCGGCATTTCTATGAAGCCGACGTTGCAGTTGGGGACTGATTTACTCCTCAAGATTCAAGTCGATTCATCGCGCTATATTGTACGCGCTGAAGGATACTTGGATATGGGGACGGAAACGGATCACAATGTAGGGATTAAGTTATTTACGGGCATTAAGCAAGGTAAGGGAGATTGGTATTTGGAAACAAATTTCTTCCCTGATGATTATAAATGGGCGTTTTATCCGTCCTATGCGTATCACTTTACGCAAGATACTACCTTGGCTTACCAATATAACTTGTCCGATAAATATAGTCGTGTGTGGCTCCGCCAAGATATCGGCAGGCGTTGGCATGTGAGAGCTCAACGAGATTTTGAAATCAAGCGTAATGAGTTCGGTTTAGCCTATGATTTGAATAATTATTTGACCTTGGAATACGTGGTCAATGATGACGATAATTGGTTACGCCTAATCGGCTATATTTAATGTAAAAATAAGAATCTTGACATATAAAGTTTAAGTCGATTATGCATAGATTTTTTCAAAAAAGAAAGAAGGTATATTACCTATGATGCGGTTAATTAATAACCAAAAGAACAAGAAGTTTGTATCCTTATTTGTTGCCGTTATATTCCTCTTAGGTATCGGCGCCATCGCGTACACACAAATGGCTACGCCAACCATGGCATCCGATACGGACAGCAACATTGGCGTTATCGATACGACTAAAGTATTGAATGCTGCTTCACCGGCAGTTATTGAAGCCAATAAAGAATTGGATGACTATAAGAAACAGTTAAGCGATGAATTTAATACTAAATCCGCTAATATGGACGATAACCAAAAAGCAGCGCTTGCTTCTGAATACCAAGGCAAAGTTCAGGATAAAATGATGGAAATCCAGAATAAAATTCAGAGTCAGGTAAGTGATGCATCCAAAGCTGTTGCCGATGCTAAAGGCTTATCCATTGTTATGGATAAACGTACTGTTTTATACGGCGGTGTGGATATTACCGACCAGGTACAGCGTAAATTAAGCGGTAGCTCGGATGCTGCCGATTCAAGCAGCCAGAAATAATTGGACAGATGATTCGTTTGTTAAATAGAGAGGAGGCGGTACAATGAAGCCGCAGTATCGTTGGATTTCTGTTGTTGTCGTTGTAATGGCCGCCTTACTCGCGGGCTTGTTTATTCATAATCGTTTGGATGATAAAAAAACGACTTCAACCCCTAATATGCCGAAAATCGGCATTGTCAAAATGGAAAAGGTCATCAAATTTAATCCATCCTATGATGAATATACGCAAGCCAAAAAAGAATTAGATGATTTGCAGGCCCAATATAAAAATGAGCAACAAAGCTTAACGCAAAAATCGCAGCAACAGTCTTTAGCACTTCAGGCCTTAGGTTCCGACAAGGAAATCACCGATTTACTGAATACGGAATTAATTACTAAGGTAAAAGCTAAAGAACAGGAACTGAATGTAGCTTATCAAAAACAGCGTATCGCTTTAATCAATAAGTATCGCGGTGAAGTTAAAACGGAAATGACCGAAGCGGATTTACGAATTGTTAATTTGCAATTGGAATTAAGTGCCAATACGGCACCGATAGCGGTAACGGAAGAACAAAAAGCTGTTATTGAGGCGGAACGGGCTGCTAAAGAGAAAGAATTGCAAGAACTCTTGGCATCGCGCAGTCAATCCGTACAGGGAAATTTGCAAGACTTAGAGCAGAAAGTCGATGCCGAGTTGGCACCGATTCGTGCGTCCGGTCAAAAAGAACTGGATGACTATGCGGCTAATCTTCAAAAAGAATTACTCGCCCGTCGCGATATGATGGTAAAAGCTAAAGCGGAATCTATTATGGCAACCAATAATCTGCCAAACCCGGTAGAGTGGAATACGGCTTGGGATTCACGCATGAAAGCAAAACAAAGTGAAGTAGAAGCCCTTCATGACGCCATTTTGGAAGATGTACGCATGCGCGCCATGGTGGTGGCAAAGGAAAAGAACCTTGATTTAATAGTTATTGATGAAGTTTCAAATGTTAATGCAACTGATGTGACCGATGCTATTATTGCATCCTATTCGGTTGCTCAATAAAAGGAGTTTTTTACAATGAATAAGAATGTAAAACGTGTTTTGGCCGGTTTAACTATGATGGTATCCGTAGGCTTAGTTGCCGGTTGCGGTACTACTGAACAGGTTGGTTATGTAGATATGCAAAAAATCATGACTGATAGCCAAAAAGGTCAGGATACGAATAATAAATTACAGGCTAAATTTACTGAAATTAATGCTCGTTTAGCTCAGGATCAAAGTGCCGGTCAAGATGCCAACACGATGATGCAGAATCAACAGAAAGCTCAGCAGGAATTTCAGGCTTATCAGCAGGCTATGATTAATGATTTCCGCAATTCTGTAGATACTAATGTACAGGCTATTGCGAAAGAAAAAAATATTACTGCCGTAGTTGAAAAGAATGCTTTAATCAGCGGTGGCGTTGATTTGACTGAAGAAGTATTGAACAAAATGGGCAAAGCGGCTAATGCAAGCGATGCCAATGCCAATCAGGCAGCGAGTGGTGACGCTAACGCACAGAGCACAGCAACATCCGGCAGCACTGAAAGTAACAAATAATAACGATTAATTCGATCAGCGAGAGGAGACTTTCACGGTGAAGTATACAGTTGAGGAACTGGCAAAGAGTGTAGAAGGTAAAGTAGTAGGTGACGGTAGCGTTGAGATTACGGAAACCCGTGGTCTCGATCAAGCGGCACCGCAGGCAATTTCATTTGCCATAGGCGAATATTGTGAACATGTAGGGCAAAGCAAAGCAGGCGCTGTCATTGTAGAAGCACCGTTGGCCGATGTGAGCATTCCTCAAATTGTAGTTCATAATGCTAAGGCCGCTTTTGCGCAGATTTTACAAACTTTTCATCCGCCGGTAGTATTTCCTACCGGTATTCATGAAACGGCGATTATCGGCAACAATGTAACATTAGGCAAGAATGTAACGGTAGGACCGTACTGCATAATTTATGATAATGCGGTTATCGGTGACAATGTAGTATTACATCCTTATGTTTACGTAGGCCACAATGTACGCATTGGCGACGACTCTACTTTATACAGTGGTGCCATTGTTCATGAAAATTGTATTTTAGGTAAACGCGTAATTCTTAGAGCTAAAGCCGTTATTGGCGGTGAAGGCTTCGGTTTTGCTACCGAAGCGGGGAAACATACGCATATCCCGCAAGTTGGCAATGTAATTCTTGAAGATGATGTGGAAGTAGGCTCTTGTTCCTGCATTGATAATGCAACTATGGGTTCCACCTTGGTAAGAAGAGGCACTAAGATTGACAATTTGGTGCATTTAGGGCACAATGTTGAAATCGGTGAAGATTGCTTCCTCATTGCTCAGGTTGGTATTGCAGGCAGTACTAAATGCGGCAATCATGTAATTTTTGCCGGTCAGACCGGTTGTACCGGTCACATCACAATCGGTGATAATGTTACCTTTGCAGGGAAAACAGGCATTGTCGGTAATGTTCCGGCCAATGGGACCTATGCCGGCTATCCGCATCGACCTCATAAGGAATGGCTTAAATTGGCTGCTTATGAAAATCGTTTGCCGGATATGGCCAAAACAATTAAGCGTTTAGAAAAAGAACTGGCTGCCTTAAAAGAAGAATTGGCGGCGAAATAGGAGAGTATATGTATAGGTTTATGAAGCTCTTTAGTGCTTTTATCTGTATGATGCCTCATAGTATACAATATGGTATCGGCTATTTGCTGGGCGAAATTTTTTGGTTGTTTTTACCGCCGAAACGCCGCAAATTGGCTATAGGGCAGATTTTATTCTGCAATATTACAGACGATCCTAAAGAAGCAAGACGAATAGCTAAAAAGAGTACAACCCGCTTCGGACGTATGATCATCGATGTATTGCGTTATCCGGAAATTAAGGATGGCAAATATAAAGAAATGTTCGAATGGGTTGACCGTGAATATTTGGATGATGCTCAAGAAGGCGGTAAGGGGGCTGTGCTCATGGCGATTCACAGCAGCAACTGGGAACTTCTGGGTGGTATTTTAGCATCCGAAGGCTATCCGTTAATATCGGTTGCCATGAGACAGAATGGGGACGCCGATAAATTTATCAATGAATATAGAGCGCTCATGCATCAGCATGTGACGTATAAAACCGGTGTACGCGAAATGATCAGAGAGCTTCAAAAAGGCTCTATGATTGGACTTATTATGGACCAGGATCCGGCTGCTCAAGGGCAATTGGTGCCGTTCTTCGGCTATGAAACCTTGACCCCGGTAGGACCTGCCGTAATGGGTCGTATGCAGGATGTTCCGATTATACCGGTAACCATTCGCTACGATGAATTTGAAGAAAAATACATCGTTACCGCTCATCCGCCGTTCTATGCGGAGCATACGGATGACAAAAAACGAGATACCGCAGTTACGTTGACTCGTTTGAATGAATGGATTGAAGACTATATCAGACGCTATCCGGAAGACTGGTTCTGGCTTCACAATCGTTGGAAGTGGACACGCCGTTATTATGCAGGTAAAATGGAAGTACCACCGGATCCAATGAAGGACTGAGGCCATACTTGCCATGTCTTTTGAGAATAGTATATAATAAAAGACAGTGTATTGAAGAGTGACCTTTCGCAATGTATGTGCAATCGAATAGTAGGGTCACTCTTATCGTTCCCAGGTTATGACAAGGAAAGGAGGAGTCTGATGGTACTTAAGCAAAAGACCCTCGTTAAAGAAATTGCCTATGAAGGCACAGGACTCCATAGCGGTCTGCCGGTGACCATGACATTACGTCCGGCAACAGCTGATACAGGGATTGTGTTTGTGCGCACTGATTTACCGGGGAATCCTTCAGTTAAAGCAACTCCGGCCAATGTTACCAATACAAACCGGGCTACTACCTTGGAATCGGGTGAAGCCAAAGTATTTACGGTAGAACATTTATTGGCGGCTTTTTATGGATTGGGCATAGATAATTGCTATGTAGAATTGAATTCGCCGGAACCACCGATTGGTGACGGCAGTGCAGCTGTGTTTGTAGATTTGATGCAAACCGCAGGCGTTAAAGAATTGGCGGCGGAGCGTAAGGTATATGCAGTAAAACAGGCTCATACTGTATATGACGGCGATCGTTATATTTTAATCGTACCTTATGATGGTTTACGTGTAACTTTTACTTCGGTCAACAATCATCCGCTACTGGGGACACAACAGGTGGATATTGACATAGATTCTGACGTGTTTGTCAGTGAAATCTCACCGGCGCGAACTATCGGTTTTATGAGTGAATTAAAACAGTTGCAAGCAATGGGACTCGCTAAGGGCGGCAATGTGGATAATGTTTTGGTCTATGATGATACCAAATGTTTATCGGTACCGCGTTTTGATGATGAATTGGTTCGACACAAAATATTGGATATTCTTGGGGATTTATTCCTCCTTGGACCAATTAAGGGACATATTATTGCGTTGAAGTCCAGTCATGAATTGAATTCCCGTTTGGCCCGTGAAATTTTGCAAGAAATGAAGGAGGATTAAGATGATTCTTACAGTTGAAGACATTATGGAAATTTTACCGCATCGATACCCACTATTATTGGTTGATCGTATTATTGAATTGGAACCTATGAAGCGTGCCGTAGGCATTAAAAATGCTACAATGAACGAACTGTTCTTCCAAGGTCATTTCCCGGGAAACCCGGTAATGCCCGGCGTATTGTTAACGGAAGCGATTGCTCAAGTTGGCGGCATTGCCCTTCTTTATCCGGAAGAAAATCGTGGCCTTACACCTATGTTTACAGGCATTGATAAAGTACGTTTTCGTCATCCTGTAAAACCGGGCGACCAAGTTCGCATGGAAGCGGATGTTGTAAAAATTAAAGGCATGATGGGTAAGGTAGAAGGCAGAGCCTATGTTGGTGATAAATTGGTAGCCAGTGGCGAGTACATGTTTGCACTTGTAAAGAAGTAAAACCTTAAAAACTCGAGATAAAATGTGATAAAAGCATATTTTCTCATAATTATTATAAAATTTCTCTGTTCCTGATTGTAAAACTTTCTAAAATGAAAGTTCACTAATTTAAGTTTATTACGATTATGTTATTAATAAAGCAACATTTAGCGTAATAGTCGCAATCTCAACAGAGCAAGGAGTGACATAGATGATAGTAGTAGGCATGGAGAATGCTACCTCTAATATACATAGCACCGCGGTGGTACATCCGGACGCTAAGATTGGCCAAGGGGTAATTATCGGCCCCGGTGCCGTAATCGGTGAAAATGTATCAATCGGTGACGGAACCAAAATCGGTGCCAATGTAGTCGTAGGCGGTTGGACTACCATTGGACAACGTTGTGAACTTTACCCGGGATCGGCTGTAGGGTTAGAACCTCAAGATCTAAAGTTTAAAGGTGAAAAGAGCTTTTGCAATATTGGTGATGAAACAGTCATTCGTGAATGCGTTACCATCAGTCGTGCTACCGGTGAAGGTGAAGAAACTCGCATAGGCAATAACTGCCTATTCCAGGCATGCACTCATGTTGCCCATAACTGCATCGTAGGCAACAATGTAATTATGAGTAACTGTGCCGGTCTCGCCGGACATGTTATCGTCGAAGATCGAGTAGTTATCGGCGGTATTGCAGGCATTCATCAGTTTGTAAAAATCGGTCGTAATGCCATGGTTGGCGGTATGGCTAAAGTAGTGCAGGATATTCCGCCTTACGTAATTGCCGACGGCCAGCCGGCTCGTGTAATCGGCCTTAATTCCGTAGGTTTATCCCGCGCCGGAATTTCTGAAGAAGTACGCCATGATTTGAAACAGGCATTCCTCATCATTTATCGCTCCGGTTTTAGCTTGTCCAGAGCGATTGAAGAAATGGAAATGCAATTAAACTCTTCCGTAGAAATTGAGAACTTATTGCGTTTCTTGCGCAATGCAGACCGTGGCATTATGCGTCTTCGCCGCGATTAAAAAGTAAGAGTCTTGCCTTGACGGGTCAAAAGAGTGGTTTGACCCTGAAAGGGAAGGCTCTTTTTGTTCAAAAATAAGGTAAAATTTGATATAATATTATATATTATGTCTTTAAATACAAAGAACTGGGAGGAAACGATGGCAAAAGTCGGATTACTGGCCGGCGTAGGTAAATTGCCGGTGGAATTTTTACGAGCAGCGCAATCGGAAGGCTATGAAGTAGTCGTTATTGCTGTTATTCCCGACACGGAACCGGAGCTAAAAATAGAAGCTGATGCTTTCTATGAAATCAATGTGGCAAAGATAGATAAAATTTTTAAAACACTTCATAAAGAAGGCATCACGGAAGTGACCATGCTCGGCAAAGTAACCAAAGAGATTTTATTTAAAGGGTTGGTTATGCCTGATTTGCGGACCATAAAATTACTCACTAAACTTCGCAATCGCAAGGATGACACGATTATGCTGACTATCGTGGAGGAACTGGCTAAAGAAGGTATTCAGGTGGTGGACCAAACCGTTTATATGAAACCCCTCATGCCTAAGGCGGGTGTCTTGACGAAGGCTAAACCGTCCAAAGAACAAATGGCCGATATCCTCTTCGGTTTTGATGTGGCCAAACAAATGGGCGGACTCGACATCGGTCAAACCGTTGTGGTCAAAGATATGGCGGTTATGGCCATTGAAGCGATTGAAGGGACCGATGCGTGCATTAAGCGCGGCGGCGCCTTAGGGCGTGGTAATGCGGTTGTGGTTAAAACAGCCAAACCTCGACAGGATGTGCGTTTTGATGTGCCTGCTGTGGGCCTTACAACGATTCAATCTATGCTGGATAGTGATTGCAAAATTCTTGCTATGGAAGCGGAGCGCACTATCTTTGTGGAGCAGGCCGAGGTTATTAAATTGGCTAACGAAAAAGGCCTTATTATCTGTGCCGTTGACGGTCCGGAAGAAGAATAATTCTGATAAAGAATGGGTTGCCTTTCAAAGGGTAAAAGCCTTTGAAGTGCATTTTGATAAAGCGTAATTACTATCTTGGAGGTTCTGATGAAAGTCATGTTTTCAGCCGGAGAAGCATCGGGCGATACGCATGCGGCCAGTGTTGCCGGTGCGTTAAAAACCTTATATCCCGAGGTAACCATGCTTGGCATGGGCGGTTCGCGCATGGCTGCTGCGGGCGTTAATATTGTGTACGATATTAAACAGCTCGGCTACATCGGCATCGTGGAAATTGTTAAGGCATTGCCTTCTTTTTTCAAACTGAGAGCCTATTTAAAAGATATTATGATGCGGGAAAAGCCGGATGTTTTGGTTTGTGTCGATTATCCCGGCTTTAATATGAAACTGGCTAAAGTCGCTCATGAATTGGGGATTCCCGTTGTCTATTATATTGCACCTACTATATGGGCCTGGCATCGCAGTCGTGGCAAGGATATTGCCAAGACGGTGACCAAAGTGGCGTCCATATTTCCGTTTGAAGCGGCGGCGTATCGTGAATTCGGCGTAGATGTGGAATTTGTGGGCAATCCGTTGGTGGACATTGTGAAACCGACTATGACGAAGGCTGAAGCGATGGCCTATTTCCATATGGAACCTAATACTAAGCGGGTGTTGCTCATGCCCGGAAGCCGTAAGCAGGAAGTGTTAGGACTCCTCGACCGTATGCTTAAAGGGGCGGAAATTGTCATGCAAAAGCATAGCAATTTGGCTTTTTATTTGCCGCGAGCGCATACGATTGATAAAGAAGAATTAGAAGCTATTGTTAGTAACTATAAGGTGCCCGTTACAATTACAGAAGACCATACCTATGATTTAATGCAAAGCTGTGATGTGTGTCTCGCTGCATCAGGGACGGCCACGCTGGAGACGGCATTGATGGGTTTACCCACAATTTTATTGTACCGTCTGTCGCCGGTTACCTTTATGTTAGGCAAACTATTGGTGAATTTAACCCATGTGGGCTTGCCGAATATTGTGGCGGGCCGCGAAGTGATTCCCGAATTATTGCAAGGGCAGGTAACTCCTGTGAATATTGCTAAGGAATTGACCTCTTTATTGGAGGATTCAGTTAGACGAAATACCATGATTGATGATTTGCATGCCGTTAAAGAAGCCTTAGGCGGTGAAGGCGCGGTTAAGCGTGTAGCTCAAGTGGTAGCTAATGTGGCCGGCGCTGCTAACAGCTCAAATTACGGCAACACTGACAGTGCCAATATTAGCGCACCCGACGGCGATACTGACAGTGCGAAGGTCAGTGCCAATGAGAGCGCCCCTGGTGATGCAAATTAATGGTTCCGGAGGATATGAATGGGAAGTTATAAACGATTATTAGTATACATTAAACCGTATATCGGACGTTTGATTTTCGGTTTAATTTGTATGATTATAGCGGCAGCCGCTTATTTAGTGGTGCCTTGGCTCATCAAAAATGTAGTGGATGATGTGCTGCAGGCGAAAGATATGCAGATGTTAAATCTCATCGTGGTTGCCATTTTGTTGGTCTTTCTGGTGCGCGGTTTTGCCACTTACGGTCAGACCTATACCATGAGTTATGTAGGACAGCGAGTTATCATCGATATTCGTGAAGCTTTGTTTAAAAAGTTACAGCGCCTCGATCAGGCTTATTTTGATCGCCGTAAAACGGGCGTAGTAATGAGTAATTTAACCAATGACGTTGGTGCTTTGCAGACGGCCATCGTCGATAATTTGATTTCGTTCATCACGGAAGGGGTTACTTTAATCGGTTCCTTGGTTTCTATGATTCTCATAGATTGGAAATTAACTTTGGTAACCTTCATCATCGTACCGGTCGTGCTTGGCCTTATCAATGTTTTCGGTAAGCGTCTTCGCTTGGCCGGTCATGATGTGCAGGGCCGTATTGCGGATATTACATCCCTTTTGCAGGAAGTTATTTCCGGTATTCGCGTAGTTCGCTCCTTTGCTCGTGAAGATTATGAAGTCGTGCGTTTTGAGAAGGAAAATAAGCGTAACTTTTTGGCCGCTATGAAAGCCACTAAGTTATCCGCCTTATTGAGCCCGCTCGTTGAATTTTCCGCAGCCATTGCGGTAACGGTCATTCTCTGGTATGGGGGTTATAATGTAGTAACGGGCGCTATTTCCGCCGGTTCGTTAATCGCTTTCTTAATCTATGCGATTAACTTATCTAATCCGGTAAAACGTCTCAGCCAAGTATACGGTAATATTCAAAAAGCCATGGCTGCAGGCGACCGTGTTTTTGAAATTTTGGATACCGAGCCACAGGTTAAGGAAAAGCCGAATGCGATTGCCTTACCGGAATTGACCGGTCAAGTTGAATTTGACCACGTGTCATTCTCTTATGACGGTGAAAAACCGGCTTTAACGGATGTATCCATTACGGTGCCGGCCGGTCGTGTGGTTGCCATTGTAGGCCCATCCGGCGCCGGCAAGACGACTATTGCCAATCTGTTGCCCCGTTTTTATGATGTAACGGCGGGGGCACTTCGCATTGACGGTGTGGATGTGCGCGATGTAACCTTTAACTCCTTGCGTGAACAGGTAGGCTTGGTGCCGCAGGAAACAATGTTATTTAACGCCACAATTCGCGATAATATCTTATACGGTCGTTTAGACGGTACGGAAGAGGAAGTGTATGCCGCAGCGAAAGCGGCTAATGCCCTCGAATTTATCGAAAAATTACCGCACGGTTTTGACACCGTGGTAGGGGAGCGAGGCAGCTCCTTATCCGGCGGTCAGCGTCAACGGATTGCCATCGCCCGAGCGATTTTGAAAAATCCGAAAATCTTGATTTTAGACGAAGCTACATCTGCCCTTGATACGGAAAGTGAAAAACTCGTGCAGGAAGCGTTGGAACGATTGATGAAAGGCCGTACGGCGTTCGTTATTGCTCATCGTCTCAGCACAATCAAGAATGCGGACCAGATTATTGTATTGCGTCAGGGACATATTGAAGAAGTGGGAACTCATGAAGAGCTCCTCGCTCAAAATGGGCTCTATCAACATTTATATTCCGTGCAATTTGCAAGTAAAGGACATTAAGGATGTATTGGGTATACAACGTATTACTAATTATATATTGGATTGGTTTGATACCGGTCATCCTCTATCGACTGGCGTTTGAAGAAGGTTTCTATGAGCGTATTCGGCAGAGTGCCGGTTTTATGCCCGATTCATTGATGCGCAAAATCGAAGGCCGTCGTGCTATTTGGGTGCATGCCGCATCGGTAGGTGAAATTGTGGCAACCAGTCCCATTGTAAAAGATATTAAAAAGAAATTTCCGGAAGCCGTCGTAGTCGTATCGGTGGTTACCGCTACCGGCCATGCCATGGCACATCGCATCATTCCGGAAGCGGAAGGGATTATTTTCTTTCCGTTGGATTTGCCGTTTTTGACGCGTCGTATTTTGGATATCATTAAACCGATTACGATTTTACTCGTTGAAACGGAAATCTGGCCGAACTTCTTGCGCATTGCGGAAGATGAAAAAATTCCGGTTATGATGGTAAATGGTCGCATCAGCGATCGCAGTATGAAGCGGTACTGGATGATTCGTTCCTTTACGAAAGAAATGCTGGCGTCCATTCAATACTTCTGCATGCAGTCTAAATTGGATGCGGAATATATCGAATACCTCGGCGCCGCCAAAGATCGCATTACCGTAACCGGTAATACGAAGTACGATCAGACGTATGCTCAGGTAACGGACGAAGAGAAAAAGAAACTCCAAGATGAATTCGGCTTTGGCCGTAACCATCCGATTATCGTAGCCGGCAGTACGCATCGCGGTGAGGAAGATGCTGTTTTGACGGCCTTTAATGAGATTTTAAAGGTATATCCGGAAGCGCGCTTACTCATTGCGCCGCGTGAAATTATGCGCGGCAATGACGTCAAAAGTTTAGCTGAAAAGTATGGTCTCAAGGCGATTTGTCGCAGTGTCATGACCGGACCGGTTCATGAGAAAACACCGGTAGTGGTACTCGATACAATCGGTGAATTGGGTAGGCTTTACAGCTTAGGTGATATTATATTTGTAGGTGGTTCCTTAGTTCGCACCGGGGGCCATAACATTTTAGAACCGGCGGCTCACGGCAAACCGATTTTGGTAGGGCCGCATATGTTTAATTTTAAAGAAATTTACTCACTCTTAAGCTCAAGAGATGCATGTCTTATGGTTAAAGATGGCAAAGAATTGACCGATACTATGCTCGAACTTTGTCGCCATAAGGAACGTCGCGAAGCGATGGGGCGGAACTGTTTGGAAATTATTTATGAAAACCGCGGTGCCACCCAGCGCAATACGGAAGAGTTACGTAAATTATTTGAAAACTATCACATCATTCCGTAACTTAAACTGAATTATAAAGTTACGGCAAAGGAGGTAAGAGCTCATGAAAGGGGAACAACTGTTTAAAAAGTTGGTGAGCGGTCGGGCAAAAGGGCCGTTGGCAGACGTTGCCAGAGGCGGCCTTGGTTTGTTAAGTATGGTATATGCGCAAGGAGCAACCTATCGCAATCAGAAATTTGATAAGCTCCAAGGCGTTACCAGGGCTACCGTGCCGGTAATCAGCGTTGGCAATATTACGGCCGGCGGTACCGGTAAGACACCGATGGTGCGTTATGTTTGCCAATATTTAGAATCGCTTAATATGGCGCCGGCTGTACTGAGTCGAGGCTATCGGGCCGAGGATAATCAGGATACAATCGTTGTATCCCGCCGCGGTCGCTTGGAAGTAACCCCTGCCGTGAGTGGTGATGAAGCTTGGCTCTTAGGTAAAGGGCTGGGGCACACCAGCGTGGTTATCGGTCGTGAGCGCGCAGCGTCTGCCAAAGTAGCGACAGCAACGCTTGGTAGTGATATACTTGTATTAGATGATGGTTTTCAGCATCGCAAGCTGGCTCGTGATTTAGATATCGTGCTCATTGATGCGGCTAATCCGTTCGGCTATGATCATGTATTACCGCGCGGTCTTTTACGTGAACCGCTGGACGGTTTGCGTCGTGCCGATTTATTCGTTTTGACTAAGACGGATCAGGTACCGGCAGATATTCTATTCGGTATTAAACATCGCCTCGGGCAGTTGGCACCGAATATTCCGATTGTAGAAACCATTCATAAGCCGTTGGGCATGCAAACTTTGGATTCTTGGGAGCGCAATGAAGAAGCGCAAGCTTCACTCGTAGTGTCTCACAAGTTTTTAACGGTGAGCGGTATCGGTCGACCGGAATCATTTCAGCACACCGTAAACAGTCTTGGTTACGAAGTCATTGAAAGTTTGGATTTTGGCGATCATCATGAATATACTACCGATGATGTGGTTAAAATGTGGTGTACTGCTTTTGCCAAAGGTGCTACAGCCATTGTGACGACCGAAAAAGATGCGGTTAAATTAAGTCAAATGCAAGCCGTACATGATTTGAAGATACCTGTATATGTAATCCCTATCGGTATTGAATTTATCAAAGGGGAAGAAGAGTTTAAGGCCTGTATTAAAGGCGTAGGAAAGAAGGATACTTTATGAAAATAGCTTGTGTCATTCCCGCACGATATGCGTCGACCCGTTTACCCGGTAAGCCATTGGCGGATATTGCGGGCAAACCGATGATTCAGCGCGTCTATGAGCAAGTCTCGAAGGCTACCGTGCCTGATGAAGTCATTGTGGCTACGGACGATCAGCGTGTATTTGATGCTGTTGCGGGCTTTGGCGGCACGGCTATTATGACGAAGGCCGATCATTTGACCGGTACCGATCGCTTGGCGGAAGTGGCTGAAGCGAGACCTGATATTGATGTAATTATCAATGTTCAGGGCGATGAACCTTTGATTGCGCCGGATTTAATCGATAGCTTGGGCGATTTATTCCGTCATGACGGTGAGCTTAAAATGGCGACCGTAGGCGCTCCTTTAGGGGAAGCGGAATATAATGAGCCGTCAGCCGTAAAGGTTATTTGTAATTTAAAAGGCCAGGCTATGTATTTTTCCCGCTCGTTGATTCCTTATCCACGCAATGCGTTTGTGAATGCACCATTAAAGCATATCGGCATTTATGCGTATACCCGAGATTTTCTCCTGGAATTCGCGAAGATGGAGCCAACGCCTGCAGAACTTACGGAGTCATTGGAGCAACTGCGTGCTTTAGAAAATGGCATTGCTATTCAAGTTATAAAAACCGATGCTCGTTTTATCGGTGTCGATACGCCGGAAGATTTGGCTGCTGTTAATGAAATTTTTAAAAAACAGGGCTTGTAAGAGCAAAAATATCGGTTTTTCCATATAAATTTTAAATTTGAAGTGTATTATATAAGGAGATATTCATGAAAGAAGTTAAAGTAGGCAACTTAACCCTTGGTGGTGGCAAAGGTCTTTTCCTAATGGCCGGTCCTTGTGTAATTGAAGATCCGGAACGCACGCTCAATATTGGTCGTCGTGCCAAAGAAATCTGCGAACGCGTAGGCATTCCTTATATCTTTAAGGCTTCCTTCGATAAAGCCAATCGTTCCAGCTTTAATTCTTTCCGCGGACCAGGTCTTGTAGAAGGTCTTAAAATTTTAGCTCATATTAAAAAAGAATTACAGGTTCCGGTTATCAGCGATATCCATTCCATTGAACAGATTGAACCGGCCGCTGAAGTACTCGACGTATTGCAGATTCCGGCGTTCTTATGTCGTCAGACCGATCTCGTATACGGCGCTGCCAAAACCGGTAAAGCTATCAGCATTAAAAAAGGTCAGTTTTTGGCGCCGAAGGATATGAGCAATGTTGTAAAAAAAGTAGAAGAAGCAGGTAATCCTAACTTGTTCTTAACGGAACGCGGTGCCAGCTTTGGTTACAATAACTTGGTAGTGGATATGCGCTCCTTCCCAATCATGCGCAGCTTCGGTTATCCGGTAGTTTTCGATGCTACTCACAGCGTACAGTTACCGGGCGGTGCGGGCACCAGTTCCTCCGGTCAGCGTGAGTTCGTGCCTAACTTGGCGAGAGCCGCTGCCGGTGCCGGCGTTGATGGTTTCTTCATGGAAGTTCATGATAATCCGGAAGAGGCTTTGTCCGATGGCCCTAACATGGTTCGTTTGGACGATTTGGAAGCAATGTTACGTGATTTAGTAGCCATTGACAAAATTGTTAAAGGCTAATTGAAGAATACGAATAGAGGGGATGGAACATCCATGAACGTTTTGGAGCAAGCGGCTCAAGTGCTTCATGAAGAAGCTCAAGCCATTGAAAAATTAATCACAACTTTAGACGGTAATTTCATCGATGCGGTGAATATGATTTTAAATTCCCATGGTCGCGTAGTTTGTACGGGTATGGGTAAATCCGGTCACATTGCCCGTAAAGTGGCGGCTACTTTGGCCTCAACTGGGACGCCGGCGTTATTCTTACATCCCGGTGAAGGTGTGCACGGAGACCTTGGTATGGTTACGTCGGAAGACATCGTGCTGGCCTTTTCCAATAGCGGTGAAACCGGTGAAGTGATTAGTTTATTGCCTTCATTACGTCGTATAGGGGCGAAGTTAATCAGTGTAGTAGGCAAACATAATTCGACCTTAGCCAAGAATTCGGATATCGTATTGTTGGTTGAAGTGGAAAAAGAAGCTTGTCCTTTGGGGTTGGCACCGACTACCAGTACGACGGTAGCCCTCGCTTTAGGCGACGCCTTGGCGGTATGTTTGTTGGATCGTCATAAATTTACACCGGAAAACTTTGCTATTTTCCATCCGGGCGGATCTTTGGGACGCAAATTACTCTTAACGGTTGAAAATATTATGCACAGCGGTGAAGATAATCCGGTGGTTCATAAAGGGGCCAGCGTGCGCGATGCTTTATTCGTAATGACGGAAAAAGGTCTTGGCGCTACCAATGTGGTCGACGAAGAAGGTCACTTAATCGGTCTCGTTACGGACGGTGACATTCGACGCGGTCTCGATGCGGGCAGCAATTTCTTGGAATGGCCCGTAGAAGACATGATGACGGCCATGCCACGCACGATTACGAAAGATAAACTGGCTGCCGAAGCACTCCATTTGATGGAAAAAAATCAACCGCGCCCGATTACGGTGTTGCCGGTAGTTAATGATAAGAAAGAATGTTTGGGAATTGTACATATTACAGACTTATTGCGTCGAGGTATTGTATAATGAAAGTGCGCTGTTTAATCTTAGATGTGGACGGCGTCATGACCGAAGGTGGTATTATTTATACCGCCACCGGTGATGAAATAAAAGTGTTCAATGCACAGGACGGACTGGGTCTTGCCTTAGCCCGTCGCGGCGGCTTGAAGTTGGCCGTTATTACGGGGCGCTATTCCAAGATGGTAGAGCGCCGCACTGAAGAATTAAAGTTTGATTTTGTTCGTATGGCCTGCCATAATAAGACGGCAGCTATTAAAGAACTGGCCGAGGAGTTAGGTATTGCTACGGCTGAAATGGCCTATATGGGCGATGATTTAAATGATTTGGGAGCTCTTACCACGGTAGGGTATCCCATGGCACCGGCTAACGGTGTAGCGGAAGTAAAAGCAATTGCTAAGTTTACGGCTTCTAAAGCGGGCGGTCATGGCGCCATTCGTGAAGCCATTGAGCATATTTTTAAAGAATCAGGTCGTTGGGACGAATTGGTTGAAGATTATAAGAATGAAATATATAGTCAAGGTCAATAGCGAAAGGAGGTACGTACGGTATGTCAAATGAATGGCAATATAAACTGTTAAAAGGCTTAAGCGCATTGACTTGTAAGTTGTCGTATCGCACGATACTTCGTATAGGGGCAGGCTTAGGTCCTTTATACTCGCTGTTCGCTAAAAAACAAATTAAACGTGGCATTTATAATGTCACGAAGGGCATGAATGTTTCAGAAAAAGAAGCGGAACAAATTCTCTGTGAGTTATTTAAGAATTTGGGCCGTTCCGCACTGGAAATTTTATACATGCCAAACTTAACGAAGGAATTTATTGCCGAGCATATTGAAATGCACGGTATGGAATATTTAGATAAAGCATTGGCCGAGAAACGAGGCGTTGTTATTTTGACGGCCCATGTAGGCAACTGGGAATGGATGGGCGCAGCGTTGGCTGCCAGCGGTTATCCGTCCACAACCATTGTTAAGAAACAGCCAAATGCACAAGTTACACGATTGCTTAATGAATATCGTGAAATGGTAGGGCTTGAAGTATTTGCTCGCGGCGGTTCCGAAATGATTCGTGCCGTAAAAGCGATGAAACAGAAGAAACTTTTAGGTTTCTTGGCAGACCAGGATGGTTATATTCAGGGATTACCGGTTGAATTTTTGGGACAGGAATCATCGGCGGTAACAGGGCCGGCAACTTTTGCTCAGAAGTTTAAAGCCCCTGTAGTACCTGTATTTACCCACCGTAAGCCGGATGGGTTAGGCCATGTAGTGGAAATACTGCCGCCGCTTTACTATGAAGATACGGGGAATGAAGAAGAAGATATTTACCGCTTGACGGAAGCAACCGTACGCGTTACGGAAGATTTTATCCGACAGCATCCTACCGAATGGTTATGGTTCCAGCATCGTTGGAATACTAAACTAAATGAAATAGTGGATATTGAGGCAAAACTGAAGGTGAGGGACGCAGTTCATGCTAAAAAATAAGAAGACGATTTTAGTCATAGCCATCGTACTTGCACTGGTAGGGGTGTTTATCTGGATATTACTAAGCGGTGAGGCGGAAACGAAAACGGATCCGACGCAACCGACGGGGAATCTAGTGACTTTTGACGGATCGACCATCACAGAAGAACAAAATGGTAAAACTGCTTGGTCCGTTTCGGCGGAACAGATTAAAGTGAATCCGAAGACTAAGGAGATTTACCTGACGAATATGAAAGGAACATTTTATGATGGTGATAAAACACTCGTTGTAACGGCACCGCGCGGTTACATGACGGGGGACCATAATAAAATGCAATTAGCCGGTGGTGTAAAGGGTACTAATGGTGCCGATGTGGAACTTACTACCGAATCTATTTCCTTTGATAATAAAACAAAAAAATTGACTTCTGAAACACCGTTTACATTCTCTAACAGCGATGCTGTAGTGACCGGTGATCAATTGGAAGCCGATACGGTATTGAATAAAGTCATGGCCAAAGGTCATGCTAAATTAGTAAAAAAGTGATGGGAGGATTTGACAGATGAAATTGTCAAAAATAATGGCGGTTACTGCACTTGTGGCAGGCCTTACGGTACCGGTTTGGGCGGCTCAGTCCAATCTGTCCATTACCGCCGATACCTTGGAATATGACGGTAACAGCGGTATTGCCAGAGCCAATGGCAATGTGGTAATTATCAATGAAGACAAGACGATGACCGGTAAAACCGGCTGGTATAATACAAAAACGCAGGAAGCTGATTTATCCGGCGGTGTCAGCATGATTGGTTCGGATACATCCTTATCCGCTCAGACGCTTCACAGTACCAATAATGAACAGCTTCAGGCAACCGGTAATGTACGTTTGCAAAAAGAAAATAAACAAGTTTTCGGTGATACCGTAACGTATAATACTAAAACGGAATACGGTACATCTCGCGGCAATGCTAAACTCGTTATGGATGATGCCGTATTGACCGGTGATTATGTACAAGGATGGCTCAATGAAATTCGTGCCACGGCACAAGGAAATGTAACCTTGCACAGTGCTAAGCACAATTTGGATGCCAGTGCAGATAATGCTGTGTACACCCAGACGCCCGGTCAGGATGATGGGGTAGCGTATTTAACCGGTAATGCTCATGCCGTACAAAACGGTAATGTGCTTAATGCGCCGGAATTAAAATTAGAAATGAAAGATAATTCGGTACAAACTGTAGGTGGACGTAGTACGTTGATCATCACGCCGCAGCAGTAAGGAGTAACTTGAATGTTTATTGAAACCCGAGATTTAGTAAAAACATATAAAGGGCGCAATGTTGTAGATGGTGTCAGTGTTCGTGTCGAAGAAGGCGAAGTGGTGGGCTTGTTGGGCCCTAACGGGGCCGGTAAGACAACCACCTTCTACATGATTGTTGGCATTGAAAAACCAAATAGCGGCACAATTACCATCGGTGAGAAAGACATTACCAGAATGCCTATGTATAAAAGAGCCGATCAGGGTATCGGTTACTTGCCGCAGGAAGCATCTGTATTTCGTTCACTCTCCGTGGAAGACAATATCCGCGCCATGCTGGAAACAACGACTAAATCGAAGGCGGAGATTGAGGAAACGGTAGAAGCGTTATTGCAGGAATTCCACATTGAACATGTGCGCCAACGCACGGGGATGCAATTATCCGGCGGTGAACGACGCCGTGTGGAAATTGCCCGGTGTATCGCCTTGGCACCGCGGTTTATTTTGTTGGATGAACCGTTTGCCGGGGTTGATCCTATTGCCGTAGCCGACATTCAGTCCATCATTCGCCATCTAAAAGCACGCGGTATCGGCGTCTTAATTACGGACCATAATGTGCGTGAAACTTTAGGGATCGTTGACCGTGCTTATATTTTGAGCAATGGTAAAATTTTGCTGGAAGGTTCCGCTGATGAAGTGGCCAACAGTCCGGTGGCTCGTAAGCATTATTTAGGCGACAGTTTTAATATGTAGGGGCTGGTGATATACAAACATGCGAATATTAGATAAATATATTTTAAAAAGTTTTATAGGCCCCTTTCTTTTCGGTATTTTTGCCTTTACCAGTATTTTCGTAGGGACCGGTACTTTATTCCGTATCGCTCAATATATTACGGAATACGGGGCATCCTTATGGTCGGTAACCAGGGCCTTTATTTTAGCCTTGCCGAGCATTGTGGTACTTACATTCCCGATGGCCGTACTTTTGGCATCGCTGTTGGCTTTCGGCCGTTTGAGCGGTACCAGTGAGATTATCGTAATGCGTGCCGGTGGCATGAGCTTTTTGCGCTTGGCCATGCCGGTGTATATTGCGGCATTCTTCATTTCTATCGGTGCCATTGCGTTCAATGAATATGTAGTACCGGCTGCTAACCATGCGTATCAAAACATTATTCGTAATGAAATTAAGAAGCAGGCTGAACCGCCGGCTCAGGAACATATTGTTTTGAAAACTATGGAAGGGGACAATATCAGTACCCTCATGTATGCGAAGCGTTATGATTCGACAACTAAACTCATTAACGGCGTTACGGCTCAGCTTTTTACCAATGGTGAAGTAACCCAGATTGAACATGCCGATACGGCAACCTGGAACGGTACGTATTGGGTAATGCACAACGGTGTTATTTATGATTTGGCGGCTGACGGCAATGGTGTAGAACGTACGATGCGTTTTAAAGACCAGATTTTGCCAATCGCTAAAGATCCGGATCAGATTTCACAGGAACAACGCGATCCTGACGAAATGACGATTAAAGAATTGCGTCAACAAATTAAGGCGTTAAATGCGAGCTATGTAACGGCTACCAAGTGGGAAATGGAAATGTATCAACGTTTTACCATTCCTATTGCCAGCTTCGTATTTGCCTTGGTAGGGGCGCCGTTGGGCCTTCAAAAACAGCGTTCCAGCTCGTCCATCGGGTTTGGTCTCAGCGTCATTATTATCTTCGTGTATTACGGGGTAATGACCTTTACCGGTGCACTGGGTAAAGGGGGAGCGTTGCCACCGCTTGTAGCGGCTGCTATTCCTGATACTTTGGGGATTATCGCCGGTTTGTGGTTGAACTGGAAAGTATCTAAATAAAAGAAAAAAAGAAAACGAAAGGCATCTAATACAATAGATTCAGAAGTTTTGCAATAAAATATTGGATATAGATACATTGACCTTGGTATTCGCTTTGCCAAGGTCATTTTTTTCATGAAGTTTACTTTTTCTTTTCTTGAAAATAGAGTACAATAGAAACGGAAACTATAAGATTCAGTTTTCAATTAGGACAGGTTATAAGAAGATAAATACCTTAAGCTTGTGTAGCTGTGTTAACGATAAGTCTTAAGGATAAATGGTTTAGTGATAAATTGGTAAGTTTGATTATAAGAGGAAAGGAGTGCGCTCGACATGTTGGTCGGTTTAAATATTATTTTAATTATTGCTATCATGGGCGGCGCCATTGCTTTCATTGGCGATAAATTAGGTACTAAAATCGGTAAGCGTCGTATGTCCATTTTTGGCTTACGGCCTAAACATACATCCATTATTATGACAATTGTTACGGGGATTTTAATTTCCGCCTTTACCTTAGGAGTGTTGGCCATTGCCTCGGAAAATGTTCGTATCGCTCTTTTTGGTATGGAGCAGTTGCGGGCTGAAATGGATCAGTTGAATAGCGATGTAGCGGCTAAGAATCAAGAGTTGGAAGCGGGCAAAAAAGAGTTAAGCGAAAAGACTGTCGCTTTAAATACGATGCGTAAAGATGTGCAAGCAACGCAGGAGGAATTGGAAGAAGCTCGCGCCGTTCGTAATGCTATGAGTGAAGAGCTCGTTTCCGTTCAAGAAGCGTACCGTCAAGCTGATGCACGCTTGGCCCAATCGGCCAAAGATATTCAAACCTTGGAAAATACCAGAATCGAATTGGAACAACATATTGAAGATTTACGGGTAACTACGAAACGCTTGGAAGAGGGCATTACCCATGTTCGTGAAGGTACCGTACTTTTCCGTGTCGGTGAAGTATTAAGTGGGGCCTTGGTTCGTCCTGGCTTAACCGAAGATGAAAGCGCTAAGGCGATTACGAGTATTTTGAATGACACAAACGGTTTGATTTTGCGACGTCTCGGTATTGATGAAAACCGTGCCGTTATTTATGTAAGTCGCAATAATTTGGAAGAAGTAGCCAAACAGGTGGCCAGTGCTACGGAACCGATGACGATTCGAGTAACCGCAGCGGCCAATATTATTTACGGCGAAGCCGCTTTGGCTGAAATTCATGCTTATCCATATCAGAAAGTATACGATAAGGGCGATGTAATTTGGTCTGCTGAAGTTGAAGGGGGCGACAATGCGCAGTTTGCCGTATTATCTTTCTTAAAAGACGTAAATGCCCAGGCGAAGTCTAAAGGTATTTTGCCGGATCCGATTTCCGGCGACGTAGGCTCCTTACCGGGTGACGAATTATTTGATACCATTCGTCAATTGAGCCGCTTGAGTGGTCCTGTTCGCATCAGAGCTATTGTAAATGAAGATACGTATACGACCGGTCCGGTTCAGATTGAACTGCGCCTTGATCCGGTGCGCACCGCTAATGCGGAGTCGTAAGTCAAATTAACAGTCATTAAATAACTCGCACTAAGTTGATACGTGTAATTTGAGGATGTGAATTGGATTTTGCGGTTACGAATGCAATTTTAGGGGCAATACCTTAAAATGAGATTCAATGATTTTAATTATGCGAAAAAAGCATAGGCTATATAAGATTTAGTAACTAAGCCTTGTTACTTATATGGTATAATAAAACATATCGAAAAGATTCGTTTGAAAAGCAAATGGAACATTCACCTGTTGCAGCTATGTTTGTAGGGCATGTAGGCTGAGTATTGCTTATAAACTGAGGTATCGATTTGATTACTATGCCGGAACAGATAGAATGCTGCCGATAGCTTAGCTACCGACAGCATTTTTTGTGAAAATTTTTAGGTAATAGGGTAGGGCTATGTTCGATGGTTGTGCCTAATAGTTGGCACGAGTATAGTAAAGGAGGCTGGGGATGCAATTAGACACAGATGCTTTATATAAAGCGGCTAATGTAGACGCCAAGGTGCCTTTGCTGTTGGCGGTGGATCCGGGACGCGAGAAAAGTGGCGTTGCGGTCATGACGAAAGCGACCGCTACATTAGTATATAAAGCAATTTTTCCGACTGCGGAGCTTGAAACATCACTCACATCCGTTCTTACACAGTTTAATGCGATTAATGAATTAATTTGCGGTAATGGGACGAATCATAAATTTGTATTTCACATATTGGAAACCTTAGGCAAAACACAAGATCTACCGGTAGCGCTGGCTGAAGAAGCACATACTACGGAAGTGGCGCGTAAACGTTATTTTGAGTTTCATCCGCCTACCGGTTTGAAACGATTGGTGCCGAAAGGCATGCTGTATCCACCGGTGCCGGTTGATGATTTTACGGCGTGGATAATCGGTGAACAATATATTTTGGGCAAGAAAGAAAGGGGATAGACAATGGCAGCAGCTAAACGTTCACAAAAATTAACATGGAAGGATCATGCAATTCGTTACTTTTGGATGATTGTAGGGTCTTTGATTTATACCTTCGGTTTGGATGTATTTCTCGTACCGAATAGCATCATCGACGGTGGTGTAGTCGGTATTTCTTTGATGGCAACGGAACTTACGGGCATATCTTTCAGTTTGTTCGTAGTGATTCTTAATTTACCGTTCCTCTATATAGGCTATCGCCTTATCGGACGCAGTTTTACCATTGCCACCTTATTCTCGGTAATGTGTATTTCCGTGTTTTCCATCTTCATGCATGATGTGCCACCGGTGACTATCGATCCATTCCTGGCTTCGATTTTCGGTGGGATTATCCTTGGTTTAGGTGTTGGCATGATTATTCGTAACGGCGGTTCGTTGGATGGCAGTGAAATTGTGGCCATTATTTTTGACAAAAAATCCAGCTTCTCCGTTGGCGAAATCGTTATGTTCTTAAACTTATTCATCTTAGGTGCCGCCGGCTTTGTATATAGCTGGAATAGTGCCATGTACTCCTTGATTGCTTACTTCATCGCCTATAAGATGATTGATATTACCATCACCGGTCTTGAAGAATCCAAGGGTGTTATGATTATTACGGATTATCCTGATGAAATCAGTGAAGTGCTTACGAAACGACTCGGTCGTGGCGTAACCGTTCTTTTTGGTGAAGGTGGCTATTCAAAACAACCGAAAAAAGTGCTATACTCAGTAGTGACGCGTTTGGAAATTACCAAGTTGAAAGACGTGGTATATGAAAACGACGAAAATGCGTTTATTACTATTTCTGACGTGCATGATGTATTTGGCGGTCAGTTCGGGAAGAAGACGATTCACTAAATAGCAGCACGGTTCTTTGAAGAAAGGAGTCCGGTTTTAGCAACAATGGTTGAGTCTTGGTAAGAAACTTGTAACACAGTGGTTGAAAGTTTTAAGCAATATGGCTTGGCAGTAGGGTGTTGTAACGAAGCCGGAAGGTTGTATGGCAGAAGAAAAGTCAATTGGAAAACAGATTATACATGAAATCGGTGAGTGGTTATATGCCATTATTATTGCCCTCGCTATTGCGATTGTAGTTCATTTGTTCTTGGGTCAGATTACTCGCGTATCCGGTGAATCCATGGAAGATACACTGCATAACGGTGATTTTCTGGTTGTATCTAAATTAGATCATATTCAAGGCAATATGCCGCAATACGGCGATATTGTTATCATCGACAGCCGTGTTAATCGTGATCGTACCTGGAAAGATGATGTGGCTGATGTTGTATCGAACTACGTTTCTATTTTCAGTAAAGATGCGGAACGCCATGATGCTTGGGTAAAACGTGTAATCGGCTTGCCGGGCGATACGTTAGAGTTTAAAGATGGCCATGTATGGCGTAATGGCAAGGAATTGGAAGAACCATATACGAAAGAACCGACTATGCAATATAGCCAAACGGCACCGGTCGTTGTACCGGAAGGTCATGTCTTCGTAATGGGGGATAATCGCAATCATTCCAGTGACAGTCGCTTTATCGGCCCTGTGCCTATTAAAAATGTAATCGGTCATGTGGTATATGATTTAAGCTTTTAATTTGAATTGAAAGTTTAACGCGGAGTCGATTACATAACAGATTTTGCAGAAAGTCAGTTGAACTCTGCTTCGGCGGGGTTCAACTTTTTATTTTAAACTTTGTTTATTTGCCAAGGGCCTTGAAATTTAGTAAAATAAAGTCGCAATTAAGGAAACGGAGGCGGCCTATGTTATTGTCAGTAGTAGTGCCCGTATATAATGAAGAGGCAAATATAAAAAAATTCTACAGCTCGGTCAAAAAAGTGCTGAACACGCTACCTTACGACCAGGAAATTATCTTCGTCGATGATGGTTCGTCCGATGATTCGGCGACTATGCTCAGCCATATTGCGGCTGAAGATAAAGATGTTAAGGTGTTGTTGTTGGCCCGTAATTTCGGCCATCAATTGGCACTGACCTGTGGACTTGATTATTCCACCGGTGATGCGGTCATTACTATGGATGGTGATATGCAGCATCCGCCGGAATTGATTCCGGAATTAGTTCGACTTTGGGAAGAAGGCCACGATGTAGTGCGCACCATTCGTGATTCCACGGAAGATGCGGGCTGGGCTAAATCTTTCACATCAAAATATTATTACAAATTAATGAACATAATGGCCAATGTGCCAATTGTAGAAGGGGGCTCCGATTTCCGTCTGATGAATCGTCGCGCCTTGGATACCTTGCTGCGTTTCCGTGAGCACGGTCGCTTTTTGCGCGGCATCGTAGGGGCTATCGGCTATAAGCAAGCGGAAATCCACTTTGTGGCGCCACCGCGTTTTGCCGGCAAATCCAAGTTCAGTGTGCGCAAAATGTTGCACTTTGCCTTGGACGGCATTGCGGCTTTTTCAAAAGTACCGCTAAGGGCCGCTTTTTATATCGGTCTGATTTGCGGCTTATTGAGCTTGCTCATGATTTTGCATATTCTATATGTGCATTTCTTCACCGACTCCGCTGTAAGCGGCTGGGCTACTTTGGGCGTTGCTATTTTCTTCTTAGGTGGTGTACAGCTCGTCGGTATCGGTATTATCGGTGAATATGTGGGCCGTGTGTTTGAAGAAGTTAAGCACCGACCGTTATATTGGATTCGCGGCGGTTATAATATTGACGACGCCAATCAATCGCAAGGGCATAATAATGCACCAAAACGAGGTTTATAATACAGTAAGTTGTAGCGTATAATACAGTAAATCGAAACTGATAATACGCCTAAGCGAAGTGTAATGAGTAAATAATATAGCTGTCTAAGGCTAGTTAATAGTCATCTGCAAACTATTTGTGGTATAATTATAAGAAGACAGTTTTGACGTAAGGAGAACCTGTTGAAGTATGGGTACTCAGAGACTAGTTTGAGGATAGTACTATGAAATCAATTAAAAGAAAAGTCGCCATCACAGCGGCAGTAATGTTAATGGTCAGCACACAATTCGTCAGTGCGGCCGGGTATACGTATGGCGCTAAAGGCGGCGACATTTCGGCTATTCAGAAGAAGTTGATTGCAGCCGGATATAATGCACGACTCAATGGCGAGTATGATGCGAATACCAAATGGGCAGTACGCCTATATCAAAAAGATAACAATTTACCGGTGAACGGTGTTTTAGATGCTGTTACTTATAAGAAATTAATGGGTAAAGAGCTTGATGAACATGTGGTAGCCGGTTTGGGCCGTATGTCTGATGATAAGATTGCCGCGGAAATGGCGGCTGGTCGTAAAGCTACGGTTCAGAAAAAGACTGCGGCAGCAGCAACTGATACAACGGCTGCCAAAACGACTAAAAAGACTAAGGTAAAAAATAACAAGTCAAATAAAAACGGCGATGCGAAAGTACAAGCGGTAGCCAAGAAAAATACCGCTACGATAAAGTCAAAGACACCGACAAATGGTATTCTCGATCCAATCGCTCCGGACTTTATTTTTACTAAAACCGGTAAGGTATCAAAGTCTATCAGTGAAATTATTACTGAAGCGGAACGTTATCGCGGTGTGCCGTATGTATTCGGTGGCGCTACTCCGCAGGGCTTTGACTGCTCCGGCTATGTGCGCTATGTATTTGCCAAATCAGGGATTGATTTGCCGCGCAGTGCGGATGAACAATATTTGGTAGGCCAGAAAATCGGGAAGCATAATTTGCAGCCCGGCGATTTAGTGTTCTTCCAAACCTATGAAGAGGGCGTATCCCATTCGGGGATTTATATCGGCGACGGTAAATTTATCAGTGCCACTTCCAGTAGCGGCGTAGCTATAGCCAGTGTTAATGACAGTTATTGGGGCGAGCGGTATATCGGTGCCAAACGCGTAATGTAAATGAGCAACATATAAATTATGTGAATGTGCAATGTTGCGTTATGTCAAATTAAGATATTTTGAAGAGGAGGCCCATGCCTCCTCTTTTAGCCTATAAAGTGAGGTTTTGCGGATGGGAGAAATTACTGTCGCTAAGGTACAGTTTAATTATGAGCAGGACACCGTAATCAGTGAAGTGTCGCTGACGATTCCGGAAGGGGATTTTACGGTTATCGTAGGTCCTAACGGAGCGGGGAAGACAACCTTTTTACGCCTCATTGCGGGGCTTTTAAAACCGGCAAGCGGTCAAATTACGATTGACGGTTATTCGGTTAGCGAGGCACAACAAAAAGGTCTCCTTCATTTGGTGCCGCAGATTTATAACAAAAATGCGGCTCAATTTCCTGCTACTTGCGGTGAAATTGTAGAGTTGGGTTTGCGCATTCGCGGTATGGGCCGCGCGGAACGGAAGGCCAAAGCTCATGAAGCCTTGGCGCAAGTGGGGATGGCTGAATTTACCCATCGCCGCATCGGTGATTTGAGCGGTGGCCAACAGCAGCGCGTCATGATTGCTCAGGCCTTGGCGCGAAATCCGAAATACTTGCTTTTGGATGAACCGACCAGCGGTATTGATTTTCAGGTGAGTGCTCATATTTTTCAGCTCTTACGCAGTTTATGTGATAAGGGTATGACGATTATTATGGTTACCCATGATATTGAGGATGCCTGTAAGGAAGCTGACCAGGTAATTTGTATCGACCGTCACGTTTGTTATAACGGTGACAGTCAAGGATTTTTGAAAAGCCATAAGAATACGCCGCTCGCATGGCATATAGGAGGTTAACGTGGATATATTTACCTATGAATTTATGCAGCGAGCCTTTATGGCCGGTTTAATTGTAGCCCTAATGTGTCCTTTAATCGGTACTTTTATCGTTATTAAACGGCAATCGCTCTTAAGTGAAGGGCTCGGTCACGTAGCCTTTGCGGGCGTTACGGGGGCTTCGTTATTATCAATTTATCCGCCTTTGGGTGCCGCTATATTAACAGTGCTTACGGCTATCGGTATTGAGTTGGTGCGCCGCCGTCAGAATCAATATACCGACATGATTTTGGCCTTATTCTTTTATACCGGTTTGGCCTTGGCCGTAATTTTTGCGACTATGACTAAAATGCCGAGTACGGGCCTTTTGAACTTTCTGTTTGGCAGTATTTTGACTGTAACGGATACGGATATTATGACAATTGCCGGGGTGGCCGTCATTGTGGCCCTGACCGTATATATTATGTATTCGAAATTATTATTTACCGCTTTTGACGAACAGATTGCCGTGACCGCGGGGATTGCCGTTGGGCGCATCAATATGCTCTTCGCTATTTTGACCGCCTTAGTAGTGGTTATGGGGATGACCATTGTCGGTATTTTGCTTATCGGGGCACTCATGATTGTACCGGTAGCGGCTGCCCACTTATGGCGCCGCGGTTTTGGCCAAACGCTTATAATCAGTGAAATTTATTCATTAGCCAGCGTCAGTCTTGGACTTTTGGGGGCTTTTGAATATGATTTGGCACCGGGCGGGACCATCGTGCTGGTGGCAATTCTGGGCTATGCCTTAACTTTTGCCATTACGGTGGCGCGTGACCGAAAATAGGCATAACTAAAAAATAGACAAACATAGACAATAAGGCTTATAATAAAGAGAATTCATATTTATTTAGGAGGCTGAAACTCATGAAGGGTAATGAGCTGCGTCAGGCTTATTTAAAATTTTTTGAAAGCAAACAACATTTAATCTTAGACAGTTTTTCCTTAATTCCGGAAAACGATCCTTCGTTGTTATTAATCGGCGCCGGCATGGCACCGTTAAAACCGTTCTTTACGGGTAAATTGGTACCGCCTCGTACGCGTGTCACCACATGCCAGAAATGTATTCGTACCGGCGATATTGAAAACGTAGGCCGCACGGCGCGTCATCATACTTTTTTTGAAATGCTCGGCAACTTCTCGTTCGGCGATTATTTTAAAAAAGACGCCATTCATTGGGCCTGGGAATTTTTGACGGAAGTTATTAAACTCGACAAAAATCGCTTATATGTAACCGTATATCCTGATGACCAGGAAGCCTACGATATTTGGCATAAAGAAGTAGGTATGCCGGAAGACCACATTACTCGCTTGGAAGATAACTTCTGGGAAATCGGGGAAGGTCCTTGCGGTCCGGACAGCGAAATTTTCTACGACCTCGGCGAATCCCGCGGTTGCGGTGAACCGGATTGTGCACCGGGTTGTGATTGCGATCGTTATCTTGAAATTTGGAACCTCGTGTTCACTCAATTTAACCGTACCGCTGACGGTGAATATGTACCGCTTGAAAAGAAAAACATTGATACCGGTGCCGGTCTCGAACGTTTGGCATCTGTATTACAGAATAAAGAAAGTAACTTTGAAACGGATTTAATTTTCCCAATCATTGAAAAAGCGGCTGAAATGGCGAAGGTAACCTATCACACTGATGCCAATACGGACGTATCCCTCAAAGTTATCGGCGACCATGCCCGTGCTATTACCGTACTCATCAGCGATGGCGTTTTACCATCCAATGAAGGTCGCGGTTATGTATTACGCCGTATTTTGCGTCGTGCTGTACGTCACGGTCGTTTACTCGGTATCGAAGGTCGTTTCTTGACCGATTTGGTTGACGTGGTTATCGACATTTTAGGCTCCGGCGTACCGGGTCTTATTGAAAAACAAGACTTCATCAAACGCGTTGTAGCCAATGAAGAAGACCGTTTCAACCAGACTTTGGCACAGGGCCTTGATATGCTCGGTGCTTTGATTAACGAATTAAAAGAATCTAAAGCTACGGAAGTTCCCGGTGCTGAAGTATTCAAATTATATGACACGTACGGATTCCCTTGGGAACTTACGGAAGAAATTGCCGGCGAAGCAGGCCTTACCATCGACATGGCCGGTTTTGAAAGTGCTATGGCAGAACAGCGTGCTCGTGCCCGTGCGGCTCGTGAAGACGTAGATGCCAAAGTGGCTACACCGGACATTACCTTCCTTCGCGATGAAAAATTGACCGATGATGAATCTGCTACTTCCTCTGAAATCCTTATGCTCGGTGAAGGCGCTACCCGCCTTGACAGTGCGTCGGACGGCATGGAAGTCACTCTCATCGTACGCACTACGCCGTTCCACGCTGAAGGGGGCGGTCAGTTAGGTGATACCGGTTTCATCGTAGGCCCTATGGGTAAAATGGAAGTTCATACGACCAAGAAATTACCGGAAGGCACAACCTACCATGTAGGTACCATTGTGGAAGGTAATTTACAGGTTGGCGATACGGTTCAGTTAGAAGTGGATACTACTCGTCGTCTTGCCATGGCTCGTAATCACACGGCTACCCATTTATTGCATGCCGCTTTGAAACAAGTATTGGGCAATCACGTTAATCAGGCCGGTTCCTTAGTAATGCCGGACCGCTTGCGTTTTGACTTTACTCATTTCTCCCCGGTAACGGCGGATGAATTGAAACAAATTACCGATTTGGTAAACGGTGAAATCTTAAAAGCAGTAAGCTTGAACATCCAAGAAATGTCCATGGACGAAGCTAAAAAATTAGGCGCTATGGCACTCTTCGGTGAAAAATACGGCGACCGCGTACGCGTAGTTACGGTACCTGATTTCAGTATTGAACTCTGCGGCGGTTCCCATGTAGTGAATACGGCCGTTATCGGCACATTCCGCATCTTGTCGGAAGGCGGTATCGGTTCCGGCGTACGTCGTATCGAAGCGGTAACCGGTGAAGCCGCTTTAGCATTGGCTCAAAAAGAACAGGCTGAACTTCGTGAAGTGGCTACGCTTCTTAAAACGAAACCGGAAGATATCGTAGCGCGTGCGCAGCAGCTCGTGGAAGAAACTAAACAGTTGGAACACGAATTGGCAGCAGCTCGTAAAGAATTGATGTCCGGCGGTCTTGATGCGGTCTTGAACACCGCTTTTGATGCCGGTGAATTCAAAGCCGTAGTAGCGGATGTTAAAGCAGCCGATATGGATGAACTTCGCAGCACCGCCGATATGGTTCGTGATAAAATCGGTTCCGGTATCGTTTTATTGGGTATGGCTGGTGACGACAAAGTTAACTTTGTCTGCATGGCTACCAAAGATGCCGTTAAAGCCGGATTCCACGCCGGTAACATCGTTAAAGCGACTGCTCAGGCAGCCGGCGGTAACGGCGGCGGACGCCCTGATATGGCACAAGCGGGCGGTAAAAATCCAAGTGCCTTACAAAATGCTTTAGAAAAAGGTAAAGAAACTATCCTTTCTATGGTAAAATAGAAGTATGCCAGATTAATAGTCTGTCAGTGCGCCTTAACTAATCGGTTAAGCCCAGCACTGCTATAAAGGAGGCTTTAGCATGAGTGTATCAGATGAAACTATGATGTTTCAGAAAGTAAATGATGTTCCTTCCGCCAGTGAAGTGTTACGTGATGTATATCACGCTTTGCAGGAAAAGGGATATAACCCGGTGGAACAAATAGTAGGTTTTCTTATCTCCGGCGAGCCTACCTACATTACCAGCTACAACAATGCGCGCAGCATGATTCGTCGCTTGGATCGTGATGAGCTCATCGAAGAATTGGTTAATGAGTATGTAAAGGCTAAGAAACTATAATGCGAATTATGTCGTTGGATGTGGGCAGTCGTACTATCGGCGTCGCGTGTAGTGACGCCTTGTACATGACGGCTCAAGGTATCGAAACAATACGGCGCACTTCCTTAGAACGGGATTTCTCGCGATTGCAGGAACTGATTACAGAGTATGAAGTAGAAGAAATCGTGGTGGGCATGCCCAAGAATATGAACGGTACTAAGGGCGATCGTGCGCTAAAAACGGAAGAGTTTGTCGCTAAAATGCAGGAAGTCATTGATGTACCTGTTAAGTTTTGGGATGAACGACTCTCTACCGTTATGGCTGAACGTTCCTTGATTGCGGCCGATGTGAGTCGTAAGAAACGCAAGGATGTTATTGATAAAATGGCGGCGGTTGTTATTTTACAAGGATATTTAGACAGTCGTAGTAATTTAATCAAATAAGGAGGATACCATGGCAGATTTAGATTATGAAGGCGAAGTGACGGTTGTTACATTTACAGATGATGAAGGGCATGAAACGCATTATGAAGAAGATATGGTAATCAACTATGACGGTAAACGTTTTGCCGTATTAGTTTCATTGCCACCGGAAGACTGTGAACCGGGTTGCAAATGCCACGAAGAACCGGAAGCCATCATTTCCCGTATCGATACGGAAGATGGTGAAGACGTCTATGTAGATCCGACCGAGGAAGAATTCGAGGCGGTTCTTGCTATTTATGAAGACGATTTTGTTGAAGAATAATCGGGTATAGGTTAAAAGGGAAAGAGGGGCCACGCCCCTCTTTCGTATGTTTATAATCATTTTTGACAGCATGTTTCATAAGGAGTTTTTTATTTATGGATAGACGTGTGAAGTGGATTGGAATTGGCGTCATCGGCGTTGTTCTGATTCTTTGCATCGCCATGATTACATTGTATTTAAAACCGAATTCTGTGGCCGGTACGCCGCAGGATGTTGTATTCACTGTTGATAAAGATCAAACGGGCGCCGAAATCGGTGATATGCTCTATGAAAAGGGCATTATCAGTTCGCCGACCACATTCCGTCTGGCATTACGGCTCACCGGTTCTATGGATAAGTTGCAACAAGGTTACTATCAGATTCCGCAAAATGCCAGCTTGCGAGAAGTAATTGCCTTATTGCAAAAGGGTAAATTGCAAGAAATTAAAGTCACCATTCCGGAAGGCTATACAATTCAGCAAATTGCCGATGAATTAGAAAAAGACGGCTTGGGCCCGAAAGAAGCTTTTTTAGAAAAAGCTAAGACCTATGTACCGTATCAATATATGTACGGACCGGCGAAAGTCGACTACCGTGTAGAAGGCTTCTTGTTCCCAAGTACCTATGAAATTCCTGTAGGCAGCACGCCGGAGGAGATTTTAAAACGCATGGCCGGTGAAATGAATAAGCAATTGACGCCGGAAATTCGCGCCCAAATTGAAGCTAAGCATATGACGATTTTTGAATTCATAACATTGGCCTCTTTGGTAGAAAAAGAAGCTCTCTTTGATGAAGATCGTCCGATTATTGCGGCCGTATTCCTTAAACGCTTGCAAATCGGTATGCCCCTTCAATCCTGTGCCAGCATTCAGTATATTTTAGGTTACCCTAAGCCTCATATATCGATTGAAGATACAAAGTTACCAAGTCCGTATAATACGTATATGCACGTTGGGTTACCGCCGGGACCGATTGCCAATCCGGGCATGAAATCCATGGAAGCGGTACTTAATGCGCCAAGTACGGATTATCTTTTCTTTGTAGCAGATAAAGAGGGTCATCACCACTTTACTAAAACATACGAAGAACATATGAAAATGGTAGAATCAATTTATGGGGAATAGTGGTGTGAGCTATGCAATTAAAGGAAATTTTGAATGAGCAGCGCATTTATGCGATACTCAATAAAGTTCCGATTTTACGCGAATCGGAGGTCCATTTATTTGAAGAATTAATCGGTTTGTATGAGCCGGCGCGGGTTCTTGAAGTGGGCACGGCCATCGGCTATTCGACGCTCCTCTTGGCAAAACATGCGGCTAAAGATGCGGAAATTGTATCCATTGAATTGGACGAACAACGACATAATATGGCTAAGCAATATATCGGTCAGTCCGAGTACAAGGATAACATCACTTTGCATTTGGGCGATGCCAACGAAGTACTGACTAAGCTGGAGGGCACTTTTGACTTGGTGTTCTTGGATGGGCCGAAAGGTCAATACGGTAAACAGTTGGAACTCATAGAGCCTCATTTGGCTCCGGGGGCTGTTGTTTTAGCGGATAATGTCCTATTCAGAGGTTATGTGCGCGGGGATAAGGAAGCACCGCACCGTTATAAAACGATTGTTAAACGATTACGTGAATATTTGGACATGGTTGAAGATAAATCGAAATTTAATACTACCATTTATCCTTTGGGTGATGGTATGAGTGTGAGTATATGGAAAGGTAATAAGTAATACATGAACAGACATATTGAAGTATTGTCGCCGGCCGGCAATATGGATAAATTAAAAATGGCCATTCGTTATGGCGCGGATGCTGTGTATTGTGCAGGCCAATCTTTTGGTTTGCGCGCCAGCAGCTCCAACTTCAGCAATGAAGAGTTAAAAGAAGCGGTGGAATTTGTGCACAGTCATGGTAAAAAAATCTATGTAACTTGTAACATTATTCCGCACAATGAAGACTTGGTAGGTCTTGAAGACTACTTGAAATTCTTGGAATCCATCCACGTGGATGCCATCATCGTAGCCGATTTGGGGATTTTCTTATTGGCAAAACGGGTGGCTCCTAATTTGGAACGCCATGTAAGTACGCAGGCGAACACAACCAACTATTTGACCACTGAGTTCTGGAAAGAGCAAGGCGCCAGTCGTGTTGTGGTGGCTCGCGAAGTAAGTATTGCAGACATCAAAACGATGAAGGAAGCCGCTGACATTGAAATCGAAGCCTTCGTTCACGGGGCTATGTGTATTTCGTACTCCGGTCGTTGCCTTTTGAGTAACTATTTCACTACTCGTGACGCTAACCGCGGTCAGTGTACGCAGGCTTGCCGTTGGAAATACTCCTTGGTGGAAGAAAACCGTCCCGGCGAGTATTATCCGATTGAAGAAGATCAGCACGGTACCTATATTTTTAACTCCAAAGACCTTTGCTTGTTGAAATACATCCCTGATTTGGTGGAAGCGGGCGTTGACAGTCTTAAAATCGAAGGCCGCATGAAGAGCGTTCACTATGCGGCGACCGTAACGAAAGTGTATCGTGAAGCGGTGGACAGCTACTTGGTGGATCCTGAGCACTATGAAGTGAAACCGGAATGGATTGAAGAATTGGAAAAAATCTCCCACCGTCCGTATACGGAAGGCTTCTCCGTGGAAAAACCGGATGAAACGGCTCAGAACTACGGTCAGTCCAGCAATACGCAGACTCACGACTTCATCGGCCTTGTAGAAGGGTACAATGCGGAAGAAGGTTATGCATACTTAGAACAGCGTAACAACTTCAAAGTGGGCGACGAAGTGGAATTTTGTCAGCCACACGGCGAACTCGTACATCATGTGATTACGAAGATGACCGATGAAGACGGCAATGAAATCACCGTAGCGCCACATCCGCAGATGAAAGTTCGTCTTTACATCGATACGCCGCTTGAAGAATATGCCATGATGCGTCGTCGCTGTAAGGTAAAAGCATAAGTCATACAGTGTGCAGTTGCGTAAAAGACGGTTGCTCTAAGCTGTAAGGCGACGAGGAGGCTTGTTGATGGAAGATTCCTATGTATATTTTAAAATTTCACCGAACCACACCAATTATGTAAATCGCATTTTGGAAGGCTATGAGTATTTGGGCGTCATGACGACGGTCAATCGCGAAAAAGGCCTGTGTATGGTACGCAGTACGCCTGATACGGCACCTTTGGTACGTGAAATTTTGAGCAGTTTACCTATTGAACTGACGTTAGTTGATGCTGTTTAAGAAGTTTAGACGCGCGTTAGAATCGTAAAACGAAATCTATGTAAGCCTATATGGCCGGGGGCCATATAGGCTTTTTTAGACGTATTCGAAATCACTAAAATTTAATGGTGTAAAATTAAATTTTTAAAAATTATTATAAATTGTGCACAATTAGTATTGACATTAAACCTAATATGGTGTAAAGTGAATACATCAAATGAAACAGGTAGAGCGAAGGATATGATATTTAATCCACTGTGTTCCAGAGAGAGATGGCTAGGCTGTGACCGTCTTACACAAGATCATCTATTACCCCCTTCAAACCGATTGGCTGAACTAAGTAAGCTAATCCGCGAGTAAGCGTTATCGACAATAAAGTGAGTTATCCCAGTGGATGACTAACTAGGGTGGAACCACGAGACCTTCGTCCCTTGTCGGGATAGAGGTCTCTTTTTTATTATGCGTGCAGCTGTAGCGTGTCCCGCCGGTATAGCTGATTTCTTAGGAGGAATAACCATGAGTGAAGTAAAAATCATTTTACCTGACAACAGTGAACGCGCTTATGCAGCGGGCACTACTTTAGGCGAAGCTGTTAAACAATTATCCAACAGCTTGGCTAAAAAAGTTTTGGCAGCCGACGTAGACGGTGAATTAACTGATTTACGTGAAGAAGTAAAAGACGGCTCCAAAGTAAGCTTCTTAACTTTTAACGAACAGGGCGGCAAAGATACTTTGCGTCACAGCGCTTCTCATATTATGGCTCAGGCGATCAAACGCCTTTGGCCGGATGCTCAATTAGCCATCGGACCGGCTATTGAAAACGGTTTCTACTACGATATCGACATGGAACATGTGTTGGTTCCTGAAGATTTGGCTAAAATCGAAGCAGAAATGCATAAAATCGTAAAAGCTAACTTCCCAATTGAAAAAGAAGTTCTTTCCCGCGATGAAGCACTTAAATTCTTTAAAGAAAAAAATGAAAACTATAAAGTGGAATTGATTGAAGATTTACCGGCTGATGCTGAAATCTCCACTTATCGTCAAGGTGAATTCGTTGACCTTTGTGCCGGCCCTCACGTAGCTTCTACCGGCAAAGTAAAAGCTTTTAAATTGCAGAGCTTGGCAGGTGCTTACTGGCGCGGCGATGAAAAGAATAAAATGCTTCAACGTATTTACGGTACTGCTTTTGAAAAGAAAGAAGAACTCGACGAATACTTACATCTTCTTGAAGAAGCAGCTCGTCGCGATCATCGTAAATTGGGTAAAGAATTGGGCTTATTCGTACTCAAAGAACAGGGTCCGGGCTTCCCATTCTTCTTACCAAAAGGTATGGCCCTTCGCAACGAATTGGAAAACTTCTGGCGTGAAGTTCACCATGATTTCGACTACGAAGAAATTCGTACCCCAATTATCTTGAACCGTCAACTTTGGGAACAATCCGGTCACTGGTTCCATTATCGTGAAAACATGTACACTACTGTAATCGATGATGAAGATTATGCAATCAAACCGATGAACTGCCCTGGCAGTATCTTGGTTTATCAGAATGACTTGCATTCTTACCGTGATTTCCCAATGCGTATGGCTGAACTTGGTCTCGTTCACCGTCATGAATTATCCGGTGCGTTACACGGTTTGTTCCGCGTTCGCAGCTTTACTCAAGATGATGCCCATGTATTCATGTTGCCATCTCAGATTAAATCTGAATTGATTAAAGTTATTGAATTGTTTGACCGCATTTACAGCCAGTTCGGTTTAACTTATCGCGTAGAATTGAGTACTAAACCTGACAACGCTATGGGTGATGATGCTATTTGGGAATCTGCAACTAATGCACTTCGTGAAGCTATCGAAGAAAAACAAATCCCTTACCAGATTAACGAAGGTGATGGTGCGTTCTACGGTCCTAAATTAGACTTCCATATTCGCGACTCCATCGGTCGTACTTGGCAGTGCGGTACTATCCAATTAGATATGAACTTGCCTGAACGTTTCCATATGGAATATGTCGGTGAAGACGGCCAGAAACATCAGCCAATCATGATTCACCGCGCTTGCTTCGGCTCCATGGAACGTTTCATCGGTATCCTTATCGAACACTATGCCGGTGCATTCCCAACTTGGTTGGCTCCGGTACAGGTTAAGATTTTACCAATCAGTGAAAAACACGTTGAATACGCTGAAAAGTTGCGTAAAGCCTTCAAGAAAGCTTATGTTCGTGTAGAACTTGACGATCGTAACGAAAAAATCGGTTACAAGATTCGCCAGGCTCAGATGGAAAAAGTACCTTACATGCTTGTAGTAGGGGACAAAGAAGAACAAGAAGGCACTGTAGCTGTTCGTAGCCGTGTAGAAGGTGAAAAAGGTTCCGTTAAATGGGAAGACTTCTTGGCTGACATCTTAGAAGAAGTAAAAGAACGTAAATAAGATTACGAAAACTCTATAATTGAATTGTAGCGGTACTAACCATGATGCTAGTATAAAGCGTCTTAAGTGATTAAATTTAATAGTCAAAGAGCTTACTCAAACCTTGTAAAAGGTTTGAGTAAGCTCTTTTTTTTCTTGACTTGAAGTTACTCCAAGTCGTTTTGTTTTTTCATGTATATTGTATTTTTCACAATTCTCTATAGAAATGAAAGTTTTTTATTAATATAATATGAAAATATAAAATTTATAGGTAGAGGAGTGAGTCACTTGGAGAAAGAGCAAACCCTCAATAGGGGGCTTAAGAACCGCCATGTGCAGTTAATTGCCATCGGAGGCGCTATCGGGACGGGCCTATTTTTAGGATCCGGTCATTCCATAGCCTTGACGGGGCCGGCAATTTTATTTGCCTACATCATTACCGGTATCATTTGTTTTTTGATGATGCGAGCCCTTGGAGAGTTACTCTTATCAAACACGGAGTATCACACATTTATTGAATTTGTGCAGGACTATATGGGTGAAAAAACAGCCTTTGTCACAGGCTGGACGTATTGGTTCTGTTGGATCTCCGTAGCCATGGCCGATATTACGGCCGTAGGGATTTACGTTAAGTATTGGTTTCCGTCCATTGAGGCATGGATACCAAGCCTAGTTACCCTTATAATTTTACTGCTCATGAACCTTTTAACGGTAAAATTATTTGGTGAAATGGAATTCTGGTTTGCCTTTATCAAAGTAATAGCTATTATAGCGCTCATTGTGTTAGGGTTATATTTTATTTTGACCGGGCAACCGACTTCGGTAGGGGTGGCCAGCTTCAGTAATTTATGGAGTCACGGCGGTTGGTTTCCAAAAGGAATGGACGGCTTTATTCAATCGTTCCAAATGGTTGTGTTTGCCTTTGCCGGCATCGAATTGGTTGGTTTAACGGCGGGTGAAACGGAAAATCCGGAAAAGGTTATTCCGAAATCTATTAATAGCATTCCGGTGCGCATCATTTTATTCTATGTTGGTGCTCTCGGTGTTATTATGAGTATTTTCCCGTGGGATTCCGTAAATCCCGACCGCAGTCCGTTTGTTGAGGTTTTCCTGGCCGTCGGCATCGTAGGGGCCGCCTCCATGGTTAACTTTGTAGTACTCACATCGGCCGCATCGGCTTGCAACAGTGGTGTGTTCAGTACGAGTCGCTTGCTCTATTCGTTGGCCAAACGCAATTATGCACCGGGGATTCTTGAAATTTTGACGAGCAAACAGGTGCCGGCTAACGCTTTGTTCTTATCGGTACTCGTAATTTGCCTCGTTGTGGCGTTGCAATACGTGGTGGCGGAAGGGGTATTCGTTATTATATCGAGCGTAGCAACCTTCTGTTTCCTCTATATTTGGGGGATTATTACCATTTGTCACATGAAGTTTATTCGCAAACGCCCTGATTTGGCAGCGAAGAGTGTTTTTAAAATGCCGTTATTCCCATTCTTGAACTACTTGGTATTGGCGTTCTTTGCCTTCGTTATTGTTACGTTGGCCTTTAATCCGGCCACGAGAGTTGCACTCTTTGTAACACCGGTGTGGTTCATGATGTTGCTCTTGATTTACCAATTGAGGAAAGAAATCGCCTAGCCACTGGGGTAGGGGTAAGCAGTATTACTAATTAAACAAAATGTCGTATCAGACAATAAAACAGCCTGATTAGGGCATGAAAAAAGAGTTCATTGCGTCGTATGACCAATGAACTCTTTTTGTTGTTACTGCTTTTTTGGGGGTGAGAATTATAAAGCTTTGTGGGTTATAGGACATTTTGAGTTGGTAATTTAATCCCAGAGATAGTTAGGATATGGATCAGAGAAATGAAAATCAC
>NZ_RQUX01000007.1 GCF_003992115.1 Veillonella ratti
GTGATTTTCATTTCTCTGATCCATATCCTAACTATCTCTGGGATTAAATTACCAACTCAAAATGTCCTATAACCCTCATTTTAAAATCGGGCTTTCATCGTAGCACACCACTTGACAAAAACCAATTAATTGTTCTAATCGCATCAGAATATTTATTCGTTTTTGAATAGTAATCATTCAACTATTACGCAACTAAAGCTATACATAGAGAATGCAAAAAACCGGCCATAGGACCGGTTTTCCAACATAGGATTCTATTTACTTTTTGACGGATACTCAAAGCCCACCATGCTTTTAATGGGTTCAAAACTTTTGCGGTGGAGCGGCGTTATGCCCTGCAATTCCAAGGCCTCTTTATGAAGCGGCGTAAAATAGCCCTTGTGGATGGCAAAACCATAACCCGGATATTCATCTTCCAAGGATTCCATATAACGATCGCGCGTTACTTTAGCCACAATTGATGCGGCCGCAATAGAAGCGCTTTTAGAATCCCCCTTAACGAGTGATTCCACATGAACTGTAAGCTCCGGCAATGGCATAGCATCTACCAGGACTGCCTTCGCCGGCACCTTTAAGGTATTAATTGCTTCATACATAGCCATCTGCGTAGCCCGATAAATATTGAGCTCGTCAATTTTTTCAGGCCCATACGAAATGCAACTAACCGCAACGGCTTGGCGCATAATTTCATCATAAATAAGCTCCCGTTTATGGGGTGCAATCTTTTTAGAATCATTAAGGCCTTCAATTTGAGCATTTGGCGGCAAAATTACAGCAGCCACTGTAACCGGCCCCGCAATGGGACCGCGCCCAACTTCATCAACGCCGGCAACTTCAAAAATACCTTCTTCATAGAAGCTGTTTTCATACGTATAAAGCGCATTTAAACGCTGAAATTCCGCTAATTGCTTCTTCTGGCGCATCACGTAAGCAGCGGCCAACTTACGAACCGAAGTCCGGGAATCTTCCTGAGCCCACAAGAGAACATCAAACTCAAATTGAGTGGTTTCCAAAAGGGTTTTAATTTCTTTTACCGTTAAGGCCTCAAATTCATTCTTCGTCATGCTTAGTTTCGTCCTCTGTAGTTAACGGTTCTTCATTGACGCTATCCAATGTTAAATTACCAAGCTTCTGATTGCGATAATCGGTGAGCACAATGCGTCGTGCCTTGTCTAAATCGACAATACCGCCACTTACTAAACAACCGCGACGACGGCCGATATTTTCTAACAATGTATCAGCATCGCCTAATTCTTCCGGTTTTAATTTATAGCGTTCCGCTAATAAACCGGGTTGCGCTTCATTGACCTGGTTAAGTAATTGTTTCATTACCGATTCAAGGTCATACACATCATCCGAAATGGCACCGGTCATAGCCAGTCGAGCTGCGGCACGCTGGTCTTCCAATTTAGGCCACAATACGCCCGGCGTATCGAGAAGCTCCAAATCCTTACCGATTTTAACCCACTGTTGACCTCTGGTATGTCCCGGTTTATCCGCCGTACGAGTTGCGGCCGCACCGGCCAATTTATTAATCAAAGTAGATTTCCCTACATTTGGAATGCCCAAAATAATAGTACGCACGGAACGGCTGCGAATGCCTTTATTCTTCCATTTGTCGATAATCGGCTGGGCCAGACGTTCAACAGCTTTGACTAACTGTTTATTCCCCTTACCGGTTTTGGAATCAATCGCCAATACGGTAACACCTTGGCTTTCGAAATAAGCAACCCATTCTTTAGTTGCTTGCGGATTAGCCAAATCGGACTTATTTAACACGACGATATGTGGTTTTTGGCCCACTACTTCACTGATTACGGGATTGGCACTACTTCGCGGAATGCGAGCATCCAACAACTCGATGACAACGTCTACTTTTTTGACATATTCCTTTATCATGCGGGTGGCTTTTGCCATATGCCCCGGGAACCAATGTACGACCGGAAATATATCCTGTTTTGTATCTGCCATGGTATCGCCTCCTTTAAGCTTAATCGTTCATCTTTAACTGATTTTTATACAAGTATCTTTATACTACAATGAAAAATGATAAAAATATTCGTACGTTATATATCTCCTCAGATTATATATACTGATATATAATGTAGCACACATATATAATAATCAAAATATTTTTAATTTATGCAATTCGTGTAATTCAATATATTGCTCACTCATTGCTCGCTAACTATTCACTAACTATATTATAACATGCAAAAAATAAAGGGCTGCCAACGGCAACCCTTTATTTGTGAAATTAGCGTTTTTCGCGAATACGCGCAGCTTTACCAGTGAGATTACGTAAGTAATACAACTTAGCACGACGAACAACACCACGACGCATAACTTCGATTTTAGCCAAACGTGGGCTGTGAAGTGGGAATGTACGTTCTACACCCACACCGGAAGCAATACGACGAACAGTGAAAGTTTCACGAACGCTACCGCCTTGACGGTTAATAACCAAGCCTTCGAAAACCTGGATACGTTCACGTGTGCCTTCGACAACTTTTACGTGTACACGAACGGTGTCGCCGGCGCGGAATGCAGGAATGTCTGCACGAAGCTGTTCTTGCTCAATTACGTTAATAATGTTCACTTTTCTTTCCTCCTTATTGTAGACATTCTTACCCATACCTCATAGGCAGCGGACTATCTCAAAATAACAGTACTATAATATCACATACTAACTATATATAGCAAGTCTATTTTTGTAAAATTTTTACTACACCCTACTATTACCTAAAAATCTATATTGTTCAAATAAATTTCGCTTAAGGCTAATTAGAGTATGCCAAATAGTTTCATACCCAATACACCGCCCCAGAAGTGAATTAGGAAACTCACAACCGAGATAGCCAGGCCAACGCGCCACCACGTACCTTGCGGTACATAGCCGGCGCCAAAGAAAATCGGCGTTACGCCGGAGCTATAATGTGTCAACGTACAGCCCGGACTGTTCATCAAACCAAATAACAAGATGGTAAATGGTATAGGAGCCCCCATCGCCACCAAAATAGCCGCAAAAGCGGAGAATAGCGCCGTAATACGAGCGGTGCCGCTGGCAAAGAAATATTGAGAATACACGAAGGCCGCCGATACAAAGAAAGAGGCCCAGAACCAGTCGTAACCTTTCAGGAAGTTGCTTACGAAATCCGCAAATACAGCAACAACGCCTAATTTACCAAGGAGCCCGGCCATACCGACAAGGGTCCCCATCCAGATGAGTATATCCCAGGCCGTTTTTTCACCTAATATATCATCCCACGTTAGTGAGCCCGTCACAACACAGGCGAGAACACCGATTAAAGCGACTGCCGTTGGATGCAATTTAGTCCAGATAGCCGTAGCCCATAAAATAATACAAGCCACAAAAATCAACGCCACATAAATTTCACTTTTCGTGACAGGTCCTAACTTATCCAACTCTTTTTGCGCCATCGCCGGTGCTTCCGGTGTCTCCTTAATTTCAGGCGGATAGATTTTATAAATGAACCACGGCATTAAAATCATACAAATCACACCGGGAATCACGCCCGCCTGAAACCATTCCCACCAGGAAATATCATAACCGAATAATTTAGCCCCTAAAGAAGTAATCAATAAGTTACCACTACAAGCAGTTAAAAAGATAGTAACGGTTATTGTATTAATGGTGTGAGCCGTAGTCATCAAAAAGGCACCGATTTTGCGGGACGAGCTATCGTGTGGATTGGATCCGAAGGACAGTGAAACATTTTGCACAATCGGGAAGATAATCCCGCCCCCACGGGCTGTATTCGACGGTGTTGCCGGCGATATAATCAAATCCGCACAAGCTAACTCATAGGATAGCTTCAATGAACTGGTACCAAATAAATGAATTAAAGTATACGCAATCCGCTTGCCGAGGCCGGAATTAATAATACCGCGCGAGAAAAATACAGCTGCCACGATGAGCCATACATTTGCTTCCGCGTAACCGCCCAAAGCTTGCACCATAGTGATGGATTTAGTCGCTACGGCAGCAACGACACCGAAAATGGCCATAATGCCAGTAGGCCACGGACGCAAAATAAAGCCTACAATAGTGGCTATAAAAATAGCCAACAATTGCCAACCTTCCGGCTTAATAGCCTCGGTGTGAGGTAAAAACCAGATAACAAGCCCTACCAAAACGGTTAAGGCCGCTCGAGTAAAAGTATTCATACAAACATCCCCAAATCTCAAAAATCTGCTCTCTCTATCAGATTTATCCAAAATTTCTAAAAATACTTATACTTTTATTTCAAAGTACTTACATCCCCGATAACAGCCATGGATTCATAGGCCAAACGAACTAATTGCAAACGATTTGCTTTAACCGCTTCATCGTCGACCATAACCATAACATCTTCAAAGAATTTGTTAATAGCCGGTACCAAGGTTTCAGGAATAGCTACTACTTTATCATAGTCCTTGTTTTCAAGGGCTGTTTGTGAATTTTCATAAGCAAAAACCGCTTCTTTGAATAATGCTTTTTCAGCTTCGTCACTGAATAACAATTCATCCACAGCCTTATAGCTTTCGTTTTTAACCAAGTTATACATACGCGTATAGGCCTGAACGAGTTCTACATTTTCATCGATACGATGAGCCATAATAGCTTTAACAAGGCCGTCAGCCTGAGCTACGGTAACAGTCGGATTGGATAATACCAATTCGATAACATTGTGCGGCACTTCGTGATCGAGGTAAATATTTTTTAAACGAAGGGCAAAGAAGTTATTCAACTGCCCTACGATTTCATCGTGTTTAGCTTCCGGAACGCCTAATAAAGTTAAATCCTGACGCCATAACGGTTCTAAAGAAACATTCCAAGCACTATTGCTCAAAATATTCAATACACCGATAGTTTGACGGCGAAGTGCATACGGGTCCTGGGAACCGGTTGGAATTAAGCCGCGGCTGAAAGTAGCCACAATATTGTCAACTTTGTCGATAATGCTGAGCACTTTACCGGCCGGAGTTTCAGGCAAAATATCGCCGGCAAAACGTGGCAAATATTGTTCAAAAATGGCTTCCGCCACTTCACCGGATTCACCGTCGAGCAAAGCGTATTCTTTACCGATAATGCCCTGTAATTCAGTAAATTCGGTTACCATACCGGTTGTTAAGTCCGTTTTTGCCAATACGGTAGCTCGTTCAAGTTCAACCATGGCGTCTTCACCAAGGCCGCAAGCTTCGCCGAATTCAGCACCTAAGGCTAATAAACGTTCAGTTTTGTCGGCTAAATTACCGAGACCTTCTTGGAATACGATTTTCTTAAGTCCTTCGGAACGATCGGCCAAGGCTTTTTTGCGATCTTCATTAAAGAAGAATTTAGCATCGTCCAAACGTGCACGCAATACGCGTTCGTTACCGGCTGTTACTACGTCAAGACTATGGCTGTCGCCATTGCGAACGGTAAGGAACATTGGCAATAATTTACCATCTTTGGACACCAATGGGAAATAACGCTGATGGTCTTTCATCGGCGTAATAACCGCAGCATCAGGCAATGCCAAGTAACTTTCATCGAAAGTACCGCAAAGAGCTGTCGGATATTCTACCAAGTACAAAACTTCTTCCAATAAATCGTCGTCCCATACGATGGTAGCATTTTTAGAATCAGCCAATTCATGAAGTTGTTTACTAATCATGTCACGGCGTTTATCTTGATCCACGATAACAAAGTTATCTTCCAAGTTTTTGATATAATCAGCCGGATGCTGTACAAGCACACCGCGTTCACCTAAAAAACGATGGCCACGGCTGAAATTAGAGGAACGAACACCGGCAAATTCCACCGGAATTACGGCGGTGCCCAATAAAGCTAAAATCCAACGAACCGGACGAATGAATTTATCATCCAAATCGCCCCAATGCATAGATTTAGGGAAGCTTAACCCATGAATTAATTCAGGCAAGATTTGCGTGAAAATATCCATAGCTTTAACACCGGCTGTTTTGGTTTCAGCATAAATATAACCGTCTTCTACTACTAAGTCGGCTACATCAAGGCCTTTACCGCGGGCAAAGCCGATAGCTGCTTTTGTAGGATTGCCATCTGCATCATAAGCGATAGCTGCGGAAGGTCCTTTATGGCGTTCGCTCAATTCTTCGGACATATCCGCTGCACCATCAACCATTAAGGTAATACGACGAGGTGTCCCCATAGTGCGAATCGCTTCATATTTTAAATGATGTTCCTGCAATTTAGTTTCCGTTAAGGATTTAAGCTGTGCTAAAATGCCGGGCATGGCGCCGGCCGGTATTTCCTCAGCACCAATTTCAAATAATACATCTTCAGCCATATTACTTATCTCCTTTCAAGAGTGGGAACCCTAATTCTTCACGTTTATCCAAGTACGCCTGAGCGCAAATACGAGCAAGACTGCGTACACGACCGATAAAAGCGGTACGTTCGCTGATACTGATGGCACCGCGAGAATCTAATAAGTTAAACGTGTGCGAGCATTTTAACACATAGTCGTAAGCCGGCAAAATATAGCCTTCTTCACAAATGCGTTTAGCTTCTTTTTCATACATTTCAAACAAAGTGAATAACATATCTGTATCGGCTAAATCGAAGCTGTAAGCAGACTGTTCCACTTCATTAAGATGCCAAATATCGCCGTACGTTACATTTTCATTCCATTTCAAATCATACACGTTTTCTACGCCCTGAATATACATAGCCAAACGTTCCAAACCATACGTAATTTCTACAGATACCGGTTTTACATCGATACTGCCCACTTGTTGGAAGTAAGTAAACTGCGTTACTTCCATGCCGTCGAGCCAAACTTCCCAGCCGAGACCCCAGGCACCTAAAGTTGGCGATTCCCAGTTGTCTTCTACGAAGCGGATATCATGGTCTTTCGCATGAATCCCCAAAGTTTCCAAGCTTTTTAAATACAATTCCTGAATATTTTCAGGCGATGGTTTAACGATAACCTGGAATTGATGATGTTGGAACAAACGGTTCGGATTGTCACCATAACGGCCATCCGCCGGACGACGGGATGGTTCCACATAGCAAACGGCCCAAGGTTCAGGTCCGATAGCGTGTAAAAAAGTCGCCGGGTTCATAGTACCGGCCCCTTTTTCCATATCATAAGGCTGTTGTAAAATACAACCTTGCTCTGCCCAGAATTTTTGCAGATTTAAAATTATTTCTTGAAATGTCATGTTCGTTCCTCCTAACATGGTGGCCCTTTAGGACACTAACTTCTGTTACCATACCAATTCCCGTTTATATTGTCAACCAAAAACATATGTCCTCGGTCAAAAATTGCTTATATAGTAATAATTATATGAGTAACTTGCTAACTATTATTAAAGCCATTACTAATCAAAAGCTTTCGCCTTCATTTCATGTAAGAATCGCAAAGAACTGAGTTCCTGCCCCAACTGTATCGTTGTATAGGCAAAAAGCGCACGTTCCAACTCGCGCCACAATGTACGGGGCAATTGAACCGATGTAGTATCTTGCCAATCATAGAGCAAAATCTGCCCTATTGCTTCCTGCGCCGTTCGTGACAAAGTAAACCCCGTCGTTTCCGTGAATTCTTTGACAAAACGGGCTACCCCGTCCGCCTGTTGATAAGCTTTAGCGGCTGGTACAAAGCCGGCCAGACTAAGTAGTTGCCACCCCAGTAAGATAACGGCTAACGGCACCGGCTTCGTGCGAATCAACTCTGAAAAACGCACAACCAAGGTATAAAGATTTATATCTCGTTCTTCCGCAGCAAAGGCAGTGCTGATAAACTCCCCCGCAAAGGCAGCATAGCAAATGCTGTCTAAATCGGTTTCAATGGAGCGAACTAAATAACGACCGTCCAATTGCTGTAAATCGTAATACTCACCATTCGGCAATAAAGTAATATACACCTGACTGAAAGGCTGTAAATAACCGGCATTTTTAAGTGTCTGCCAACGACGTTGCGGGATGGAGCAATGAAGAATACCACGTTGTTTTGTCAAAAACGTTACTACTGAATAGGTCTTGCGTTTACGGCGGTATAGAACCACCGCGTCACAATTTATCGTATTTTGACCTTTCATAGAGTATTACTCCTTTTCCTTATCATGCTCCTTAGGCTCAGCTTCATTCTCTTCTTCAACCGGTGGTACCGGTGCTGCTTTAAGACGTGCAATGCGATACCCTTGCATTTCCGTAACGGTGAAAACATAACCGGAAAGCTCAACCGTATCGCCTACAACCGGCGTACGTTCCAGCATACCGAAGATATAACCACCGATAGTATCTTCTTCCGGCTCATCGAAGTCCACATGCATAGCATATTCCACTTCGTCCACAAGGACTTTACCGTCAAAATCAAAGGTGCCGTCATCATTGATGACTACCGCCGGTAAATCTGTTTCATGCTCATCTTTAATATCGCCAACGAGCTCTTCGATAATATCTTCGAGGCAAACAAGACCCACCATACCGCCGTATTCATCAACTACGACAGCCTGATAAATTCGACGGGTACGCATATACTGTAAGAGTACGGAAAGCTTCATGACTTCCGGTACGGTTAAAATATCACGACGAACTAAGCGTAAATCTTTCCGAGCCTTTTCTTTTTGCTCCATTAAATCCTTAATATGAACAAGGCCGATTACGTGGTCCTTATCTTCCATACAGAGGGGATAACGGGTATGACTTGTCTCCGAAATAATTTTCAAGGTTTCTTCAAAGTCATCTTCCACGTAGATGCAATCTACATCTTGACGAGGAATCATAACTTCACGAGCCATACGCTCCACAAAGTCAAATACATTATCGATAAGCTCACCCTCCACATGGTCAAGCTTACCTTCCGAATGAGATCGGTTAACCATCATACGAATTTCTTCTTCCGTATGTACCAAGTCGAGTTCGTTTTTGTACAACGTGCCGAAGCTCTTTAAGAAGATAGCGCTCACTTTTTCCGCCACCCATACCAACGGTGTAGCTATAAAGCCTACGCCCATAACTATCTTGGCCGTCCAACGGATATAGCGAATTGGGAAAGATAAACCCAATGCTTTGGGAATAATTTCACCGAAAGTCAAAATGGATAACGCAATCAAGGCTATCACAATAAAATCGATAATACCGGCCAGCCAATCAGTTTCAACCTCAAACAATCGCTCCCAATCTGCAATAAACGGTGCTATCAAAGCACTGCCAACGCCGGCAAGGAGTACGATAAAAAACAGAATTAAAAATTGCGCCGTATTAATAAACCGAGCCGGTCGTTTATACAAATTTCGCAAATACGCTTTGGCTACTTCACTTAAATCTTCAATATCATCCAAATGCTCTTCACTGAGCCTTGCGAATGAAAATTTCGCCAAAACTAAAATATTAATCATTACAATACAAACTACGGCCAACCCTATCAATAATATGGCGGCCCCTAGGGGGGTATCTATACCAATCATTCCTTTCTATTCATAACCAAATTCAGACAGCATGCCTGATTTGTTGCGCCAATCCTTTTTAACTTTTACCCATAAATCGAGGTAAACTTTGGTGGCCAATAAGCGTTCTACATCCGTTCTCGCTTCAGCCCCTAATTCACGCAACATATTTCCTTTTTTACCGATTATTATACCCTTTTGCGAGTCCCGTTCGCAATAGATAGTTGCACGAATGTAAGTTGTGCCGTCGGGACGTTGTTTCATCTCATCTACATCAACAGCGATAGCGTGAGGAATTTCTTCCCTTGTTTTAAGAAGTATTTTTTCACGCACAATATCGGCAATAATAAGACGTTCCGGCTGATCCGTAATCATATCTTCCGGGAAGTACTGCGGCCCTTCCGGTAATACTTTTTCCAATACGTCCAATACTTCATGGATATTATCCTTTTCAAGGGCAGAAATGGGAATAATCCCTTCAAACGGATATAAATTCTGATATTCTACGATAGTTTCCAAAATTTGTTCTTTGGACAAAGTGTCAATTTTGTTGATTACCAAAAATACCGGTACATCTACATTTTTTAGCTGTTCGATAATGAAATTGTCCCCGGGCCCTCGTTTTTCATTGCCTGCCACCAAAAATAAAACGGCTTCTACTTCTTTTAGCGAGTCTACGGCCGCCTTTACCATGAATTCACCCAATTTATGTTTCGGTTTATGAATCCCCGGCGTATCCATAAACACAATCTGTTTTTTCTCATCCATGTATACACAAACGATACGATTACGCGTCGTCTGTGCTTTATCGGAAACAATCACAATTTTATCGCCAATGAGTGCATTAATCAATGTGGATTTGCCCACATTCGGACGCCCTACCACTGCTACAAAACCGGATTTAAAATGTTTATCTTTATTCATTATATGGTGCATCCTCCCGCACATAACCTAAATTGCCTAGCACGAACTCTTCTTCGCGGCGCATTTCCGCTTTATCTTCATCCGTCATGTGGTCATAGCCTAAAATATGTAAACAACCATGAACCGTCAAATAGGCCAATTCCCTTTCAAAAGGATGGCCGTATTCAATGGCCTGTTCCGCTGTTCGTTCCAAAGAAATAATCAAATCGCCAATCAAATGAGTTTCCACTTCCATATCAATTTCGTCCCCTTCGTTGAGGGCAAAAGACAAGACATCGGTTGGACGGTCAATGCCGCGATACTCTTTATTGAGCTGATGAATTACTTCATTGTTACAAAGTAACACGCTGATCTCTTCTTCATCGCTGAGACCATATACTTCGCTCACTTCGCCGCAAACTTTTTGAATAATTTCTTCATTAAGGGTTGCCGTTTTGTCGCCTTCAACAGGTTCCATGCCTTCTGCATAACTGATTGTAACTATCATAGGTTTCACCGACCTTCCTCTTGTGTAGTATCCGTCTTTTGAACCGGTGTATCAAACTCTTTAGCGATAACATCGGTTGAATCATTTTTTACCGGTTTATCCGACTTAGCATGCTTAACCGTTTTATCGTTCTTCTGTTTACTAAGCGGTTTATTTAAATCACGACCGGTTCGTTTCACTTCATACCGTTCATAAGCGCGAATAATCTTACTTACCAGGTCATGACGAACTACGTCCGCATCGGTAAAGTGAACCATGGAAATGCCTGCGAGACCAGTAAGTACATTTTCCGCTTCAATAAGGCCTGACACCATGCGCCCCGGTAAGTCAATCTGGGTGCGGTCACCGTTAATAACCATCTTAGAGTTGTTACCCAAACGAGTTAAGAACATCTTCATTTGTTCCGGTGTCGTATTCTGTGCTTCGTCCAAAATGATAAAGGCGTTTTCCAATGTACGACCGCGCATGTAAGCGAGCGGAGCCACTTCGATGATACCGCGTAACATGAAGCGGTCTACCTGTTCCAAGCCGAACATATCATTTAAAGCGTCATAGAGTGGTCTCAAATACGGATCCACCTTTTCCTTTAAATCGCCAGGCAAATAACCAAGCTTTTCGCCGGCTTCAACGGCGGGACGAGTTAAAATAATGCGCTCTACATCGCGATTTTTTAAATAAAAAGCAGCAAGTGCTACGGCTAGGAACGTTTTACCCGTACCGGCCGGGCCGATGCCAAAAGTAATCGTATTACGACGAATACTGTCTACATACACCTTCTGACCTTCCGTTTTTGGCGTAATCATGCGGCCTTTCATGGTCACATTAATAGTATCTTCAAACATGGTGTGTAATAAATCGGCCTTACCGGATTTCACCATGCGCACAGCCATACGAATCTGCTGTTCCGTAATGGCGCTGCTCTCTTTATAGAGGAAAACCAGTTCTTCCAGGACGCGCCAAAATTGATTGACAATTTCATCGTCTCCTTTGAGTTGCAATGTGTCGCCACGGCTCACCACCTGGCAAGGTAATTCTTCCACAATAATTTTTAAATTTCGTTCTTGCATCCCCAAAATAGGGGCTGCCATTTCATAGCGGGGAAACGTAAAAGTTCGTTCCGTCATACTCTTCTCCTTACTCCTTTTAACTGTAATAAATAAAACTGTAGGATTTTATAAAAATGCCATTAATTGTATCTGCCAATATTAGTCGTTCATTTTTACAAAAATTTACGTACTGCCGAGCCGTTTAAGTAGTTACATAAATCCCCCTGTCGCACATCACGTTCATCCATACCTCGTTCTATTTCTTCTTGAATACGCCACCAGCCCATAGACCAATTCGTAAACAAGGTGTTTTCTTCCGGCGCCCGACCAACCAAGCGCTGTAAGACTATATCTTTATCTAAATGTCGTAAAAAAGCAATAACACGCTCAATATATTCATCGGCACTGATTAATTCAAATTGTTTCGCTTCATACCACTTAGCCATTAAGGTATTCTTTACAATATAAAGAGCATGCAATTTAACTTGATCAACACCGAGTGCCGTTAAAATCCTGGCCCCTTCAATCGTATCCGTCATGGTATCCCAAGGCAAATTGACAATCATATGGGCACAAACGCTGAATCCGTAACGTTTAGTCCTAAGTACGGCATCAATGAACTCCGCCATACCGTGACCACGGTTGATTTTTTCAAGTGTGTGGTAATTCACCGACTGCAAGCCGTATTCCAAATAAATATCCACACCGTATGTTTCCTTAATACCTTTTAGAATCTCTAGGTACGTGTCGTTAATACAATCAGGCCTGGTCGCTATGGCAAGGCCTACAGTACTATCGATACAACCCGCTTCCATATATTCTTTAAAACGTTCCGGTTCCAAATAAGTATTGCTGAAATTTTGGTAATACGGAATGTATTTATAAGCTTTATATTTAGGAGCAATATGGGCAATATTCTTCACCAATTGCTCCTGCACCGTCATAGAGGCCGGTAAATTTTCATAGCCCGCCCCGATTTCGCCACAGAATACGCAGCCCCCTACACCGGCCGAACCGTCACGATTCGGACAAGTTAACGGTAAGGCTACGGGCAATTTATATACTTTTTCACCATATTTTTCTTTCAAAAAAGCCGATATGGCTCGATACCGTTTCGGTTTTGTCGTATCACTCATTAACTAATACCGCCTCCGGTCTTACAAACGGCGTTTGCCGCTGTTTTACATCTATAATTAACGTCACTCGGTCTATACCTTTTGTCTTATAGGTTTCCTGTTCCGTTTTGGAAATGGCACCTAATATAACGGCTGTAGCCAATGTGACTGTATGTTCACAATAATCCTGACGAATCCGTCGCCACTCTACAAAGCGATAAGTTGGAATAAAACGTCGAACCAGTTCTTCGTCACGCCAGAACGTCTCGCCGGCCTGTAATAATTCCTTCGTCTGCTTAGGGAGTCCCAATTCATCGCCCCGCACTTTACCGCCGAAGCTTACCAGGCAGTCATATTCCAAGAGCTCTTTACTGATTACATCATTTTGCTTTGTAAAATAATCGTGTAAAAAAGCCATTTGATCGCGATCGTTCAATTTACGCTGATGTAAATTCTGAGCGAGCCAGGCTTTCGTCAAATTTTCAAAATAATGGAAGGCACTTTCGCCATTGGCAATTAAACGTCGCCCCAAATAGCCAAATACCGTTCGCAACCGCTCACTGTTGTAAAAACGCTCAAACACATCTTCAAAATGCTTTAAAAAGCGTATTTCATCGTAAGGCATGACATGCGTAGCCAGTACTTCATACGGTGCCTTCGGATCATACACGTAATCATAATCCGAACTTCGTTCCAAACCGGACCCTTGTAATAATTTAAGAAACCCGATTTGCAAAGCATGTGGCGTCAAACTAAACACATCGTTAAAGGACTCACCGAAACGCTCATAATGCTCATGCGGCAATCCAACAATTAAATCCATATGTACATGAGTTCGGCCCCCTTCAATAACGGGTCGGATAACTTCACAAATGTGATTCCAATTGTTATAACGCCGAATGGCTTTAAGTGTTTCCGGATTCGTACTCTGTACGCCCACTTCAATCTGCATACGCCCTTTTGGGGCAGTTACGAGTAAATCAACTTCTTCCTGCCCCATCAGAACAGGCTCCATTTCCAAGTGGAAATTCGTCGCCGTATCCGCATCATGGATCCACTGCATCAGCGGTAAATGATGATGCTTGGCGCAGTTAAAGGTTCTGTCTACAAATTTAACTTGCTTTACCTTATGGTCAATAAACCACTGTAATTCTTTAAAGGTTCGTTCCTGTGGGAAAAATCGTACCGTATTGGCATTGCCCGATAAACAGTACTGACAATGAAACGGACAGCCGCGAGATGATTCATAGTAAATAATCTTATGTTCTAAATCTACCATATCCGATTCATCATAGGGGAATGGAATCGTACCTAAATCGGCTACTTCCGCTACTTCTTCAGAGCCTTTAATCAGATTGCTATGACTTGATAATCCGGTTTTGTCCTCAGTGGTAGTTGACTTTAAAACCATTTCATTCTCGGCTCGTCCCAGAATACCGGTTATAGGCGGTTCCACCGGTGATTCTCCGGCTTGCAATTTAGCCGTCAATTTGGCAAAAGCTTCTTCCCCTTCACCTTGTACAATATAATCAATATACGGATGCTGTTCTAAAATACGGCGAGCCGTATACGTTACTTCAGGACCGCCCAGTACAATTTTTACCGCCGGTCGTACCGATTTTAACAAAGACGCTACATGGAGTGTCATGTCGATATTCCATATATAGCAGGCAAAGCCCACTACATCGGCGTCATGTTCCGTTAAATCGCTTATAATATCCAAAACAGGCATATTAATAGTGTATTCCACTATATCATATGCCTGTCCTTGAGTGCGTCCGAAGGCGCGCAAATACCTGAGCGCCAACGACGAATGTATAAATTTTGAATTTAAAGTACTTAAGAGTATGTTCATTAATATCCTCATCATATGATCGCAGTTAACTACACTGCCACTAACTTAGTCATCGGCTATATTATATCATATTTTGAGAATTTTGTGTGAATGGAGCGATTGGTAATATTAGGTTTTACCATAATATTACTTTTAATAAACTCTTAATACTACTTAAAGTTCGTACGTAAAAATATCACAGTTATAAATTACCGGACAATCAAAAAATTCCGACATGAGCTGTTTAGCCGTAGCATCAGGCTTCTCCGCCACCTGAAAAAAGGCTTTCATAAACAATGCATGCGTAAATACGGCAACATTTTTATGGCTACCGCCAAAACGTTCATTTAACAATAAGTGGGCCGCCTTAACACGCTTAATAAATTGCCCGAACGATTCTACCGCAGGATGCATTTGTAAATCCGGATTCAATGTTTCCCAAAATTTTTCAACCATCGGCTTACGCTCTGCCATGGTCGACCCCATACATTTCACCGGATCTAAATAAGTAAATTCACGAACTTCCGGCCATTCTTCAACAGTAGCCGTGGGATAGGCGTTGATCGTCGGTTTCGCCGTTTCTTTAGTACGTAAATACGTAGAGTGAATAATATACTCTAAGTGATTAGGCAAATGTTCCGGCACTTCTTGCGCTTGAGATTGCCCCAATGGCGTTAAAGGTATAGTTGCCGTTCCAAACGTTTTAAGACCTGCATTTGCTGCACTTTCACCATGACGGATAAGATAAATTGTTGCCATAAGTCTCCTTTTTCTCAATTGCATAATTACACAATCACTCATTACTCCATAATCAGATAAGCCGGGATTAGACCGGGACTCTACTCAATACTCTACGCCCAACTACTTTTTATTTCCAGTAAACACCCCATACATTCCATAATAAAATCTTATTTCCCGTATAAAACTTTTAAATAATACTCATTATATACTCATTTATCAAGAAAATACAACAATATTTTTATTAATAATACTTTTTCAAAAATAAATTGGTATTTTTTCACAAAATACTCGCATTTAGCCTTATTAACTACATAGTAAAATGAATGTATTCAATTATTAAATCTTCTCGTTATAAATCACTAACAACTATCAGTAACCTAAACAAGAATGTAAATTTCTTGTAAAAGTATGCCAAGAGGTATAAAATATGAGTATTACGAATAATTAGTAAACGCTTCAATGATTACAATTATTATGTAATTATTAAATTTAAATGGAGAGGTTTTTTATGTCGACCGAAATAAGCATTAACCAGACACCGTCTGAAAATAACTTTATACGCAAAACGCACGAGTATTTACCGGCCATTTGTCATATGATAAATGACACGGCCCAAGGTTCTTTGCCGGCTCTCTTGCCGTTATTTATTACCAACTACGGATTAACCTATGAACAAGTGGCCATTATTATCTTTTTCAACACAGCCTTAGCTACGATTGCCCAGCCATTCTTTGGCTATTTGGCGGATAAAAAAACCTTTTGGCAAAGTGTTCCTTTGGGTATTCTGATTTGCGGCTTTAGTATTGCTTCCATTGCCTTTGTAGACAGTTACGTAGGCATTATTCTCTGTGCCCTTATTTCCGGTTTTGGCTCTGCACTCTTTCATCCGGAAGCAGCGCGTTGGGTTAACGCCATCTCCGGTAAAGAAAAAGGCAAGGCCATGAGTTATTTTTCTGTTGGTGGTCAAGCCGGTTTTACCATCGGTCCTATCATCGGAAGCAGCGCTTATATTTGGGGCGTCAAAAGTCTCCTAATCTTTGCCGTTATCGCCATTGTGGCAGTGACCCTCTATTTAGTATTAAAACCATATAAATTAGCCGCCAAAGCGGAACGTAAAGAAAAAGAGACAACATCCTCAACAACAGCTCAAAATGATTGGCGCAGTTTCAATATTCTCTTTGTTTCCATTGCGGGCCGTTCCATTTGTTTTGCCGTTCTTAATACCTTTATCCCCATCTATTGGATTACTCATTTAGGTCAAACAACGGCATCCGGCAACTTAGCCCTATCCATTTACTTTGTTTGCGGCATAATTGTCACTGTCCTTGGCGGTACCTTAGCCGATCGCATAGGCTATGTTAAAGCCATTCGTTATTGCTATATTTCCCTTGTGCCTATCATGTTGGCCTTTACGCTAAGTGATTCCTATTGGCTCTCTATGATTCTGATTTTGCCGTTAAGTTTCGGTATTTTCACGCAATACAGTCCAATGGTAATTCTTGGTCAAGTGTATTTAGCTAAAAACATCGGTTTTGCCTCCGGCATTACCTTAGGTCTAGGCATTACCCTCGGTGGTATTGTGGCGCCTCTTATCGGCAAACTGGCGGATATTTACGGTCTTCAAAACGCTTGGCTCACGCTAAATCCGATTGTTTGGTTAGCCTTATTATCTACCTATTTTATCTCCGACTTGCCACGGTTAAAAAATAAAATCAATACTATTGAAAAATAAGGTATAATAAAACTGTCTGGGAATTATTCGTTAATAATTCTCAGACAGTATTTTAACATTATCAGTATTTTAATATTATGAATCTTCTTCTTTTTTCAAAATAAGGAGCTAGTATGATACGCATCGGTATGGGGCAAATTGAAATTGTGCCCGGTAATCCCCGTAAAAACAGAGACACTATTCTAAAAGCTATCGAATACGCTAAAGCGTTACGCTTGGATTTATTAATTCTCCCCGAACTCGCCCTTAGCGGTTACCTCATCGGCGACGTTTGGGACCAACCGGCCTTTGTTAAGGAATGTGTTACCATGGGCGAAACCATCATTAAAGCGACCGATAATATAGCCGTCATTTTCGGCAACATAGGTCTCGATCCTGACAAAACCAATTTTGATGGGCGGCCGCGCAAATTTAACGCTATCTTTGCCGCTCAAAATGGAGAATTAATTACACCCCAAGAAGCACCGTATCCGTTTATTATTAAAACATTAAATCCAAACTATCGATTCTTCAACGAAGCCCGTTATTTCACGCCCCTACCGATTGTGGCCCAAGAGCTGCATCGTCCGGTGGAAGAGTTGCTAGGCATTTTACCGTTTACCTTTAAAAACGGTGAAACCTTTAATGTGGCTCCCCTCCTCTGTGAAGATAGCTGGGATGAAAACTATTCCTTCTCACCGACTACAACCTTAGCTGATAAGAGTGCTATTCAAAATGTACCGATTGATGCGTTTATCAATATATCGGCGTCCCCGTTTACCTTGGGCAAAAATGAACGTCGCCATCGCTTGTTTACGGCGCGCGCCAAAGAATTGCAAACGCCTATCTTTTATATAAATTCTGTGGGCTTACAAAATAACGGCAAATCCATTTGTACCTTTGACGGGCAATCAACGGTGTACAATCAAGGTGGCCAGGTAGTTACTCAATTACCGGCCTATGAAGCCACCATACAGCCTGTATTACTATCAAAAGCTGAACCCCCTACAAACGATAATGCTTGCGATACGTATGAAATCGTTGATTTAGCAGACGGCCAGCCAACAGCAAAGTCAGCCATTGATGTACAAGTTCCATCGGAACCGGCTCAAATTTATAGTGCCCTTCACTTCGGTCTTCAAGCCTTCTTAAAGCAAACCGGCATCAAGAAAATTGTCATCGGTGTATCCGGCGGTATTGATTCAGCCTTAAACGCAGCCCTCTACGCCACCGTATTAGACCCATCGCAAATTTACTTAGTCAATATGCCGACCCGCTTCAATTCAACGGCTACGAAAGATTTAGCCGCTCAACTAGCTAAGAATCTCGGTTGTCAGTATGCGGTTTGTCCGGTTGAGAATAGTTTAGCACTTACGGTTAACCAGTTTGAATCATTAACTTTTGAAGGTCCGAATGGCTCCGAACAAGTCAAAGTGAGCTCTTTTGTAAAAGAAAATATTCAAGCCCGCGATCGTTCTGCTCGCATTCTGGCCGGCCTTGCGGCCTCTCTGGGAGGTGCTTTCACCTGCAACGGCAATAAGACGGAATTCACCATCGGTTATGCCACCTTATACGGTGATTTGGCCGGTTTCCTAGCCGCCTCCGGTGACCTTTGGAAATATCAGGTGTATGATTTAGCCAATTATTTAAACCGTGAAATCTTCAAGCGCAAAGCCATTCCACAAGGTACCATCGATATTATCCCGAGCGCCGAACTTTCTGAAAACCAGGATATCACCAAAGGCCAAGGCGATCCGTTGCAATACGAATATCATGACCGTCTTTTCAGAAGCTTCATCGAGCCATGGAATCGTATGACACCGGAAGACTTACTCCTTGCCTATAAAGAAAATAGTTTGGAAGCGGTTCTAAACTTACCTAAACCGATTTCTCATTACTTTAGTAGTGCCTCTGATTTTATTGACGATTTAGAACATTGGTGGAATTCCTTTGCGGGCCTCGCCGTGGCGAAACGAATCCAGAGTCCGCCTATCATCGTAGTCAGCCGTCGAGCCTATGGCGGTGATTTATTGGAATCTCAAATGGCTCCGTATTATACGGAAAAATACTATGAACTAAAAGACTCGCTAATATAGTGCTAATAACCTATAAAAGGCAGTTCACGCAAAAATAAACAGCCATTACAATCTTAAATTTTATAGTAATGCAAAATACTCCCCGTAAGGTCAGCTCATTCAGCTAATGACCTCTTGGGGAGTATTTTATTAATCCTAATAGAAAAATTGGGTTGTAAGCCAAAAATTGCTTTACATTATAAAAACTTATCGTACGCTAATTTATCGCCATTTTGAAAAACAATAACACCGCAATAAATATAGCCATTCTTTGTCAAAATATGTTGCATTCGTTTATTCGGAAAATCCGTATCCACTCTAATGTATTTCACGCCTTTAGCTACACAAAGTTTGTCTATTAAACCAAAAGCTATGTCGGCAATGCCCTTGCCTCGTGCTTTTTTACTAAAAGCCATGCGATGAACCACGGCATAAGGCGCCTCACTTCGCCACGCCCCGTTAATATCGTCATAGGCCGGTTCGCCGTCAAAATCAACGCACATATAACCTAAAATATCCTTATCGGCCTTGATAACATACCCTTTTTTCTTCTCAATATCAGCTTCAATTGTATCGCGATTGGGATATGCTTCCGTCCATTGCACGAATCCCTGTTCTTTTTGAAAAGCACGCCCTTCTTCAATAATTTCATAGCATACTTCTAACTCTTTACTGTTTGCTAATTCAAGTGAATACATTATAATGCCTCCAACTAACACCCTAACAATTTAAACACTACTGTTTTTTTATTCAGTAACGATTTTATCTATCCAATCAAAAAGTTCTTGTAAATCATAGTCGCCGGCATGTGGAACGCCCCATGGCAAATCAAAATCAACATCGTAGCCATAGTTAGTCAAGCGTGTAGCCACAATTAGCGGCACGGCCATGGACGTGTTGTTATCCTTTTCACCATAACGAATACGCCAATGCTGTGTCTGTCCCTTCGTCTTTGAAGCGTCATTTGGTTCAATATAGTTAAGCGGATTCATCATTTTGACGATATGTTCATCTGCCACAGCAGTGCCGTCACCATTAATAGAGGCAAATTGTGTGAAATGCTGATTGTCTACCGTAGCCGTGCCGAAAAGATTGTTTTCACCGGTAGAATTATCGCGGGAATCAAAAGCACCCGGCGCTTTCATACGGCCTACGGATGTATTATAAGCAAGCCAATCAACATCGACGATTTTACCCGGATTTTTCGCATCATACACTAAAAAATCGGCATCGGAAATATCCGTTCCTGCTGCTTTAGCTTTTTCAGCACTCTTAATGATATACGATTTAGCATAATCCATGAATGAGCCGTTACCGTTAAAGTCGAGTGACAATAACTTACCGTCTTGATCTTTTAGCTGTAAACTATTCAAATAGGTAGGAAAATTATTTTTCAAAAGGTCGCTATAAGCAATCACGTCAGCCGTCAATTGAACTGCCTCTTGAGTTTGTTGCTTACCAGGTGCTTCACCGGACATGTCCGGCATAGCTGTCATATCCGGGGTGGCTCCGGCCGAGCTGTTCCCCAAGGTAGGATCAGGTGGCTCCATTTGACCGCCAAAGGACGGCATACCTGTATATTCATTGACACCGTTATATGACCATTCGTAGGCCATATCGGCATGGTCAAGGTCGGTAATCGGGCAATACGCCGATACGGCAAAAATATCTGTTCGCGCATCGGCCGCTCCAACCTCTTGTAAATACGGAGCATAATCGGATTCATTACCGGTAGCGCCTAGTAACAGGGATAAGGCTCCACCGGCGCTGGTGCCATTAGAGATGATTTTATTCGCATCACCGGGCATAATGTTATCATTCTTATGTAAATAGGCCACGGCGGCCTTTAAATCAACAATAGCGGCCGGCGCTTTACCGTAATAGACACCTTCTGCCGTTTCGTTACTGCGACCGCGTGCAGCCGGTGCCGCCACAACAAGGCCACGGGATAAAGCATATAAAACAGCATTTGGTTCGCCATCTTTAGAAAGGGTCGGTGTGGACGCTTTCCCTGGACGATAGCCCCCTACCGAATTTGGTAAAAAGATAGGTGCCGATTCAGCTGTATATTTGCCATCTTTTTCATTTTGAAAATAGGCTTCCGGAATATACACATTCATTGACTGATAGGTCGTATCCACCGGATTGGCTACGTACGGAATATTTTCATAAGCTCTAAAGGTAACATCCTTGCCATCAACTGCCATGGTACGCGTTTCATAATTTTGGATTTTAAAATCCAAAGGATCAGCCGCACTTACCGAGCCCATCATTCCCCCCACAGTGAAAGCCGCTCCCATAAGAACCATAGCCCGTAATACCTTTTTATACTTTGAATGTTTTACTATTCCCATAATAGCCTCTCTCCTTTCAATGTTTTGTACATCTAACTATATCTATATTATAACTTTTATTTGTATTGATTGTAATTATAAATTGAAAGATTAGAAGAAATATGAAAAAAACTATTGTCATCTCAGACCTAAATCATTCAATGATTAGTCTTCACCCGACAATAGTTTTTTAGTATTGGCTAATGTAGATTATTTGCATTTATATCATAAATTCTTAGCTCTATATTTAATTCTTGTCATCCGTCAATAAATTGAACAAAGTTACCTTTAGCATCAAATTCTGTTGAATATGATTCTTTAGAACCATCGATTAGAATGTAGGCTTTATATGTGTGATTAGAACCATAATAGATATATCCCACTGTTTTTTCAACTTTACCGTTTTCAATCGATTTCGCTTTTTCCTCAGCCACTTTATACATCTCAGGGATTTTACTATAGTCGATGGCATCGATTGGCATAAGATTATCTTTCACAGTAAGACCATCAGGAATGAACGCTGCGCCTGCATTCTGCCACTTGCTGTCCATATAAATATATTGGTCAACTTTGTCACTGGTGCCGGGAACCAAAATATTAATACTAATCGTATTTCCGTGCTCTTCTGTATCCGAAACCACTACATTGTTGAACACCTTAATTTCTTTTCCCTTAAATTCCGATTGTTCTTTTAATTCTGTAATAACCTTAGCCGCTAGCCCCGGTTCGGTAATTATGCTTTTTTTACCACCACCGGTGCCACTGTCACCACCGCAGCCTAACACAGCCAAAATAGTGATAATCATGAAAACAATCCCTAATAGTCTTTTCATAATACCCCTCCCATATATAAAACTAAATAACACTAACGACTTTCCCAATAGAACATTTCATGCACACACACAATATAATTAGTAATATATATAATCTTAAAAGAAAAAACTATTGCCGAATCGAACACAATCTAAAATTAGAAATTCTCCAACGACAATAGTTTTTACATTAATCTTACTGTTTACAATAGTAGTAGCGTCTCAAAATTATTAAATAACAGCTTATTCCCTTTCTAGTTGTATAAAACCAGCGCCTAATAATTACTATTCTTTTTTCATTTCAATGAGGTTGCCTTTAGAGTCAAAAATGGCGTCGAACTTTTCTCTGGCCCCTTCAATTTTAAGATGAGCATCATATTTACGTTCATTAATATCAAAAATGTAAATCAGCTGTTCATCTACTTTACCGCCTTCAATCTCTTTGGCCTTATCTTGGGCTATTTTATACATATCGGGAATCTTACTGTAATCGATAGAGTCGATTGGCATAACATTGTCTTTCATATCACCGTCACCCGAAATCTGAACCGGCTGCGGGCTAGCCCATTTACCATTCTGATACACATAATTATCAACTTTATCATTAGTGTCAGGAACAAGGATATTAATATCGATGCGACTTCCTACACCCTTAAGATCGCTAACCAGTACATTTTGAAATACCTGAATATCTTTCCCCTTTAATGCAGGTGTTTCTTTTAATTCGGAAATAGCCTTAGCCGCCAAACCAGGCTCTGTAAAAATACTTTTCCCAGAACCGCCGGTAATACTGTCAGTACCGCATCCCAGAACAGCCAAGACAGTAATAACCATCAAAACAATACCCCATATTCGTTTCATAATACCCCTCCCTAAATATAAACACGACACTACTTACTACGTTAATAGTACAATATTTTTTGAATTTACACTATATATTTATTCCAAGAAGTAATGCCAATTATGCATTTTAATGATATAAGTGCCAACTTAAGACTATTTTCCGCTCCCCATGTAGAATCCTCTGTTATATTCGCTGTAAGGTCTCGACTGCTTTTACCTTATCAATAATAGTCTTCACAATATTATCCAAACGACTATCTTCATCATAATTGGCCGGGCAGGCAAAATTAACACGATTGTCTTTAATCAGGTTTTTCGCCACATTAATTCCGTTTTCCTGTTCCGGATTATATACGGCAATGGCTTGGCCGCCGTTAACCTTAACGAGTTTCATACAAGGCACATCGGTAAGGCCGTCGCCGATGTAAATCATATTGCTAAACGGCACACGTCGTTGCTCTTCCGGCGTATACTGGTTGAGCTCTTTATCGCTACTCGTCGTAATATCCAATACGCCCTTGTTGATACGGAATAAGAATTACGTTTTTGCCGTGTAATTTACGGCAATCTTAGGCCATTCAATAAGACCGTTGTAATCATATTTGAATTCGCAGGCATATATCTTTTTGAAAAACTTGGCAATTGCACTACCGTCGATGATTTCTTTTACACCGGACGATACAATATAGTGTTCTATTTGCACGCCTTTTGACTCACCGTAAGCACTGATGCGGTCAAACCAAGTAATTACGCCTGGGAAATATTCAATGCCTTCCCCCAATTTATTTAACGTTTGGCGTGTAATCGGTACTTCATGAAGGCGACTCATCTTAACCATCATGAACATATACGCCAAAATACTGTCCATCCCGTCTTTATCGATTAAACCGTTAGCTTCACGCCAAAAATCTGCCGTCGTCATACCAAGTTCCGGAATAAAACCATATTCCTGCATATCCTTAGTACAAAGCGTCTTATCAAAATCATACATCAACGCCACAATCGGCTTTTCATTCATTTGCATATAAACTCCTTTCATACCGTGGCCCATCCACTCCCCTAGTATATGGGCGCCGCTTGCGAATCGGGACCGCGCCGCTTGCGAATTGCTTTTAAACGCAAAAAGACTTCTCCATTCTGGGCAAGCTAGCCTTTCGTACGTGTACGCCCAATCACACCCCAATTGTATATGGTCGCCGCTTGCGAATTGCTTTTTAATACGCGAAAAGACTTCCTTATCGCGATAAGCCAGCCTTCATGCTTGCATGCCAGATGGCGATTCGCGATAAGGAAGTCTTTATTTTTCTAAAAAAGCTTTCGTAAGAGCGCCCATATACCGACGCCTAGTCCCAACACAATAAATCCAATTAAAAATAAACCACCAAAGAAAGTTAACACACTAAAAAGAACAACTGCGAGAGCTGCCATGATTAATTTACCCTTCCAGCCCACGGAGCTGAAGGTAAATATTTTTACGCCCGGAATTGTCTGTTGAAAATAATCATTATAACCGGTGCCATCAGACATTTCATGACTCTTGGCACGGTTCTCACGACGAATATCCTCTTCCGATTGCTCACGGCCGGTTTCATCTATGGTCACGCCGTCAAACGCACGACGTTCTTCTTCCGATAACACACTCGTCTGTTTAGAATCATAAGATTGTTTATCTTCCATAGCAATCTCCTGTGTTTTAAATCAAAGAATCGGAATTAATAGGTCCTACGCTTACTAAATTTGGAATTATGTATAACCATAATTCCAAATTATATAAGCTGAAAACTTTTAAATTTATGCGTTCAAATGTTTCTGCAATAATTCGTTAACAACGCCCGGATTAGCGCGGCCCTTGCTGAGTTTCATAACCTGGCCTACCAAGAAACCGATAGCTTTGCCTTTACCGCTCTTGAAGTCTTCTACAGACTTAGGATTGTCGGCAATAACCTGTTTTACAATTTCTTCAATTGCACCGGTATCGGTAATCTGAACGAGACCTTGTTCTTCAACGATAGCTTGCGGATCTTTACCGGTTTCCCACATGGAAACGATAACTTTTTTCGCAATTTTACCGGAAATAGTGCCTTTGTTGATAAGCTCAATCATAGCGGCCAATTGAGCCGGTTTAACTTTCGCATCGGCAAAAGTAATATTGGCTTCGTTCACCATTTTGGACAAATCACCGAGCATCCAGTTAGCCGCTGTTTTAGCATCGGCACCGGCTTTAACGGCTTCATCAAGGTAATCAGCAGTTTCACGCATAGTTGTCAAAATCGCACTGTCTTCTTCAGATAAACCGTAATCGGCTTGGAAACGAGCCATTTTAGCATCCGGCAATTCCGGTAAAGACTGACGAGCCGCTTCAATTTGTTCGTCCGTAATCACGATTGGCACCAAGTCAGGTTCAGGGAAATAACGGTAGTCGTTTTCCGCTTCTTTTTTACGCATAGACAATGTCATGCCCTTGCTATCGTCCCAAGTACGGGTTTCCTGAACGATAGTACCGCCGTCTTCCAAGGTTTCAGCCTGACGAATGGCTTCATATTCAACACCTTTTTGCAAAGCAGTTAAGGAGTTCATATTCTTAATTTCAGTTTTGGTGCCTAATTTTTCATCGCCCATCAAGCGTACAGAAATATTGGCGTCGCAGCGCAAGCTGCCTTCTTCCATACGAACGTCGGACACGTCCAAATATTTAATGATGGAACGGATTTTTTCCACATAGGCACGGGCTTCTTCACCGGAGCGAAGATCAGGTTCCGATACGATTTCCAACAAAGGTACACCGGTGCGGTTGTAGTCAACGTTGGAGGAATCGGATGTACTGATAGTGTTGCCACTGTGGACCAATTTACCGGCATCTTCTTCCATGTGAATACGGGTAATGCGGATACGACGAGTTTTGCCGCCCACTTCGATATCGATATGACCGTTCAAGCAGATTGGCAAGTCATATTGGGATGTCTGCCAGTTTTTAGGCAAATCCGGATAGTAATAGTTTTTACGGTCGAATTTATTGAATTGTAAAATTTCACAGTTCAAGGCTAAACCGACACGAATGGCATATTCAACTACTTTCTGGTTAAGTACCGGCATAACGCCTGGTAAACCTAAACATACAGGGCAAACATGAGTATTTTGGTCGCCGCCGAATTCAGTGGTACAACCGCAGAAAATCTTAGATTTAGTCTTTAACTCCGTATGGACTTCCAGCCCTACGACTGTTTCGTATTTCATAGTGTTACCTCCCCAATGGATGCGATTTTATTGCATTCCGGACAAGCCTGTTCGAATGTATAAGCCGTACGGAATAAGACTTCTTCACCCATAGCCGGTGCCAACAATTGCATACCGATAGGCATGCCGTTGGATGCAAAACCTGCCGGGATGGAAATGCCCGGAATACCGGCCAAGTTAACCGGGGTGGTACAAATATCTTCTAAATACATGGACAATGGATCGTTAATTTTTTCACCGAACTTAAACGCTGTATTCGGTGCAGTCGGTGTTAACAATACATCTACTTTTTCAAAAGCCGAATCAAATTCGTTTTTAATCAAACGACGAGCTTTCAAGGCTTTTAAATAATAGGCATCATAATAACCGGAGCTCAATACATAGGTACCGAGCAAGATACGACGCTGTACTTCGGCACCAAAACCTTGGGAACGAGTCTTCGTGGACATTTCAACCAAGTTATCGGCCGGTACGCGTAAACCGTAGCTTACGCCGTCATAACGAGCCAAGTTGGAGCTGGCTTCCGCCAAAGCGATAATATAGTAAGCGGATAAAGCATATTTAGAAGTCGGTAAGCTTACTTCAACGATTTCAGCACCCAAACCTTCGTATACTTTAGCGGCTTTTTCAAGCGCTTCGCGTACTTCACTGTTTAAACCTTCACCAAAATATTCTTTTGGCATACCGATTTTAAGGCCTTTTACGTCATTTACCAAGGCTTTCGTATAATCAGGACGTTCCCCCGGAATAGACGTAGAATCACGATGGTCGTGGCCGCTGATAGCATTGAGCACGATAGCCGCATCAGTTACGTCACGGGTCACAGGTCCGATTTGGTCAAGGGATGACGCATAGGCAATGAGACCGTAACGGGACACATTACCGTAAGTAGGTTTTAAGCCTACAACACCACAATAGGATGCCGGCTGACGAACGGATCCGCCCGTATCGGAGCCCAAAGCCCACACAGCACTGCCCGCTGCTACAGAAGCTGCTGCCCCGCCGGATGAACCGCCCGGTACATAGTCGGCGTTCCAAGGGTTCGTAGTTTTGGCAAACGCGGAACTTTCGGAAGAACTACCCATGGCAAATTCGTCCATGTTAAGTTTACCAAGACTTACATAGTCTTCACCGGTTAACTTTTCAACAACGGACGCATTATATGGCGGCACGAAGTTTTCCAACATACGAGACGCACAAGTAGCCTGTTGATCTTTAATACAAATATTATCTTTTACAGCCCCCGGAATACCGGCTAACGGCGAAATCACTTCACCGGCTGCAATTTTTTCATCTACTTTGGCAGCTACGGCCAAAGCCTGTTCGTGAGAATCCGCTAAATACGCATGTACTGTCGGTTCTGTTTTTGCTTTATGGGCAATTACGGCATTCGTTAATTCAACAGCCGATAATTCTTTGGCCACTAATTTCTGATGTAATTCATGAATGGTCACAGTGCTTCCTCCTATTCCTGTATAACGCGCGGCACTTTGAAGTAACCGTCTTCTTCTTCAGGTGCATTCTGCATTGCCAAGTCATGTGGCAACGAAGGAATCACTTCGTCCTTACGGAATACATTATATAAAGGAACTGCATGGGCCATAGGTTCTACCCCTTCAAGGTCCAATTCTTCCAATTCAGCAACATAAGATAATACGTCATTTAACGCTTTTTCTACGGTGCCCATATTTTCTTCGCTAATATCCAAACGAGATAATAAAGCAATCTTTTTTATTTCTTCCCGATCAATTTTCATGCGTACACATCCTTTCCATTTTATTATTATATCAAATTGACTATGACAATACAAAGTACGCCTTATTGCCAGTCTTTGATTAATTCTAAAAACTCCGCTTCATTCATGACGCGAATGCCCAGCGATTCCGCTTTAGTGAGCTTACTGCCTGCTTCGGCACCGGCAATAACGATGGTTGTCTTCTTACTTACGGAGCCTGTTATTTTAGCGCCGTGAGCTGCCAAGAGTTCACCCGCTTCTTTACGGCCCATACTTTCCAAAGTACCGGTCAAAACGATGGTTTCCCCTTCCAGTTCGGTTCCGCTCGGTTCCACCTGTTCTTCCGCCATTACAACGCCCACTTCGCGTAGGGCTGCAATGAGTTCCAAATTATACGGCTCTTTAAAATAAGCCACCAAGCTGTCCGCCATAGTCGGTCCGATTTCACTGACCGCCGTCAAAGTCTCAACGGTCGCAGCCTGTAGTGCTTCCATAGTGGGAAAATGTTCCGCAATGGTTCGACCCGCTTTAGCGCCGATTAAACGAATACCCAAAGCGAATAATAAGCGTCCCAAACCGCGTGTTTTAGAGTCTTCAATGGCTTTTAACAGGTTCTGTGCTGATTTTTTTCCCATCCGCTCCATTGTAACCAGCTGTTCTTCCGTCAATTTGTACAAATCGGCTACCGTAGCAATTAACTTATAGGCAATGAGGCTTTCCACAATGCTAGGCCCCAAACCGTCAATATTCATGGCGTCACGGGAGGCAAAGTGAATGATTTTTTCTTTTTCCACGGCCGGACAATGCGGATTACTGCAACGGACTGCTACTTCACCGGGTTGGCGTACGGTCGGAAAATCACAAATCGGGCAATTGGTCGGCATGCTGAATTCACGTTCTTCACCGGTACGTTTTTCCGGCAAGGACTTAATAACTTCAGGAATAATTTCGGCCGCTTTATGAATCATTACATGGTCGCCGATGCGAATGTCTTTATCTTTAATAAAATCTTCGTTGTGCAGGGTTGCGCGCGCTACATTGGTACCGGATACGAATACCGGCTCCAATTCGGCAGTCGGTGTCAAAACACCGGTACGGCCGATATTAATGGTAATATCTTTGACGATAGTTTCCACTTCTTCCGGCGGATATTTAAAAGCCGTAGCCCAACGGGGATCTTTAACGGTGGCGCCAAGCTGTTCCTGGTCTTCAAAGGCATTAACCTTAATAACCATACCGTCCGTGTCGTACGGCAAGTCATGACGAGCCACATCCCAATGATGAATCTGCTCAATTACTTCATCAATGGCCTTACATAATTTATAATGAGGATTTACATGAAAATGATACTGTGCCAAACGCTCTAAGAGTTCCTGCTGCGAATGGATATCGGAACCTTCTGAAGAACCTACGGCGTAGGCAAAAAAGTCCAAATTACGGCTGGCCGTAATAGCCGGATCTAACTGACGTAAGGAGCCGGCCGCCGCATTACGAGGATTCACAAAGGTCGGTAAACCGGCCGCTTCACGCTCTTCATTAATGCGTTGGAATTCTTTATGAGGCATGTATACTTCACCGCGAATTTCAATATACGGCGGCGCATTTTCAATCCAAAGCGGTACCGATTGGATGGTGCGCACATTATTCGTTACATCTTCCCCAACACGGCCATCACCGCGTGTTACGGCTCTTACGAGAACGCCGTTTTCATAGTGAAGATTACAAGCGAGACCGTCAATTTTAAGTTCAATTACATATTCAGGTCGATGACCGAGCTCGCGTTCGGTTCGTTCCGCAAACGTACGCACTTCAGCATCACTGAAAACATTACCAAGACTTAGCATTGGTCGTCCGTGAACGACTTTCGGAAAATCTCCTTCAATCTTGGCGCCTACGCGCTGCGTCGGTGAATAGGATGTGATAAATTCGGGATGCGCCGTTTCTAAATCGAGTAATTCCCGATAGAGTTTATCGTACTCATAATCTTCCATTTCCGGAGCATCTTTTACATAATACAAATATCCGGCATGAGCCAATAATTGTTGCAGGGCATGGGCTTTTGCTTCTTCTGTAGCCGCATTGGCTACAGCCGCTCTTAATTCATTCATTGCTGGCATAGTCTTTCTCCTACCGTCTTATTGTAAAACACTGTTTCTAACAGGTTATTTTTCTAAACGCTTAACCGGCGCAAATTGAGCCATAATCAAGCGAACCCCTTGGGTTGGGAAGTCAATTTTTAATTTCAAACCGGATCCGGCCCCCTGTAATTCGATAACGGTACCGTTCCCCCATTTAGCATGAACCGCCGTATCACCGACTTGCCAATTTTCAACTACCTTATTGCGTAAGGTTGGCTTCGTAACCGGTCGCGACATAACCGATAAATGAGACGGTACATGACGCTGTACGTCCTCACGGACTTTGCGTTTAGGTCGTAATTCTTCAATCAAACCTTCCGGAATTTCTTTTAAGAAGCGAGATGGCAAATAGCCGTTGGTGCGTCCGAATACGGTACGGGTCGTAGCATTTAAAAGATAGAGTTCTTTTTCTGCACGGGTAATCCCTACGTAGCAAAGGCGGCGTTCTTCTTCGATTTCTTCCGGATTCATGAGGGTACGGCTGTGTGGGAATAAGCCCTCTTCCATACCGGCTAAGAAGACAATCGGAAATTCCAAGCCTTTGGCCGAATGAAGGGTCATCAAGGTTACTTTAGAATCAGCTTGTTCATATGTATCCACATCATTGACAAGGGCCACCTGTTCCAAGAAGTCTTGCACCGTGCCCGTCGGATTTTCATCCAAGAACACTTTCGCCACAGATAACAATTCACCGATATTTTCAACGCGTGCTTCGTCCTGCGGATCTGTGCTGTCTTCCAATTCTTTGAGATAACCTGTTTTTTCCAAAATAGCTTCCAAAATCTGCAATACATTGTGGTTATCCATCATGGCTACCAAAGTGAAAATCAGAATGCCGAATTCCTCCAGTTTTTCCTTCGTTTTGCCTTTAATTGTCGGAATATTGCTTAGCATAGTCAAACTCATGAATAAAGAATTGCCTGTTTCACGAGCATAATCTTGCAATTTAGCAACCGTCGTAGCACCGATACTGCGTTTTGGCACGTTAATAATACGCATCAAGCTCAAATCGTCAAAGGGATTAAAGAGTACCTTTAAATAGGCTAACACGTCTTTAATTTCTTTACGATCGTAGAACTTCGTCCCCCCTACCATTACATAAGGAATCCCCCGTTTAATGAGGCCTTCTTCAAGGGCACGAGACTGAGCGTTGGTACGATATAAAATGGCCATATTGCCATACGGCACTTCATGAATATCATGCTGTTTGGCAATAGTTTCGCTGATAAAAGCCGCTTCTTCCAATTCCGATTGTGCTTCGAAATGGCGGATTTTAGGACCCATATCCTTATCCGTCCAAAGGACTTTGTCGGGCCGCCCTTCATTGTTATCGATAACGGCGTTGGCCGCTTCCAAAATCGTCTTAGTTGAGCGATAGTTCTGCTCCAGTTTTATTGTTTTAGTAGCTGGGTAGTCTTTTTCAAAATCAAGAATATTCTGAATATCCGCACCGCGCCAAGCGTAAATACTCTGGTCCGCATCCCCTACGACACAAATATTTTGCCATTTGGAGGCCAATAAATGAGCCAAGGTATATTGTGCATGGTTCGTATCCTGATATTCATCAATCATGATGTAACGGAAACGATTACTGTATTTCTGAAGAATATCTTCACGGCTCTGCAAAAGTTTAACCGCTACCATCAATAAATCATCGAAGTCGAGAGCATTATTCTTACGGAGTTCTTTCTCATAATATTCGTATACATCAGCCACTTTTTGACTGTAAAAATCACGAGCTTCCATACGAAATTCGTGGGCCATCAAGAGTCGGTTCTTTGCATCGGAAATAGCACTGAGCATGGCTCCCGGTGGGAAGTATTTATCATCGAGATTCAGGCTCTTCAACGCCCCCTTAATAACGGCTTGTGAGTCCCCTGTATCATAAATCGTAAAATTTTTGCTGTAGCCGAGGAAGTTATCCAATTCAAAACGCAAGAATTTAGCACAAAATGAGTGGAATGTACTGAGCCAAATGCGGTCCGCCATGGAACCAACCAAATCCTCCACACGGCTCTTCATTTCTTTTGCCGCTTTATTGGTAAAAGTAATGGCTAAAATTTCATAAGGATTTACACCCTGTGACAATAAATAAGCAATGCGATACGTCAGTACACGCGTCTTACCGGATCCGGCGCCCGCTACAATCAGTAGAGGGCCTTCCGTTGTGCGTACCGCTTCTTGTTGCTCTTTATTCAAGCCGTCAAATATACTACTCATAACAGTCCTTTCTACACAGTGTAATCAGAATGAACAAAAACGTTGCAAAGGGCAACGTTTTTGTTTTACTTATATAGCTACTTAGTCGTATTATTTCATAGCTCCCAAGATTTGAGGAACGATTTGTTTTTTACGGGACAAAGTATTAGCCAAGAATACTTCCTGTTCCTTAGGTTCCTGACCGAAAGCAGCTTTAACGATAGCGTCAGCATCGCCGGCAAACAATAAGTTAGTGCTTTCTTTCAAGATATCAGTAACCATGATATAAGAAGCAGCATAATTATTGGATGCACGTAAATCTTCCAACGCTTTTAATAAAGCTGCTTTACGAGTCAATACTTCTTCAGCGTTCATGGTAGTCAACTGACCGATGCTGATAACCTGACCGTTAGCACCGAATTCTTTCATGTCTGTACGAACGATTTGTTCATCGCTGAAATCGGATACATCGGCACCGGCTTTCAACATTTCAAGGCCGTAAGCTTCCAAATCCACACCGGCGATAGCAGCCAATTTCTTAGCTGTTTCTACGTCTTTTGGTGTGCAAGTTGGGGAACGGAACAATACTGTATCGGAAATAATAGCGGATAACAATAAGCCCGCAATGTGTTTAGGAATTTCCTGACCGTACTGCCAGTAGAAGTTAGCCACGATAGTGCAAGAACATCCAACCGGTTCGTAATGGATGAAAATAGGGTTTTCCGTTGTTAAGCCACCGATACGATGATGGTCGATGTTTTCAATAATTTCGGCATCTTCGATATCGTCGATAATCTGTACTTTTTCATTGTGGTCGATTAAAACAACTTTTTGTTTTTCTTTAGGAGCTTCCACTTTGGAGCGAACCATACCGAAGTAAGTGTCGCCGTCCACTACCGGGAACGCGCCTGCATGACCACGGTCAAATTCTTTTAATTTAAGTTCAGGGTTAACCAATTGGCAACCCGCTTTGGATACGATATCAAGAGCGGTTACCGTTTTTTTATCAAGCCATGCACCGGCTAAGGCGTCGATTAAACGGCTTGGCAAAATTACGCCTACGAATTTACCGTCTTTAACAACCGGTACACGGTTCATGTCATGAGTGTTGCGCCATGCCAAAACATCTTCCAAGCTTGCAGCAGCATCTACGGCCGGAACTTTTTCCATAACGTCTTTAATGCGAACGGCAAAACTTGTCACGATTTCAGGATGTTCTACTTTAAAATAATCAAGCACGAAGGATGTTTCCTTGTTGGCTTTACCGGCACAAATTGCTTTGGCAGGCATACCCATCTGGGTTTTCAAATTAGCATAGCCTAATGCAGAACAGAAGGAATCCGTGTCAGGGCTCTTATGGCCGGTTACTAAAATTACATTTTCACTCATGTATATCACCTCATAAAAAAATTAGAATTAACGAAGTTAATTTATCTTATTCATTATACCATAAATTACCCTTCTGCAGTATGAGTAAATGAGCATTATAACATGCTTTTTACAAACAAATATCTCCACCCGACACAATAGCGGATGGAGATATGAAATACAATTTTAAATTATTCGCGTCTAAAACGATACTACTCTCTCAAATAAAAATCACGATTAATTATAAGAACATTACAAAGTTAGCCACAACTAAGGTAATACCGGCGCCAATCATTGGAATCGCGGTACGTTTAACCAAATCGAACGGCGAAATACCGGCCATACCGGCGGCTACTACGATTACGGCTGTAATCGGTGAAATCGTACGGAATGCACTGGCGATAAAATGCATCGGTAAAATCATGAGGGCTGCCGAAACACCGGTGGATGCCGCAATAGACGGTACCAAGTTGGCAAAGGCAAAGAACGGCGCGTTCCCCGAGCCCATGACAATGGAGGAAATACCGATGATAGATACCATCACGAGGGTGATACCGATACCACCGAAGCCGGACGTTTTGGCCCAGTTGATGAGCGCATCAATTGTACCGATAGCCATGAGACCTTTAGCAAAGAGTTCACCGGCTACGATAAGGCTGACTACGTTTGCCATTTGGCGGCCCATACCGTCGAAGTAAACCTGTAAATCAGCAAGTGTAGACTTACCGTCAAAGGTACGTAAATATTGGAAAATCATGCCCACCGTCGTACCGATTAACATAGCCATGATGATGTTCATCTTAATCCAAGAAATCCAGAGACTGGAGAAAGATAAAATTAAAGCGAGCGGAATAATCGGTAAAATCGCATAGTATAAAGGTGCTTTAACTTCCTTTAAATCTTCATTGGTCATTTTTTCTTCGTGTACCACAGCATCCTGAGCCACTACGATATGACCGTCCCGTTTATCCATATACTTCTGAGTTAAGTAGTGAAGTATAGCAACTACCGGAAATACCCAAAGAGCAACCGGCACCTGGTAGGAATGCCAGTACGTTACAGGATCGATACCTGCCAGTTCAGCGGCAAAGATAGTCCCTGTATCACTTGGACTCCAGTCGAGACAAAGAGTCGTTGCGATGGCAGCCGTTGCGGACAACTTACTTACGCCTAACGCAATTAATACAGGATACATAGTAACCATTAATAACATGGCCAAACCGGAGGCACTGTTAATAGCAAGACCGATAATCATCCCCACTACCCAACAAGCACTGAGTACTAAATACGGGGATTTTAATTTTTTAAGCGGTTTAATTGTCAAGGTAACTAACGCACGGGATGCACCAATGTGATCCATGTAACGGGCAAAACCGGCTACCGCCATGATATTAAGACCTAATTTAGCGGCACGTTCGCTGAATAAAATACGAATGAGTTCATAAATATCAAAAATAAAGTTACCCGTTTGTTGTTTAGCACCAAGAATTGTGCCGTAACCCATTAAATAGGCTAATGCTAATAGTACCATACCACCGATGAATAAAACGGCTTGCGCTTTATACCGTTTGAATACTAAGGTACCAATCCAGAGAATGACAATTACCGAAATAATAATATTCACTTACTTACCTCCTCACTACTACAACGAACCTACTGACAGTTATCCCCCAATAACCGTACACACAACCCGGTGACTTTTAAATATAAAATTATAAAAAATCTATCACCGTTACACCTCACCAGCTGCGCATCGCCTCCTACATGTACACGTATGTACTTTTTAATTACCAACATTATATCATGTATTCTTTCATTTAAGTTATACATAATATGCAACTATCGAATTATATATAAAAAGCGAGTACACTCAAAAGAGCATACTCGCTTAATAATTTACAGGTCGGGCACTTTAAAACTTACACTATGGTAAGATTCTAGAGTTCCTAGACTGATGTATTAATGTTTTTTATTCTTACCGGAACCGATATTTTCAATTAAGATAAACAACATCGGGATAACGAAGATACCGAATAAAGTAGCAGATGTCATACCCGCTACTACGGTAATACCCATGGATACACGAGCACCCGCACCGGCGCCGCTGGAAATGGCGAGCGGAATACAACCTAAGATGAACGCTAAGGACGTCATCAAGATAGGACGTAAACGAATCTTCGCCGCTTCGATAGCCGCATCGACAAAGCGCATACCACGCTCATCAACACGAATCTTAGCATATTCGATAATCAAAATCGCATTCTTCGCCGCTAAGCCGACCAAGGTCAACAAACCGATCTGTAAATAAATATCATTGGTTAAGCTATAAGCACCGGTTAAGTTCAATAACCAAGGAATTAAAGCGGCCCCTACGATACCGGATGGTACGGAGAACAATACGGCAAACGGTACTTTCCAAGATTCATACAAGGCGGCCAATACGAGGAATACGAAGATAATCCCCATGCCTAAGATAAGAATCGTCTGGGACCCGGCTTTAACCTCTTCACGGCTTTGATCGGCCCAGTCGTAGTCATAGCCCTGTGGCAAGTTCTTAGCTGCTTCTTCAAGAGCTGCAATGGCATCACCGGAGCTGTAGCCGCTTGCTTCGGAACCACCGATTTTAACAGCCGGATAGTTGTTAAAACGAGTAATTGTCGAAGCCGATGTGGTGGATACAGCTTTAACATAGTTAGCTACCGGATACAAAGTACCGCTACTGTTAGCTACATAAATATTATTGTTGTTTTCAGGCGAAATACGGTAATCCTGGCTGGCTTGAATTACAACCTTATAAGTTTTACCGAACTGATTAAAGTCATTAACCTGGATAGAACCGTAATAACCTTGCAAGGTAGTAAAGATATCAGATACACTTACGCCATCCTGAGCCGCTTTATCACGATTAATGTCAAAGTTATAAGTTGGCGTACTATCAGTAAAGGTTGTATAAATAGAACCAAACACCGGTTGTTTACGTGCTTCACTTAAGAAGTCATTAACAACTTGTGCCATTTCAGCTGTGGAATCCCCTGCCTTGTTGATGATATACATGGAGAAACCGCCGGAGTTACCTAAACCGGGAATTGGTGGTGGGTTCAACGGTAAAATGGTCGCTTCCGGAACGGTAGCGGCATAGCCCATTAATTTACCGATTTTACTGTTTACATCCTGACCGGCCCCTTTACGCTGGCTCCAGTCGGATAAGGTAGCAAACATCAAACCACCACTGGATTTTTGAGCACTGGCTAAAATATCAAAACCGGCAATCCCTGCCTTATCGACAATATCCGAGTCTTCACTCATGAAGCCCTGAACTTTATCGAGAACGGCAATCGTACGGGATAAAGTAGCCCCTTCCGGCAAGTTGACGGCTACCATATAATAACCGTTATCTTCCGGCGGTACGAAAGCGGATGGCAATACGCGGAATACACCTGCGGAAACCAAGGCAAATGCTAATAAAGCAGCCACAGTAATCCATAAGTGTTTAGCCAAGCGAGCTAACTGATACCCATACCAATCACTGAAACGTTCCAAGACATCGTTAAATTTATTAAGTCCACGATGCAACAAGTTTTCATGTTCCTGCGGTACATGTGGTTTTAACATCATGGAGCAAAGTGCCGGCGTCAAGGTTAACGCTACGAACGCAGAAATAGCAACAGATACAGCAATGGTCAAAGCGAACTGTTTATAGAGAATACCAGTCATACCGCCCATGAAGGATACCGGCACGAATACGGACGCCAATACGAAAGCGATACCGACAACCGGACCTTGTACGTTTTTCATAGCTGCGATAGTCGCATCATGTGGCGGTAAACCATTGACCTTAATTTCGTATTCAACTGCTTCGATAACAACGATGGCGTCATCGACTACAAGCCCGATGGCAAGTACCATGGCGAACAAGGTCAACGTATTGATGGTAAAGCCTAATACTTCAAACGCCGCGAAGGTACCAAGCAAGGATACCGGTACGGCAATCATCGGAATCAATGTGGAACGCCAGGACTGTAAGAAGATATATACAATCAAAGCTACCAAAATCAACGCTTCTACGAAGGTCTGAACTACTTCTTCGATGGATGCGATAACGAAGTTCGTATTATCTACGATAACCGTATATTCAACACCCGGTGGTAAACTGTCTTTTTGTTTTTCGAGAACTTGCTTTACTTGACCGATTGTTTCAATCGCATTCGCATCACTTGTTAAAGATACGGTGAACGCAGCCATTGGGCGGCCATCACTTTTCGCATTAAAGCCATAGTCTTCAGAGCCAAGTTGAATGGTAGACACATCTTTTAATCGAAGTAAGTTGCCGTTACTATCTGTTTTAATAACGATATTACCGAATTCCTGAGGCGTAATTAAACGGCCTTGAATGGAAATGTTACGATTAATTTGCTGTGTACTAGGCGTTGGATCGGTACCTAAAGAACCGGCTGCCGCCTGTCTGTTCTGTGCACTGATAGCACTAGTCACTTCGGCGATTGTTACATTATGCTGAGCCATTTTACTCGGATCGAGCCAAACGCGCATAGCGAAGTCAGCGCCGAATTCCTGCACACTACCAACACCCTTGATGGATTTAATTTCGTCCATCATGTAGTTGGATGCATAGTTTTTTAAGAATGTCTGGTCATATGTATCAGCATCATTGGATTTCAATGCAAATACCAAGGACATATCACCGGTAGATTTAGTTGTAATAACACCGACACTTTGTACTTCCGACGGTAAGGAAGCTAAGGCACGCTGTACACGGTTTTGAGTATTTACCGTATCCATATCCGCATCGGTACCCTGATTAAATTGGACTGTCAAAGAGTAACTGCCGCTGTTGCTACTGGTTGATGTCATGTAGTCCATATCTTGAACCCCTACGATTTGGGATTCGATTACGGACGCTACCGTATCACTTACAACGTCTGCAGATGCCCCTACGTAACTAGTCGTTACATGAACCTGTGGCGGCGTTATCTCCGGATAGCGCGCAATCGGTAAGGTTAACATTGACACAAGGCCGACAATCGTAATAATCAAGGACAAAACGATGGCAAAGATAGGTCGGTTAATAAAAAATTTCGACACAGTATCCCCCCTTATTTCGTCTTTTCAATCTGGTCTTTAGTCAACGCCGTAGGGTTAACTGTTACACCGTTACGAATCTTGGTTAAGCCGTCAACAACAACCGTTGTTCCCGGTTTTATACCACTCTTAACAATTGTATAAATCCCCTGAGTACCGCTAGTTTCAACAGGAGTCTGAGTAACTTTACCGTTTTCATCAACCGTAAATACAAAGGATTTATCCAATACATAAGTAATAGCTTTAGTAGGAACTAAGATGGCATCTTTAATAATATCCCCAGGCGAAACAACAGACGCATACATATTAGGTAATAACATATGCTGTGGATTTGGGAAGGACGCTTTAAACATCAACTGACCGGATGTGCTGTCGAGGTTTTTGGCAGCCTGCACCAAAGTACCGGTGTACTGATAAATAGAGCCGTCAGATAAACGAAGTTGTAATGGTACATTAGCCAAATTCTGACCTTGCTTATTCTTCATGAAGTCAAGATATTCAGCTTCACTCATGGCAAATTCTACATATACAGGATCTACTGTATTAATTGTAACTAACGTAGTGCTACCGGCCGTTACATAAGCACCTAAATCGACGTCATCCATTTCTAAAGTACCGTCAAACGGTGCATAAATAACTGTATCCTGCAAATTATCCTGTGCAATACGAACAGCTGCATCATTAGCCGCTAACGCAGCACGTTGCTGCTCAGTTGTGCTGGCTTGGGTATCCAAGGTCTGACGAGCAATCGCATCTTCATCTGCCAACTGCTGGTAACGCTGCAAATCGCGTTCCGCATTTAAATAGGATGCATTAGACGATGCTGCATTAGCCTGAGCACTGGCTAAATTAGCTTCATATTGACGAGAATCCAAACGGAATAACGGTTGACCTTTAACAACCTGTTCACCGCCATTAACATACTTTTCTACTACGTGACCGGATACACGTGCATGAATGGCTGTACTATTCTGCGATGTAACGGTACCGTTAAAGGACGTAGCAATCTGTGTATCGGTGGCCACAATTTTATATGTGTTGACCGCTACTGCTTGTTGTTGTGCTTCTTCCTTACCGCAACCGGCAACGACAAGCATCATCGCCAACCCGGCCACAATGCCACCCAATAATCGAAACTTACTCATTCTTATCCTCCTCATTTAAAATACCATGCAATATTATGTTCATAGCCTCTGACAAAAGCTCTTTGCAATCTTCCGGGTTAGCTAGACTATCGTAAAATACTATGCGTAAAACACCTTTAAACATAAGTATTAGTACATCAATATCTACATTTTTAATAACACCTAATCGTTGTTGTTCTTTTAAAAAGTTCCCCAGTAACTCCCAATCTTTTTCAACTGTCCGCATTACTTGGTCGACCAAAGATGGCACCGAAGCAAACATAAGTCGATAATGATCACCGCTGATTGCCGCATACAAATCAGATTTAACCGTAAAATAGCGTTTGAGCTTAGTAATGGTATCCAAGCTTTCGTCTTCTAAAATCTGCTTATGCAAATTATAAAAGTCCTGACTCTTGTCGAATAAAATACGCTCAATAATTTCATTCTTAGAATGAAAATTTTCATACAAAGTACGCTTGCTAATATTAAGGCGCTTAGCCAAGTCATCCATACGAAATGACGAGCCATGTAACTCTATTTCGGCTACAGCGGCATCAAGAATTCGTTGTTTCATTGTCGCCTCCTCCATCAACATTCACACTGTAATTCCTCATACACATAATGAATCACTTCCACACACTAAAATAGAAAAATAAGCAATCATTACACTATACTGCTCACCCTGTTTATAAGGATAATCACTACACTATAACAATCACTACATAACTGTACTTACCTTAGTCCTGATATGCTTTGCAGATTCTAAAGTAAACACTATATAAAAAATTGATAAGCATTACGCATTACCAATATTTTTATTCTAAAAACGCCTTCAATTCAACTTATATAAAACTAATGAAAACCGAACCGAAAACTCTAGTACCATGTTTCAGTTTATCGAAAAAATATAATTTTGTCAATAATTATTATACTATATCTTTCTACTTTTTTCGATATAACAAAAACCCCTTTGTTCTAAAGTTGCTTTGGTCATAAATGCCGTTTTAAACAACATTACCGAGCACCTAAAACAAAGAGGTTTTATTAATTAAATATACTTTTCGGGATCAAGTTCACCGGTCATACGATTTCGTAAATCACGGCGAGCCACTTCCATAATCCAAAGCCACCAGAGATGACCGAATAATTCGGACAAGTTTTCATCGAATGGGATTTCTGCCAATGGCGGTACCAATCCCATAAGCGGCATTACTATTACATGAGCAAATAAATACACAAAGAAACCGAATACACATCCTTGCCACATTTTAATACAAGGCCAATATTCAGCTATTACGCAATACATAACACCAAATACAATAGAGAATAAAACATGCACAATAAATACATCAAGCGGTAACTGAACACCGGAGAATGTATAGGATAAATCAGGCATATGTAACATGTCTAACACAACTTTTGGCGGTGTTACACGGGACATGGCATCAACCGGCCAAAATACATTAGGATCACGTGGTGGAAACGGCACTTCCCAACCCCACTTAGCAATGGCACCGATAATGCCGACTATAATACCGATTAGAACAGACAAACCTACGCGTCGTCTGCTTGGTTCTGTGATGTAGTTAAAACCTACTTTCATCACAAAGCCCCCTTTCTCTTGCAAATACTACTTTAATAATAGTATTTTAGCACTTTAATGATTAAAGCGCTATTAAAAACGCTCAAATAAATTCAAATTCAATCAAATTTTTATATGTCAATCAATAACATGAATAAAAATCATAATTGCGATGCATTTTAGTTTACCGTTTTTTGAACAAAAATATAAAAACAGTTTACTCGAATTACAAGAAAGTTGACATAATTACTATTGAATGTATCAAAATATAGATGCCAATAATAAATAAGATACAATAAACAGGAAACAAAAAAAGACGCTCAACTGAGCGTCTTTTAGCTTGGTGCCGGAGGTGGGACTTGAACCCACACGGTATTACCCGCTTGATTTTGAGTCAAGTGCGTCTGCCATTCCGCCACTCCGGCGCGTTCGGAACAATGACTATTATACGCAAACTTTACAAACCTGTCAACACATTTTTTACAAAAAATTTTCAAAGTCACAAAATATATCCGGTAACTTATATCTATTTCTCATAATGTGTAATTTTAATCAATAATTCACTTTACTATTTCCTATATTTCTATATAATATAAAGTACTTTTGTATCATCAGAAAGGAGATAAAAAAATATGATATCAAAGTTGAGTTTTAATTCCTTATGGAAGTACTTAGCCCCAATTATTGTGGGACTCATTGTATTTGCGATTGGCGCGCCGGAAGGTCTATCCGCAGGTGCATGGATTTTTGTAAGTATTTTTGCAGCCTTAGTTGTGGGGCTTATTCTCGAACCGATGCCGCCTGCTTTTATCGGTATGATTGCGATTACCTTAGCCGTTCTCTTTCGTGTAGGTATGCCGGTTGTAGAAAAAGCCGGTAAAATTGTGCCTACCACAGCCGGTCAGGCAATCAATTGGGGGCTCAGCGGTTTCTCCAATGCCATCGTATGGTTAATCTTTGCCGCCTTCATGATTGGTATCGGCTATCAAAATAGTGGTCTCGGTCGCCGCATTGCCTTATTCTTAGTTCAAAAATTAGGTAAATCCTCCTTGGGTCTCGGGTATGCCATTGCTATTACCGACCTTATCTTAGCACCATTTATCCCAAGTAATGCAGCCCGTAGCGGTGGTACTATCTACCCTATCGTTTCCAGTATTTGCCCGATGTTTGACAGCTATCCGGATAAAAACCCGCGCCGTATCGGCTCCTATTTGTGTTGGATCAGCTTAGCTACGACTTGTGTATCCAGTACCTTATTTCTCACCGGCCAGGCACCAAACCCATTGGCGGTTGAACTTGCTGCCAAATCCGGCGTTGCTACCGTTAACTGGACAAGTTGGTTCTTAGCAGTCGCACCGGTAGGCATTATCTTGTTCTTAATCACACCGATTTTGACATACTACCTTTGCCCGCCGGAAGTTAAAGGTTCGCCTGAAATCGCCGAATGGGCCAAAGAAGAATTCCATAAATTAGGCGCCATGAGTGCTTCTGAAATCGCCATGGCGGTTATTTCCCTCATCGCCTTAACTCTTTGGATCGGTTCTTCTACTTTTGGTGTAAACCCAACCACAACGGCTTTAGTAGTTATTATTCTTATGGTTCTCTTTAAAATCATCACCTGGAATGACTTCTTAGCTAACAAGCCGGCTTGGAACGTATTGACTTGGTTTGCTACTTTGGTTCCTATGGCTGCCGGTCTTAAAAACGTAGGTTTCCTAGACTGGTTGGCAAAATCCGCCGGTACCTACCTCGTAGGCCTCGATGTAACTATGGCCACCTTAGGTATGCTTTTTGCCTTCTGTGTACTTCGTTACTTCTTCGCTTCCGGTACAGCTTATGTAACAGCTATGGTTGGTTTATTTGCTACCTTGGCTCTTCAGATCCCGGACGCTGACGCCAGTCAGATTATGATTATCTTACTCTTGCCAATGGGTATCATGGGCATCTTAACACCATACGGTACCGGTCATAGCCCTGTATGGTTTGCCAGCGGTTACGTAAAAGGCCCTGAATTCTGGAAATTGGGTGCCATCTTCGGTATCATCTACCTCGTTGTATTTATTGTAGTAGGTATTCCGTGGATTGAATTCATTTTGCCGAAATTAATTTAATAAACGCACAAAAAGACCGCCCGGGTAAATTCCCAGGCGGTTATTTTTTATGATGGTGGAGACGAGGGGAATCGAACCCCTGTCCAAAAGTGTTGCCCCACAGACTTCTCCGAGTGCAGACGCTGTTTTAGATCTTAGCTAACTTTCGTACAACGACAAACTATATTAACCCAGCTCTGTTGTTTAACCTACTATACTAGAGCAAATATATTAGGCGAGCCCGTAGTTTGACGCCTTATCCCCGATCACGGGCAGATCAGAGTAAGACGTAGCTTATGCAGCTAATGCAAAGTTTTCTTTTGCGTTTAATTTAAAAGTTCCACCGTTTAACGGCCAAATGGAAACGCCGACTCGCTATCTGTGATACACGCACCCCTGTCGAAACCATTACGTCCCCATGTGTGCATGATTAATTATAAACAACTGTGACAGTACTGTCAAACAAAATGACGAATTTTGAACTAACGGTTTATAGTAAAAAAATCGCCAAATACAGCGCATAAAGAAAAAAGTTAATGATTAAATAACTCAGGCATTAATTTAGACGCCTCAGGTGCATTCAAGCGAACACACCTGCAGACGTCTTTTATTTTGCCCTTAATAATCGCGGCTCTGTTCTTTCATGCGGCGACGAATGTCACGCTGGGCATCGCGCTCAGCCATATCCTGGCGCTTATCATAGTTTTTCTTACCTGTAACGAGGCCCACAGTTACCTTAATTAAGCCATGAGCGAAGTGAAAATTAAGTGGTACCAAAGAAAAGCCTTTTTCCTTCACCTGTCCCAACAATTTATGAATTTCACTGCGATGCATCAATAATTTACGCGTACGCATCGGTTCATGGTTAAACTGATTTCCCTGTTCATAAGGGCTAATATGAGCCTGATAAAGGAATATTTCACCATTTTGAATAGCACAATAACTATCTTTCAGATTAAGTCGGCCCTGACGAATCGACTTAACTTCAGTACCGGTTAAAGCAATCCCCGCTTCATAAGTCTCATGAATGTGATAATCGTGTCTTGCCTTACGATTGTCGGCGATTAAACTGGTACTGTCTTTCTTAGCTTTACTCACAAACTACCTCCTAAACTTCGGTACTGCTATTTTTTCTTACCTGATTTCTTTTTGCGGCTTACTTTTTTACTCTGTTTTTTGCTTTTAGATTTTTTGGCAAATCTGGCAAAAGCAGCCGGCGTATTATCTTCGTAATCACTTTGCCAGTTATATTTACTGATTGTGCTCTTACGTTTACTATTCTTGCTGTCTTTTTCGCTTGCTTCACGTTTACCGGACTTTTCAGACTTAGAGCTTTTACTGCTCTTACCTGCTTTACCATTTTTGCCGGCTTTACCTGACTTGCCGGAGCGCATACCGCGACTGCCCAAACCGGTTCGGCGATGTTCACCGGCTAGAGATTTTTCAATCAGGGTCTGCGCATCCACTTCGCCCAGCAAGAAGTCTATTTGCTTCTTATCTTTATCCGCTTTGATGAGTGTTACTTTTACTTCCTGCCCCAAATGATAGGTTCTGCCCGTACGGCGCCCAACCAACAAGAAATGTTCTTCGTCAAAGAAATAATAATCATCATCCATGGTAGCAATGTGAACTAAGCCGTCAATACCATTTTCAAGCTCTACAAACATACCAAATGATGTGATAGAGCTGATTTTACCGTCAAAGACTTCGCCGATAAACGGTTCCATGTATTGAACCTTTTTAAGATCATTTGTATCGCGTTCCGCAGCTACGGCAATTTGTTCCTGAATCGAACAATGGTCAGCCGCTTTTGCCAAATAATCCTCCATATCGTCGTATTTATTATAGCCATCGCCCCAGTGCAAGCGTTTTTTCAGCAAACGATGGACAATTAAGTCCGGATAACGACGAATTGGCGATGTAAAGTGAGTATAGCAAGCGGACGCCAAACCAAAGTGCCCCACATTGACTGCCGAATAGCGTGCCTGCTGCATAGAGCGCAAGGTCATAATCTGCGCAATCGGTTCAATGTCAGTACCGGCTATACTGTCTAAGAACTTCTGAATATCTCTTGGTTCAACATGGCTGTCGGCTAAATGGAACGGTTTGCCTAAATAGGTAACAACCGTCTGCAAAGCTTGTAACTTTTCTTCGCTTGGCTGCTCATGAATACGATAAATCCCCGGTTTGTGAGTGTCTCGTAAGTAACAAGCTACCGTTTCATTGGCAATCAACATACAAGCTTCGATGATTTTTTCAGCAATTGTACGGTCTTTACGTACAATCTTGAGCGGTGTGCCATCTTCGGCCAATAGAATCTTGTATTCAGGGAACTCAAAGGAAATGGCACCGGATTTTTCACGCATGGCAATTAAAATCTTCGCCACTTCGTGAAGTTCGTGAACCATTGGCATCAATGGTAACAAATCATCGGGAATGATGCTTTGAGTCAATGCTTTATATATTTCGGGATAGCTGCAACGACGATCCACGCGAATGACGGACGGACTGATTTGGAAGTCCACCACACGGCCCGCATGGTTGATTTCCATAATGCAGCTCATGGCATAGCGATCTTCTTTGGCATTCAAACTACAAATACCGTTGGATAATTTAGTCGGTAACATCGGTACAACACGGTCAACCAAATACACACTGGTACCACGTTTATAGGCTTCTTTGTCGAGCTGTGTATTGCCCCGTACGTAGTGACTTACATCGGCAATGTGAACACCTAATTTATAATGACCGTTGGCCAGCTGTTTACAACTTACCGTATCGTCCAAATCTTTAGCATCTTCGCCGTCAATAGTAATCATCGGCACCTCGCGTAAGTCAAGACGTTTACCGCCCAGAGCTACATCAAAGGATACGCGATCCGCTTCTTTTAAAACCGCCTCAGGAAATGAAAACGGAATTTTATGCTGCGCCATTACGCAGTTAATATCGACACCTACGTCGCCCTTATAACCTAAAATGGACGTAATTTTACCTTCCGGCTGGCGTCCTTTAGCATCAGGCCAACGAGTAATTTCCACCAATACTTTAGCCCCGCTGCGCGCTTCCATAGTGTCAGGCAAAGATACATAGATATCATCAACTAAGCGCTCATCATCAGGCGTTACAAAGCCAAACATCTGTTGGCGATCATAAGTCCCTACAATAGACGTATTCACATGTTGAATCACTTTTTCCACACGGCCTTCATGGCGCTGCTCGCCGATACGACCGAAGCGGAAAATATGTACCAAAACTTTATCATTATGCATGGCACCGTTACGATCGCCGGCACCGATATTTACTTCATGTTGGCCCGTCTCGTCAATAACAAGCCCGCGGCCGTTACGAAGGCTCTTATAAATACCTTCAAACTCTCTTACTTCCTCAATTTTTAATGCTGCTTTTTCAGCCTTGTCGATGAATTTGTAATAGTCGCCGGGCCGTGCTTCTAATAAGCCCGCTTCGGTCAGCGCCTCCACATCTCCCATAAAGGCCTCCAACTCTTCAGACCCTTTTATGCCCAAAATATATGCGGCATCTTCAATATGATACGCTTCCGGACTAATGGCCTTAAAAAACGCTAAAATCTTATCTTTCATCTCTTCCATAGCTTTATACCCCTACCAAAAAAGCCTGCACAAGGCAGGCTCGCTATTAATATTGATTCAAGTAAATCCCTAAGAATAAGCTCAAGATGGCAAAAATAATCCCCAACACGATAGTACATTTCGACAATAAACCGTCGATACCACGTGCTTTACCGCCAAATACGGAGTCAGCCGCACCACTTACGGCGCCGCCCATACCGGCACTTTTACTGGATTGTAATACAACCACCATAATCAATAAAATAGCAACAACCACTTCTGCAAACATCAAGAAATTTCTCACAATTGTCATCCTTCCTAAGGCTCATTCTTTTTCGCCAATTCACTGCGATGTTCCAAATACTTTTCTAATTTACGCTTTACGCGTTGCAATGCATTATCAATGGATTTGACACTGCGGTGATATTCAGCGGCAATTTCATTATATGACTTGCCGTCTAAGTAACCCATCAGCACTTTGCCTTCCAAATCACTCAATATAGATCCCATTTTTGCTTCAATATCGGAAAATTCCTCCCGATTAATGAATAATTCTTCAGGATCCGTACCCTGGCCTTCCACTAATACGTCCATCAAGGTTCGTTCCGTCTCATCCGCATAAATCGGCTTATTCAGCGAAATATAGGAATTGAGCGGAATATGTTTTTGCCGTGTCGCTGTTTTAATAGCCGTAATAATTTGCCGCGTTACACATAACTCGGCAAAGGCCTTAAACGACGCCAGTCGGTCCCCTTTAAAATCGCGCGTAGCTTTATAGAGGCCAATCATGCCCTCTTGGATAATATCCTCTTTATCAGCACCGATTAAAAAATAAGACCGTGCTTTGGCACGCACAAAATTTTTATATTTATCCACAAGATAGTCCACCGCTAAGTGGTCATCTTGTTCTTGCGCTAATTTACAAATTTGTTCATCTGTTAAATCTACATAACGACGGTACTCATCATTTACGCGTGGATTAACGCACATGCCGACCTCCCACTCTGCCGGATTCGCAGAACCTTACTAATGTATCTCTCATTATACTTGATAGCCCTCGGTTCTGCAAGGTCATTTCTTGCCCCGACGCAAGGTTTCCCACTGCTTAGCTACGTCACCATCAATTTGATGCCCCAGTTCATTACGCTGTAATTGCAAACTGTCTCGATTGTGAAGCCCTTTGTAATACCGCTGTTCGTCGATTTTAGCCCGTTCAACCTGGGCTTTTAACTCACGAGCGGAGATACGCAAAGCACCAAAACCGAGTACTTGGCTCTGTTCCGCATAATCGGAGGTGCATACATATACATTGGCATAGGTGTTTTTAAAAGTAAAAACGGTCCGTTCAATATAAGAGTCCGCCGTTTCCCCATCAGCCGTATACACTTCCAAAAAATCATCGGTAATAATCTCTTCGGCACTGCCGGGATGAGCATATTTACCGTCAAATACCAGTATAACACGGTACCCCTTATGTTTACCGTAATTTTGAAGCATATGCTTAATTCGCGACCGGGCATGTTCCAAAGAACTTTTACTGATTTTCTTCAGTTCCGGCCACGCAAATATAACATTATACCCGTCAACAATTAAAATATCTTCTCTCATGTCGGAGCCTCACTCCTTTTATTGACGCTGCCGAACCGCTTCATACATCAAAATAGCCGCCGCTACCGATGCATTTAATGAGTTAATACGACCGTACATAGGAATCGTTACGAGAAAATCACAGCGCTCTTTAGTAAGGCGACTAAGCCCTTTCCCTTCATTGCCGATAACGAGCACTAAAGGACTCGTCAAATCGGCCTGATACAAGGTTTGCTGACCTTCCATGTGAGCACCGAGAACCCAAAAGCCTTGTTTTTTAAGTTCTTCAATCGTCTGCGCCATATTGCCAACCTGAACTAATGGAATAGATTCTAAAGCACCGGCAGAAGTTTTGGCAACGGTAGCATTAATCGGAGCCGTATGGCGCTTCGGAATTAAAACAGCCGTAGCGCCGCAACATTCGGCAGTTCGAATGATTGCCCCCATATTATGAGGATCTTCAATGCCGTCCAATAAGATTAAAAGTGGCGCTTTATCAGAAGACCAATTTTGAAGCACTTCACCTAAATCGGCAAATTTAACTGGTGCCGCCAAAGCCACTACCCCTTGATGGACCACACCGTCAGCGTATTTACTAAGCTGTTTGTCATCCACCCGGCGCAACTCAATTCCTTTATCCTTAGCCAACCCTATGATTTCCTGTAAGGAGCCCTGCACCTTATCATTCGTAATAAACAAACGCTGAATGGTTCGTCCCGATCGCAAAGCTTCACGTACCGCATTGCGTCCTACAATATAATCACTCATGATATGTCTCCTTTACTCTATCATAACGCATCTAACTCATACTGTCCAAAGTATACCAAAAAGCAGCTTTCATCAAAGTCTGTAGTCGCTCGTTCTGCCCCGAACGATATAAATAGCCAAGTACTGCTTCAAAGGCCGTACTGGCACGATATTCTTGTACGGTGGCACTTTTCGGTACATGTACATTACTGTTACGAGCTCGTTTAGCCACCTGTTTTTCCATATCCGTCAAATAGTCTGACTCTTCCCACGCATGGAGAACCTTTGACTGTGCCTTGGCACAAATGCACTCCGTAACCAGGTTATGTAACACCTGAACCTTAGAAATGCCCGCTTCCGTCATGCGCTCACGGATATAGAGCGAATACACGGCATCGCCTATATAGGCAAGCATGAGGGAATCCTCAGCTTCAGCCGGTACAATTCCCTCATGCGTAGTTGTTGCTTTTAATTTTTCAATAGCCGTGGCTCGTAAAAATTGATAGCGCTTAAAGTTCACGTTTCTTCCACCGTGCCCCTTGTGGCGAATCTTCAATTACAATACCGATATTGCCCAATTCATCACGAATGGCATCGGCTAAGTCCCAAAGTTTCTGTTCACGGGCATTTTGACGAACATTCAAGATTACTTGCATTAACTGTTCGTATTCTTCAGCGCCGGCACCGCCTTGAGGACCTTCCCAAGCCTGTTCCAAAATACCGATGATATCAGTCATCATCTTGAAGATGTCACGTACTTCCGCTAATGTTTCATGGCAAACTTTACCGTTGCAGTTTTGTACTGCTTGATAGTAAATGTTGATTTCTTTAGCCAAGCCGAACATTGGCGCTCCGGCGAGAGCCGTATTGAAGTCATCGGACATAGCTTCTTCAAATTCTTCCGCATATTTACGAGCATTATCAAGCAATGCTTTTGCTTCATCATCACATTCGCCTTCTTCTTGGTTTTCCAAGTATAAAAGGTTCTGAATAGCCGTTGTCATGCGTTCTAAAGATTTATTGGCTTCTTCCAAGCGTTCATCGCTAAAATCAAGCGGGCTGCGATAATGTGTGCTCATCAAGAAATAGCGAAGTGCATCAGGACTGTATTCTTTCAAAATATCTTTTACCAAGAAGAAGTTGTTCAAAGATTTACTCATCTTTTCCTGGTTAATGGTAATAAAACCATTATGCAACCAGTAACGCACTGACGGATGGTGACCGGTGCAGCCTTCAGACTGTGCGATTTCGTTTTCATGATGAGGGAAAATCAAATCGCTGCCGCCGCCATGGAAGTCAAATTCTTCACCCAAGTATTTATTACTCATGGTAGAGCATTCAATATGCCAGCCCGGACGACCGTTACCCCATGGGCTTTCCCAATAAGGTTCACCCGGTTTAGCACTTTTCCAAAGGGCAAAGTCCATCGGATTCTGTTTACGGTCATCTACGTCTACACGAGCGCCCGCTTCCATATCATCCAAAGTACGACCGGATAATTTGCCGTAATCTTCGAATTTTTCAACGCTATAGTATACGTCGCCGTCCAATTCGTAAGCAAAACCTTTTTTAATCAACGTAGCAATCATTTCAATGATTTCGTCAATGTGTTCGGATACACGCGGATATACATCGGCATGCTTAACGTGAAGGGCATCCATAACTTCAAAATAGGAATCGATATAGCGGTTGGCAATCGTATCCCAGGACACACCTTCCCCATTAGATGTGTTAATAATTTTGTCGTCCACGTCTGTAAAGTTCTGTACATACGTCACTTTATAGCCTACATGTGTCAAATAGCGACGAATTACATCCCAGGTAACAAAAGGACGAGCATTACCGATATGAGGGTGGTTGTATGGCGTTACGCCACATACGTAAATCTTAGCTTCTCCCTCCTTTACCGGTTTAAATACTTCTTTTTCTCTTGTCATCGTATTGTATACTTTAATTTCTCTCATCGCTACCGATGCCTCTCTTCCGTTAAAATATAAAAAGCCACCATCTCATTACAGAGACGGTGGCCCGCGGTTCCACTCTGTTAAGTACTGATAGCACTCTCTCAAACGCATAACGGGCGTATCCGAACAAACTTACTCTATTCAGTCTGTTAACTCCCGAATGCATTTCCCTTGGCTATACTTAAACCCTTCCACCAGTTAGTTCTCGCTGTAAAGTTAGTCACAAAGTACTTCTTTCGTTCATCGTCTTTAATAACAATTTTATTCGATATATAGAGAATAATATCATAAAACCCTTATAAAGTCAATGTATTACGACTAATTCTATACAAATTATACGGCTAAAATTAAATCGTGTGCAAGTGGTTCCATTATATTTAATTTTCTTATTATTTTGCCTGTTATTTTGCTCTTATTTAGCTGCCGTGGCAATATTAACAATCGTCTTAACCGCTAATTCCATATGTTCAACGCAAGCGTATTCGTGAGGACCGTGAAGGTTTTCCACACCGGTAAACAAATTAGGTGTCGGAATACCCATAAAGGAAATCTTAGATCCGTCAGTGCCGCCGCGAATCGGCTGGATAAGCGGTTTAACACCGGCTTTTTCCATAGCTGCTTTCGCAATATCTACACATTCCATATGATCTTTAATGATATCATACATATTGTAATATTGATCTTTAAGTGTCAATGTGACTACTTCACGGCCGTAACGTTCGTTCAATACTTTGGCGGCCAATACAAATAATTGTTTTTTGGCTTCAAAGAAGGAACGGTCGTGGTCACGAATAATGTATTTCATGGTGCCTGATTCTACACCCGTTTCATTGCTCGCAAGCATGATAAAGCCTTCATGGTCTTCCGTTAATTCAGGAACAGCGGCTTGCGGCAATAAACGATCGAATTCCATGGCCAATTTGTTGCAATTAATCATGGTATTCTTTGCAGATCCCGGATGCACGGATATACCGTGTAATTCAACGGTAGCAGAAGCGGCATTGAATGTTTCGTATTCCAATTCACCAAGACGGGTACCGTCAATGGTGTACGCAAAATCTACAGGAAAGTCTTTTACGTCAAACAAATCTGCACCGCGCCCAATTTCTTCGTCAGGACCAAAGGCACACATAATAAGACCATGTTTGATGTCTTCATTTTCTTTTAAATAACGCAACGCTTCCATGATTTCAACGATGCCCGCTTTGTCATCGCCACCAAGAAGAGTCGTTCCATCCGTGACAATTAAAGTTTGACCTTTGTAATTGGCTAAATTAGGGAAATCGGCAACACGGCTATAGATACCTTTTGCTTCATTGAGCAAAATATCCTGCCCGTCATAATCTTTGATAATACGCGGGGTAATGTTTTCCGCATTATAATCAGCTGTATCCATATGGGCAATAAAGCCGATGGCCGGTACCTGGTCGTTAGTATTAGCCGGTAAAGCACCAATGACAAACCCGTTCTTTTTGTTGATTTTCACATCACTTAAGCCCAGTGCTTCCAAATCCGCTTTCAATACTTTGGCAAACTCAACCTGAGTCTGTGTACTCGGTACTGAAGTAGCCGCTTCATCAGAGCGCGTGTTTGTTTTAGTGTACCGCAAAAAACGTTCAACCATAGATTCCATATTATAGCCTCCTTTAAAAAAAGAAAGAATATAAAAAAAGAGTACGGGAGGAAACCTCCCGTACTCAAAAATTGACCGTCAATAAAGGATGTAACCTACTAAAATAATCAATTATAACTGACTGATAGCCGCATCAAGGCGTGCCAACGTCTTTTCTTTACCGAACAAGGTAATGATATAGTTCAAATCAGGGCCGTGCATTTGACCGGTCGTAGCGATACGAATCGGCATAAATACAAATTTCCCTTTCAATTTGGTTTCTTTCATAATACCTTTGATGGTAGCTTTTACTACATCTGGCGTGATTTCGTCCAAATCCGCTACGGCTGCACGGAATGCATTGAGTACGGTCGGACAAGATTCTTCAGCCAATACCGCTTTAATTTCTTCAGCGTGTTCGGCATCCGGAGCCTGAATGTCTTCAAAGATTAGTTTTGCTTCTTCTTTAATCTGAGCACCGAAGCTGATGTGATCTTTTAAGCATACACAAAGCATGATGAGTTTAGCTTTTTCCGCTTCATCAGGGTTTTCAGAAGCATAACCGGCTTCCTGTAAATGCGGTAAGCATAATTCATATAATTCTTCATCGGACAAGTTCTTCATGTAGTTAAAGTTAATCCAATTCAATTTATCAATATCGAATACGGCTGGATTTTTAGCTACGCGGTCCATGGAGAAGTTTTGAATTAATTCTTCCTGCGTAAACAATTCCTGTTCGCCGTCCGGAGCCCAACCGAGCAAAGCCAAGAAGTTATCGATGGCTTCCGGCAAGTAGCCAAGTTGACGATACTGATCAACGGAAGTAGCACCGTGACGTTTACTCATCTTCTTGTAATCTTTACCGAGAATCAAGGAAATGTGACCGAAAGTCGGCACTTCCCAGCCCAAGGCATTATAAATTGCAATCTGACGCGGCGTATTGGAAAGATGTTCTTCCGCACGAATTACGTGAGTTACTTCCATGGTATGATCATCGATAACAACGGCATAGTTATAAACCGGAATACCGTCGGATTTTACAATAACAAAATCACCAACGCCGTTGGATTCAAAGGATACATGACCGCGTACCATGTCGTCAAAGGCAATGGTCTGATTCAAAGGTACACGCAAACGAACCGTGTGTTTACGGCCTTCTTTTTCATATTCAGCGATTTGTTCTTCTGTTAAATGGCTGCAATGACCGTTGTATTTAGGTGTTTCACCGCGTTCCAATTGTTCCTGACGTACCGCTTCCAATTCTTCTTCGGTGCAGTAACAACGATAAGCTTTATCTTCATCCAATAAACGCTGCGTTACTTCATTATAAATATCAAGACGTTCAGTCTGACGATACGGACCATGTTCACCGCCTACGTCAATACCTTCATCCCAATCCATGCCGAGCCATTTAAGAGCGGCTTTAATATTCTCTTCGCTTTCACGCGTAGAACGCGCCAAATCTGTATCTTCAATACGCAGAAGGAATGTACCTCCTTCTTTACGTGCCAATAGCCAGTTGAAAAGGGCTGAACGGGCACCACCGATATGGAAAGGTCCTGTCGGACTTGGTGCAAATCGTACCTTCATCTTTGCCATGTTTATATCCGCTCCTTTACTTAATACATTTTATTTATAGGGTGACAGGTTGCTAAAGATTAAGCTTTATAAAGCGTTACTACCGCCTGAGCAGCCAAACCTTCCTTGCGACCAAACGCCCCCATCTTCTCATGAGTCGTTGCTTTTACACTAATAAAATCTTCGCCAATCCCTAAGGCACCGGCCAGATTTTCCTTCATAGCCCCGATATGAGGCTTTAATTTAGGCGCTTCAGCAATGACCATAACATCTACATTATACGCCTTAAATCCTTTTTCGTGTAGTAGTTTCACAACACGGCGCAATAATTCCATACTTGAAATACCTTTGAACGCATCATCTTCCGGCGGAAACCAATACCCAATATCGGGTAAACCGGCCGCTCCCAATAAAGCGTCCATCAAAGCATGAATCAATACATCCGCATCGCTGTGGCCATCAGGGCCGAATTCACTCTCGATTTGTACACCGCCCAAAATACAAGGCCTGCCTGTTTTAAAACGATGCACATCATAGCCGAAGCCTACTCGCATCATAGGTTCTGTCACTCCTAAATATTGCTTAGCTCTTATAATATCCTCGGGGGTTGTGAGTTTACAATTGGTATAATCACTCAGTACGATATGAACCGGTTTACCTTGATGCTCTACCAAAGATACATCATCAGTTCCCAAGAAGTCAGTCTCAGCCGCGTAGGCCTGTGCATCCATGAGCCATTGACGCTGAAAACCTTGCGGCGTTTGAACCGCATATAATTCGCTACGTTTTAGCGTCTCCGTAACTAATAAATCATCAGACACACGTTTTATCGTATCGATAACCGATACAGCCGCTACGGCGGCGCCATGTTCTTTAGCCCCCTCAGCTACTGCCTTAAACAGTTCCGGTTTAGCCATGGGTCTTGCCCCGTCGTGTACCAGAATAAGCTCCGCTGACTCACTGACAGCAAGAGTGCCGGCTCGTACCGAATCCTGCCGTTCTTTACCGCCCGGTACGATGCGTGGTTGCCAAGGCAACGTACCCATATCGGCTACTTCCTTCGTCACAACATCTTCTTCACCGGCTGCGGCTACGATAATAACTTCCGAAATATCAGCTACCTTCGCCAGATGGTGCAAATTCCACTGCAACACAGAATATTTGCCGAGGCGTAAAAATATTTTGTTAGCTTCACAACGCATGCGTTTACCGGCTCCGGCGGCTAATAAAATACAGCTGATCATTCCTTAGTTCCTTTCGCTCGTGCAAAAATCATACGACCTGCACTGGTCTGTAATACTGACGTAACCATAACATCAATTGACGTGTCCACATATTGGGCCCCGTTTTCAATAACAATCATCGTACCGTCATCTAAATAAGCGACACCTTGATTATCTTCCTTGCCCTCTTTAATAACCTGGACACGAATCCATTCGCCCGGAATCATGGCCGGTTTTAATGCATTGGCCAAATCATTTAAATTAAGCACTTCAATACCTTGCAAGCTGGCTACTTTGTTCAAGTTAAAATCATTCGTTACAATTTTCCACTTTTTGTCCAAAGCAAGACGCATCAATTTGGAGTCTACTTCTGTAATATCTTCAAAATCATCGGCAATTACTTTAATGGTGATTACCTCTTTTTGTTGCATACTTTGCAAAATATCAAGACCGCGACGACCACGATTACGCTTCAACACATCGGCTGAGTCAGAAATATGTTGCAATTCCTCAAGCACGAATAAAGGCACTACTAAAGGCCCTTCCAAAAAGCCCGTTTCACACAATTCTGCAATACGACCGTCAATAATAACCGACGTATCCAATAACTTTGCTACCGATACCGATTCAAATTCGGAGATAACCGGTATTGCCGCCTGCTCGCTGTCTTTAGGGACAACGTCTTTTTTCTTATCTTTTGCCACTGTGCGGCTCTGCAGCCAGTTGGCATAGAGCTCCGGTCCTTTGCGCGATGCCAAACGCATCCCGATATAACCGAAGATAGCACTTAAAATAATAGGAATGTACGAACCGATAATCGGTACGCGATAAAATGCCAAGCCAATAAGATTTGCTATTATAAGTCCAAAAAGTAATCCGGCTGTGCCGGCCATTAATTCCTGATTAGGTACACGGGATAAGAGACTTTCAATTCTTCTGGCCAATTTTAACCCCTGATTAATAATCGGCAAAGCGATAACAAAGCCGATTAGAGCGCCAATTAAGCCGCCCAAAGCTAAGGCTAAAATTTTAATTATGGAAATACCGAAGAAGCCCATTGTCCAGAACTTCACATCAATAATCGGTTCCCATACAGGCATAAAATTGTCCGTCAACATATAACCCATAATCCCAACCAATAAGGCTATGACATGACGTAAAATCTTATATACCATTCATTTCACCTCCTTTCACTGTGTACACCTATATTGTACATTAAAATTATAAATAAATCATTAAATCATTATTAAAAATACTATCAAAATACGAGTTGCATCGCTTCTTGTACCGTGGTAACGCCGTGAATCGTAATATCCTTGCGGTTCGTCTTCACCTGTTTCGCATTCCCCGCCGGCACCACAAAACGGGTAAAGCCCATTTTGGCAGCTTCCGCAATACGCTGTTCAATGCGCGGAATACTTCGGATGTTACCGGTCAAGCCTACTTCACCGAGAATCACCATATCGGCCAGTACCGGGCGATTTTTTAAATTCGACACGATAGCCACAGCCACCGATAAATCACAAGCCGGTTCATTCACCTTTAAGCCACCGATAACATTCACGTACACGTCTTTATTTCCCAGTGTCAGATTACAACGTTTTTCTAGCACAGCCAAAAGAATAATAAGACGATTTAAATCATAACCAATCGACGTACGGCGCGGCATACCGAATGCTGTCGTCGCCACAAGGCTTTGCACTTCAACGAGAATCGGTCGAATCCCTTCCAAATAGGCCATAACAGCGGAACCGGTTTCTTCTTCCGTCCGTTCCGCCAATAAGGTAGCCGATGGATTAATAAGCTCCGCCAGGCCCTCCTCTTCCATGACAAAAAGACCCGATTCCGAAGTGGAGCCAAAACGGTTTTTAATGCCGCGCAAAATACGGAACTGATAGGACCGTTCCCCTTCAAAATAAAGAACCACGTCCACCATGTGCTCCAGCATACGCGGTCCCGCAATATTACCTTCTTTAGTCACATGACCGATGATAATAACCGGCACGCCCTGCTCTTTGGCAAAGCGAAGTAAACGGGCTGTACATTCACGCACCTGGCCCACACTACCCGGCGTAGAATCAAGAGCGTCTGTAAACATAGTCTGAATCGAGTCAATAACAAGAAGAGCCGGCTTATGCTGACTTGCTTCTTGCAAGATAGAGTCCAAATTAGTATCTGCCATAACCGCTAAGTTCTGCCCTTGAATGCCTAAGCGTTCAGCTCTAAGCTTTAACTGCATCTGCGATTCTTCGCCCGACGCATAAAGCACCTTACCATGAGTATCGGCGATTTTACCCGATACTTGTAAAAGAATAGTCGATTTACCGATGCCCGGGTCACCGCCTAATAAAATGAGCGCTCCCGGCACGATACCGCCGCCCAAGACGCGATCAATCTCACCGTAACCGGTGGATATACGCGGTGAATCTTCCGTTTTTATATCCGCAAGCGCCACCGGCTTAGTAGCCGCCTTATCTACAGGGGCATAAGAGGCGGTTCCCTTTTGCTTCGTTTCACGTACTACTTCTTCTACCAATGTATTCCATTGACCGCACTGCGGACATTTGCCGAGCCAACGGGCTGATTCCGCACCGCAGTTATTGCAGAAATATGCTGTCTTAACCTTTGCCATAGATTCCCTTTCTTTATATACTCGTAAATCAACTTCAAATTGAGAACCTTTTTTTCATAATTATTTATAAAAAAAATCACGAACACCATTTAAATAGTATTCGTGATTTTTAGTGCAATATCCTTCAAACAGAGGAGTAATTTTTCATGAATAAATTGGTAAATCGGCGTTATAATCAACCAAATCTGTAACTGTTAATCAAATCCTGTTAATTATACTACCATTGTGATGTCGCCGTCCACCACATTTGCTTTAATAACCGAACCGGCAGGAGCATCGCCCTTCAAGATCAAGTCAGAAATAGGGTCTTCAACCAAACGCTGAATAGCACGTTTTAACGGACGCGCACCATACGCAAAGTCGGAACCTTCTTTAACCAATACGTCAAGCGCTTCAGGAGATACTTCCAAAGTAAGGTCACGTTCAGCCAAACGTTTCGTTACATCTTTAAGCAAGATGTTAACAATTTTGCCTAAATCTTCACCGGTCAATGGATGGAATACAACCATTTCATCGATACGGTTCAAGAATTCAGGGCGGAAATGACGTTTTACGGCATCCAACGTATTTTTCTTGGCTTCCGCAAAGGAGCTTTCGGCGTTCTTCTTAGCATCTTCTTTATTCTTGGCAGCTAAGAATCCCATAGCGGCGCTGTCTTCTTTTAAGAAGTTGGAGCCTAAGTTACTTGTCATGATAATAACCGTATTACGGAAATCGACCGTACGACCTTGGTTATCAGTCAAACGACCGTCGTCTAATACCTGCAATAAGATGTTGAAGAAGTCCGGATGAGCTTTTTCAACTTCGTCAAACAAGATGACACTGTAAGGTTTACGACGTACGGCATCGGTCAACTGACCGCCTTCATCATAGCCCACATAGCCCGGAGGCGCCCCGACTAAACGAGATACGGTGTGTTTTTCCATATATTCGGACATATCCAGTCGAATCATGGCATTTTCATCACCAAAGAGGTTAGCTGCCAAGGCACGAGCCAATTCCGTTTTGCCGACACCGGTAGGGCCTAAGAATAAGAACGAACCGATAGGACGTTTCGGATCTTTAAGGCCCGCACGAGCACGACGTACGGCTTTAGAAACAGCTACGACAGCTTCATCCTGACCGACAACTCGTTCATGAAGTTCGTCTTCCAAACGAAGCAGACGCTGCGACTCTTCTTCAGCAATTTTCGCAACCGGTACACCACTCCATTGAGAAACAACGGCAGCGATATCATCTTCGGTAACAACAAGTTTTTCTTCGTCTTCTTTGCTGCGAGCTTGTTGTTTAGCTTCGATTTCATCAACCAATTTCTTTTCTTCATCACGAAGTTTGGCTGCTTCTTCGTAGTTTTGTCCGGTTACGGCTGCTTCTTTTTCTTTACGAACATCGGCCAGACGAGTTTCCAAATCTTTCACATCAGGTGGCGCTGTAAATACTTTCATACGTACTTTAGAGGCTGCTTCATCCATTACGTCGATAGCTTTATCCGGCAAGAAACGGTCGGAAATGTAACGACTGGACAGTTCAACAGCAGCTTTTAAAGCTTCGTCGGTAATCTTAGCTTTGTGGAACGCTTCATAGCGGTCACGCAAACCTTTCAAAATTTCAAGAGCTTCTTCTTCACTTGGTTCACCGACCAATACCGGTTGGAAACGACGTTCCAAAGCAGCATCTTTTTCGATGTGTTTCTTATATTCATCGAGGGTCGTAGCACCGATTACTTGGAACGTACCACGAGCCAAGGCCGGTTTCAAAATATTAGCTGCATCCATGGAGCCTTCAGAAGCACCGGCCCCAATCAAAGTATGAAGTTCATCGATGAAAATAATCATATCATCGTGTTTCTGTACTTCGTCGATGGCTTTTTTCAAACGTTCTTCGAATTCACCACGGTATTTAGCACCGGCAACCATAGCTGTTAAGCTTAAGGAAATAATACGTTTATTACGTAAAATTTCAGGTACGTTCTGCGTTACAATACGCTGCGCCAAGCCTTCGGCAATGGCCGTTTTACCGACACCAGGTTCACCGATAAGTACAGGGTTATTCTTTGTACGACGGCTTAAAATCTGAATTACACGGTTAATTTCATTATCACGGCCGATAACCGGGTCAATCTTGCCTTGTTTTGCCAATTCATTCAAATCGGTGGCAAAATCTTTTAAATCACCCAAATTACTGTTGCCGCCGGCACCATTCGCACCGTTGCCGGATCCGCCTTCAGAACCATTTTGTTCGGAGCCATAAATACTGTTAATAGCTTTGACAACGTCATTAGCACGAATGCCCATACCATAGAGGACATTGACAGCTACCCCGCCGCCATCTTGCAAAATACCGAGCAATAAGTGTTCGGCACCAACATAGTTATGCTGCATTTGGTTGGCAATTTCCACGGCTAATTGCAATACCCGTTTGGTACGCGGCGTAATATACAATTCATTACCATGGCTGTTACCGCGGCCTACCGCATCCAACACAGCTTTTTCCGTAGCTTTAGCTTCCAACCCCAAAGAATGGAGCGCTTTGGATGCTACGCTGTCATCTTCTTCCAATAAGCCAAGGAGTAAATGTTCTGTGCCCACATAGTCGTGGCCGAACTCCTTAGCTTTCTCTTGTGCAATGCCTAAAGCACGTTGCGCACCGTCTGTAAAACGTTCAAACATATAATCACCTCATATCTTAGCGGGCTAATCTGTCACGAACAACTTTAGCGCGATAGCTGTCGCGTTCCGGAGCTGTCATCGATTCTTTCCCGGCATATTTACTTAAAAAGTTAGGTCTTGTAGTTACCACGAGCTCACTGAATACATCAGCCGAATGTTGTGGCAACACGCCCATATCCATACCTAATTGAACATCACTCAAAAGACTCAGCGCTTCTTCACCGGATAAACGCCGTGCGTATTGCAAAGTGCCAAACGCACGCCATACACGGTCTTCAAACGCTTCAAAATCGTTACTTTTAATAGCCTCACGAGCCTTCACTTCTTCTTGAACTAATTTTTCAATTACTTTCTGAATTTGTTGAATTGTGTCTTCTTCACTGATCCCCATCGTCACTTGGTTAGAAATCTGATAAATATTACCTAATGCCTGGGAACCTTCACCATAAAGACCACGAACCGAATAACCAAGCTGCGTAATATTACGAACCAAACGATTAATCCGACCCGTCATGGCTAATGCAGGCAAATGTAACATTACGGAAGCGCGAAGCCCCGTCCCCACATTAGTCGGACAAGCGGTTAAATAGCCGTACCGTTCGCTAAACGCATAGTCACATTTACTTTCGATGGCATCATCGATAAGGAATGCATGTTCCAACGCTTCTTTAAGCTTAAGGCCCGGTTCCATAGCCTGGATACGAATATGATCTTCTTCGTTGACCATGATGGCCACAGACGCGTCATTGGCAACAATTAAGCTGCGATACATTGCTTTTTGTCCCATTTGTGGACTCATCAAATGCTTTTCAACGAGAATTTCACGTTCCGTATCAGATAATTTATCTAAACTAATATTGGAATAATCGCGACCATCGGCGGCTTTTAAAGTGCCAAGCACACCGCGCATCATGGTGTCGACCTTTTTCAGCGACTCTTCGTTATTCCGATTAGTAAATTGCAATCCTTTGAAGTTACGAGCCAAACGAATGCGGCTGGACAATACGATATGCGAATCCATCTTGCCTAAAGGATCACTGCTTTTCAGCCAACCGCTAAGCGGTTCATCTAAAATTTTATCTAACATAACTGTCCCTCCTATTTGTCGGTGTTACCCAAGGATTGTTCCAACGATTTAATTTCATCACGCAAGCGAACGGCTTCTTCAAACTGTTCCGCTTTAACCGCTTTATCAAGTTCCTGACGTAACCGTTTGATTTGGTGTTTTGTTTTGAAAACGCCCGTACCGCGACTCGGTACACGACCTTCATAATTTAACGAACCTTGTAGACGTCTTACCAAAGGTGCAATCTGTGCTTCAAAGGCTTCATAACAATGATCGCATCCGAATTTACCGGTTTGATTAAAATCACTGAATGTCATACCGCATTGACTGCAACGCGTTTCCTGGCGAGGATTCAATAAGCTGTCAGGATATAATGAATTAGTAAAGAAGTCATTAGTAAAGAAATCATTGTCCCATAAGGATGGGCCGAAGTTCATAAAACCTTGACCGCCGAAATCTTCGCCCTGCTGTTTAGCACAGGCATTACATAAATGACGTTCACTTTTCTTACCGTTAACCACCCGAGTCATATGGACAGTGGCTTCATTTTTTTTACAATTATCACATAACATAACGCATCATACCTCCTTCACCATGGAGACTACTTGTTCAAATAAGCGACGAACTTTTGCTTCTCGCGTTTTGCGATCCGGTTCTTCCATCAAGATGGCGAACGCTTCATGTAAAAGGGCCGCCTCTCGTTTACGTAAGAACTTCTGCTGCATCAGTTCAAATAAAGAATTATCTATCATACCCATGGTCAATGGTTTGTCAGTGGCTGTTTCTTCATTGGCATCTTGTTTAGGCGCTTCTAACAGTGCTTTCACAGGAATACGAGTGATGCTGATAAAACCGCCCAGACCACGTCTCGATTCTACGATAAACCCGCGGTCATTGGAAAAACGGGTGCTTAAGACATAACTGATTTGCGATGGCGCACAATTGAGCTCATCGGCCAATTCGTTACGGCGTAACACAATACCGTCTTCTCTATTTGCCTGCTCTTCCAATAATTTAGCTAAAATAAACTTTTCAATTCGATCCGCTAAAATTCCCATACATCATCTCTCCAAACTTTATATCTATTAATACACTCTGCATCATATAATACCTTCATTCTATTTATGATTCGGTCGACTTTCGGCTAACTTTTAGTTCAACTTATTTCGTCTCACCTTTTAACCTTTTTACCTTTTGTTCTTTTGACCTTGTCTATATAATAGTTGACTTTTTGACTTTTGTCAAGCTAAAAAGTCAAAAAAATATAAAAAATTTGACTTTTTATTTTAATCAGTATTTATAAGGCTTTTTAAGCCATCAGACTAAACTGTATTTTTACCATTTAGCTAAAAATTAGGGTTATAGGACAAAAATTACAAAGGTCAAACAACTCTACTTGTTAAAAAGACAAAGAAAATCCGAATACAAAAAAAGACGCTCCGAAGAGCGTCTTTTTTAGCTTACTTAAGCTTGTGTAATTTTTTATCAGTTAAAACTATTGATATTAGACTAAGTCAGATTGTACTCACAACTAACTTAGAATTATTGGCGGTTACCCAAACGAGCATCAACAAACAACTGGCTGGCACGGCTGTCACCGGCGAATTTAAATTCATCAACCAAGTCGCGAGCGCTGGCTTCTTCTTCAACCTGTTCATTAATGAACCAGTTCAAGAAGTTAACAGTAGCATAATCTTCTTCTTTAATAGCTAATGCATAGATTTCGTTGATTTTACCGGTAATTACTTGTTCATGGTTGTAAACCATTTCAGCTACTTTCAACGGATCGCTAACTTCAACAGCCTGAGCTTTGATGTCGCCCAAAGTAGTGTTTTCGTTGCGAGTTTCTAAATAGTCAATAAATTTAAAGGCATGATCCATTTCTTCTTGGTACTGCAAACGCAACCAAGCGGAGAAACCTTTAAAACGTGCATCAGCCATTGCTAAGGACAATGCTAAATATAAGTATGCGGAATTAAATTCAAAAATTACTTGTTCATTTAATGCTTTTGCGATTTTTTTGTTCATGGTAAACTCACCTGAAGCCTTTCTTCTCAATTAACTTTTAATTAATGTTACACCACGCAGAAATTTACATGCTGTAATGGAGCCGTGATTCACATCACTAAGCTTGATTAATTCTTTATAAGTATTTATTATCGCTTACAACTTCATTATAGCACATCGATTTTCATAAATCTACCCTTGTTTTTCAAATAGCACTTCTCCAGTAATTCTAAATCTTCATACGTGAGATTACTAAAACAGTTACAACCATTATCAACAAAGGTTTCCTTACTGTATCATCTTCTTCCTTGCTATTTGTTCTATTTACTTTGTTGCTCTTTAGAACTCTGTAATAATTACTCTATGCCTGCTACATTAAAACAAGATGAAAATATAATGAATTTTTAAATTTAAATGAGATTCTTTTTTAGTAAAATAAAAGGAGCCCATTTCCGGGCTCCCAAATACAAAGAATTCTGTTATAATTTTTTAATCTCTCAATTAATGAGCCCCCTTCAAATTTAGTAATATAACCCCCACTACAATGAGTCCGATGCCAACCACGGCTGTCATGGATAACTCTTCTTTCCAAATATAGACGCCGATTACCGCCGTTAACGCCGTGCCAATCCCAGACCAGATGGCATAGGCAATACTGAGTGGAATAACATTCAACGCCTTAGACAATGAATAAAAGGCCGAACTCATACCCACAACAAACACAATCGACGGTACTAATTTAGTAAACCCCATGGACAACTTCAACATAGATGTGGAAATAATCTCCAACACGATAGCGGTGCCTAAAAATATATAACCAATCATTTCTTTACCTCCATTACGCCTTCTTCAAAGGCCTTTGTAAATAACTCCATACTTTGTAACATAATGGCCATTCGCTCCTGCCCTATTTTTTGTAAGGCATAAGACTCAACGGCGTATAACTTTTTAACCATGGGCTCAAAGTATTCCTTTCCCTTAGCAGTCAGCGTCATATACTTCTCTCGACTGTCATCCGCTCCTATGGAATACGCAATCAACCCGTCTTGCTCAAAATTTTTACAAATAGTGGATACCGTTTGCTTCGGTAATCCCCATTCCAAACAAATCTTGCGCTGCGTGGCCTGTTCATTTTCAAAAATCGTCATAATGACCGCCAACTTATTATAGCTAATACCTTCTTTCTTTGCCCAACGGGTATATAGTTCTACAATTTGACCGAAAAAGCGACTTAGTGCTGTCATTTGTTCTCTGTGTAATATATCCAATTTAGTTCCTCCTTACACTTATGATTTACTATATATGCTTGCTGTTTATATTTTCCATACACAAAAGTCCTAATTCGTACTTTTCACGTTTTGTATTATAGTACGAATTAGGACTTTTGTAAAGGTCCGATTTAGGACTTTTTTTATTTTCTTGAAATTTAACTGATTTTATACTAACTAAAGTTCCAAAGTACTCAAAAAACAAAGTTCCAAATTATGTTAAGAACTGAAGCCTCTACTTAACAGCAATCTGGCAGCTGCGCATAGTTTCCAGCGCCGCATCATGTTTAGCAGGCGTTACCCCGGCACAGCAATCAGCCCATACCGTAATTGGTACGTTCGGCAAAAAAGCTTTCAACAAGATGGCATTGGATACAACGCAAATATCCGTACAAAGGCCAACGAGTTCAATAGAGTCGATTGGTTCTTCCTCATTTAAATACTGTAAATCTTCCGCCAATTCAACGGAGCCGAACTGATTTTTGCAATACACCTTTTCCGGATCCACAGGAGCGGCGTTTATAATTTCAGGTGCCAATTGCCACCCTTCCGTTCCTTCCTGGCAATGCAATACCGGTAAGTTCTGGCCTTCCTGTTCATTCAAATACGCTTCATCATGCGTATCCATGGTATAGAAAACATCTCCATCAAACTTGGCAATTTTAGCTGCCACTTTAGGTACAATCGCTTGCGCTTCAGCCGTCCCCAACGAACCAGTAATAAAATCATTCTGCATATCCACAACGATTAAAATTTTCTTTCCCATGATAATCCTCTCCTCGCTTGACTCAACTACTAATAAATTATCACGTCATTGTGACTCTATTATCAATCTATACTTCAATTCTATTTTAACAAAATTTACTGTAAAAAGGGACTGACAAATCATTATATTTCAAAATCCTGTTTGTATTATAAAATCGACCCTTTTAATATGCCTTAAAAGCATTTATATATAGTTTTTCAAATCCACTATTAATAAATAGTATTATCTTCTCTTATCAATTTTAGGTATACTAAAAATGAACATGCTATGAATCTATATGAAGAAATTAAGGCATGTAATGGAGTGTTATGTTATTAAGGAGAGTAAAGTTATGAAAAAGCTGTTTCGTGTATTAGCCGTATTATTAATTCCCTTCTTTTTCGCCACTACATATACCTCGGTGGATGCCAGTTGGCTCAGTAAAACCCTTGAGCGTTTAGACCGTTCCTTAGGTTCGTCTTCCAGTGCTACGACTAGTTCATCCGATGGCACTATGCGAGTTTCCCAAAAAGGTGAACGATGGATTGAAGTATCATCCAATAAATATTTTAATACATTTGTGGATAGACGTAGCCTTACGGCAAAAGGCCAAGCTCAACATAGAGAAGTTAGAGCCAATATCATGCATGTATTCACGCCATTAGGATCACAATGGCTGGGCAATCAAAGTAGAGGCGATGTAAAACCGGATGTAATTACAATATCTATTACAAAAGATGTTGTAGTTTTTGGAGTAAATCATTTTTATAGCACGTCTCATGATGCTCAATATTATGATACTCATGGCAACTTAATATTTGAAGGTTATTTAGCTGATTTTAATAATGCATACACCTATTCAGGAAAATACGTTCCTATGTCAGAAGAAGAGCAAATCAAAGATAAACTCTTTGCTATGTTCGGTTGGGACTATTAATATAATATAAATAATACAAGATAATTCTGAAGACCTGAGTTCTATTTAGAGCCCAGGTCTTCATTTTATCTGAATATTAAAATTTACCATTCATTATATAAATCACCTATTGCGATACAATAAGCAAATGAATGTTCATTACTCTGCCTCTTTCTCTAGCATTTCACGAAGCACTTTTTCAAATTCTTCAATTAGCAGCGCGCCCGGCAAGGCTACTTTATCGTTTACTACAAAGAATGGCACCGAATTAATGCCATAACGAGCAGCCAACGCTTCTTCTTCACGCACCTCATGGGCAAACTGTTCTGAATCCAAAACGGCTTTTACTTCTGCCTCATCCAAACCGGCTTCTTTAGCTTTAGCCAATAGAACTCCATGGTCTGCCAATACTTCATGTTTTACAAAATAAGCTTCATACAATAACTCTGTCAACATTTCCGCTACATCATTACCTTTTGCCTGCGCTAATTTTGTAATACGATGTGCGTCGAAGGTATTAGACGGTTTTGCCAAATCATATCTAAAATCTATCCCTACAGCCTGTCCCATCATGTTAACACCATTAATCCTGTCTGCTGCATCTTCCATAGTTAAACCATATTTAGAGGCAAGGCGTTCTGTGGCAGTCCCCTCCACTATTGCCGGTGCACTCGGATCAAGCTCAAATGCTTTCATTGTTACCATAATGGCTTCCTTATTTTCCTCATTTAATTTCTGAATGGCTGCTTCTAAATGCTTACGTCCGATATAGCAAAACGGACAGGCGTAATCTGACCAATATATAATTTCCATAATATATCCTTTCTAAATATATAAAATATAAAATATAAAATATAATATCTAATATCCTATTATAATAATTTCCGTCACACGATTACCATCATGTATAAAATTTATGCCGTCCATATCATCACTTCGTGGCGCAAACATTCCATAAAACCAATTACCTCCATCATTTCCTTTATTTACTCTATCAGGTTGACCATATAATGAATATACCTTTTCTAAGGTGTCACCTACCGCCACACCACGTTTTGTTACCGCATCACGATTTTTCACAAAAATTTTATCGGTACTTGGTGGAAATTTAAAGAATTCAATACCGCCATATATCTGTAATACACCACCACGTATACTATATTCTGTTTTATCCGGTGTTCCTAAACTTCGTACAATAGCGTCCGGGGCAGATCCAAGTGGTACACCAGCAATAACTTGATCTTCTTTAGGCATAGGCGTCCCATAACGACGCCCCGGTCTTACATTATCATATTTCCCCGTCATATTAATTAAAGAACTTTTTACTTTACTTTTAGCAGGTGTTGAAGCCGTTTGTTGCGCTACTAAGGCAGCCTCTACCTTAGAATTCCCTACATCAGTAAATAAACTCAATCCACTAAGGCCCATGAATACACTTACACCTAGAAGAACTGTCGCCAACTTTTTCATACTAGTCCCCTTTCTGTTACCCCTTTGAAAATAATATAGCTTACACTTGTTCCCATTATCTTAGTTAATATAATTTCCCTTTTTCTTACTTCTATGCTCCTCGTGAAAACTCCTTTTCATAAAGCCACTCATTTTAAACAAAGAAAGATATAAATAGCCACCCTATAAAAAATCACCTCGAAAATTATCTCGAGGTGACTATATGATAACTAATTATAAGTATATATAAATAATATATTTTATATTATCTTACGCTCTGCTACGCCAAGTAAGTAACAACGCCGAATTAATAATAACTAATACGGATCCCGCGTTATGTACCAACGCACCCGTTACCGGTGTCAAAATGCCCGGGAAGGACAAACCGATGGCCGTAAAGTTCAAAATCATGGCAAACGCTAAATTCCACTTAATGGTGCTCATCATGCGTTTAGACAAGGCCATAAGATGAGGCAATTCTTTAATTTCATCATCAACGAGGGCAATGTCAGCCGCATCAACGGCAATATCACTGCCTACGCCACCCATAGCAATACCTACCTGTGCTTTTTTAAGAGCCGGCGCATCATTAATACCATCACCAATCATACAAATAGATTGATTTTCATGAGATTCAATGTAATTTAACTTATCTTCCGGCAAGCAGTTCGCACGAATACTGCGGATGACCAACTGAGAGCCGATTGTGTAGGCCGCACTTTCATTATCGCCGGTCAAAAGAACCGTCTCAACACCGATACGATTTAGTTTATCAATAACGGCCTGGCTTTCGCTGCGCACCGTATCAGCCAATACCAAGTAACCTACCAAGTATTGACCAACCGCCACATAAACAATAGTACCGCCTTGATCAAGGTATTTAGCACCGCTTGTTTTCACAGAAGATGTAATTTCAATACCCGCTTCTGCCATCATGCGCTCATTACCGGCAACGATTAACTGGCTTGCAATTTTACCGGAAACGCCACGGCCCGGCAGCATTTTAAATTCAGTAACAGGCAATATATCCGTTTTAGAACTTTCTTTAAAAGACTTAACAATGGCCTTACCCAACGGATGCTCCGATAGCGCTTCCAAGCTGGCTGCCAAACGATATACGGCATCACTTGTACAGCCCACGGGGGAATCAACCGATTCAACCGCAACGACCTTAGGCATACCGAATGTTAACGTACCGGTTTTATCAAACGTAACAGTCTTCACGTTAGCTAACCGTTCCAACGCATCCCCTTCACGCACCAAGAAGCCATGTTTAGTGGCATTTCCGATAGCTGCCATGATGGCCGTTGGCGTAGCCAATACCAAAGCACAAGGGCAAAAAACAACGAGAATAGTAACGGCGCGAAGGATTTCACCGGTCACGGCCCAAGTGCCGATAGCGGATAACAAAGCAATCACTACAACCCAAGTAGCCCAACGATCCGCAAGGCCTACAATCTTCGCTTTGCCTGCATCAGCGGACTGAACCAAGCGAATCATACGTTGAATGGAGCTGTCTTCGCCAACCTTTACGGCGCGCATATCAAAACTGCCAAACTGATTCACCGTACCGCTGGACACCATGTCACCGACAGTTTTATCCACCGGTAAGGATTCACCGGTAAGAACTGCCTGGTTAATCGAAGTTTCACCGGCGATAATTTCACCATCCACCGGAATTGTTTCACCCGGTAACACGCGCAAAATATCGCCCACCTGAACTTCATCAGCTTTAACAAATTGAGCCCCACTAGCTGTTAAAACACGTGCTTCTTGAGGTGTTAAATTAACGAGCTTTTCAATACCGGCTCTTGCTTTAGCTACCGTAATATCTTCAAGCAATGCACCAATTTGCATAATAAACGCCACTTCGGCAGCCGCAAAAATTTCACCCGTAGCCACAGCCGCAATTAATGCCAAAGATACCAACACATCAGCTTTAATATCAAACTCGGTTACAAGTCCGATAATTGCTTCTATAATAATCGGCAAACCACAAAGTATAATCGCCACCCAAGCAATATCAAACGGTAGCGGCTGATAATCAAACAAGCTGGCTAATACAGCTAATCCGGATAATACCAAAAACGCAATATCTTTTTTAATACCGCCTAATTCCAATAAATACTCTAATTTGCTAAATACATTGGTTTCCAACTTTCGTATAGCCGTTTCCATGATAAACCTCCTGTTTGACTGATGATACCAATATGATAATAATGAAATATAAACGAATATATCATAATATATAAGCAATTATTCATATGTTGTTGCTTATAATACCCACATAGGCAGACTCTTTCTTAATGGTCTACCTATATGGGTGTATTTCTGAACTTTTATACCTATAGGGGTATAAGTTATTACACTTGCATTATACCTATAGGGGTATTGGTTGTCAAGAAAAAAATAAAAAAGGCGAAGATTTTTCTTCGCCTTAAGGACTTACTATTCAATTTTATTCGTAAACATACACCGGCGAATCAATCGCCTTATATCTACATTTTACTACTACTGCATGTTGGCAAAACGTTCTACTGCTTTAGTGAATTTATCAAGGGTTTTATCCACATCGCCGTGCTCTAACCCATCGCGTACACAGTGACGAATATGGCCTTCCAGTATAACCTGCCCACAACGATTTAAAGCAGATTTTGCAGCATTAATTTGGGATAAAAGATCCTCACATGGTACGTCTTCGTCTACCATTCTGTCTATCGCCTGCACTTGCCCGATAATTTTCTTGAGGCGGCGATGTAAATTGTCCGCATCCATACACTGTTTCATTAGGTATCCTCCATCTTTTTTATCTTTATTTAATAATAACCGCGAACACATGTATTGTCAATAAAATAACTCTGATTCATATTTCAAATAAAATAAAATATAATCATAGTCAACTTACTGTCAGTTATATGTAAACAAAAAAGCACCACAGTTATTTTTAAAATAACTACGATGCTTTCTCTGTCACTTTTACAAAGTAACAATTGTTTAGTTGCTTTGTCATCATTCTGTTTGTTCCCATTAGAAAGTTTTGAGCCAATCTTCGATTGCTTTGTTAATCAAAATTAAAATTGCCATCATACTGCATCCCTCCATCTCAACTACTGTCCTACCATAGGGACTACTTTTTCTATAGACGCTATTCTAAACTATAAAGTAACTTTACAGTCAATAGGTTTTCCCTAAATATTAGATGAAGTTTATATGATATTTTCTATAGTATCTTATCATCATTTTAAATATTTACTATAAATGTGCACTGACAGCAACACAATAGCAATATGCAAACAAGACAAAATTAGCACTCATACACTACGCAAGCAATGTAAAATCGTTACTTTTTAACTACGGGAATCTGAAGGATTGTAAAAATTTCATCATGAAGAACTTCGTCAAAGGTCGTGTCCAAGAAACAGGAATCCACCACATCACCGCAAACGGTATACCCCTTTTCCTCAATCCAAGCCAAGAGCTTTTTTAAAATAGTTAAATCAGTAGGTCGCCCTCGTTTATAACAGCAAATGTAGTCGCCTTCCGGCAAATTCAAGACCGTTGACTCAAATTCGAAATTCCCCACGGGAACACGAATATAACAGCCCCCTTCTTTAAGCATATTATCGGTTTTAAGAGATTCTTCTTTAATCAAAAAACCATAGCTATAGGCCGGCAAAAACTCATGATTATATAAATCACGCCAAAGCTCCATGGATGTTAAATGGATATTTTGACGATCCACCTCGCCCGAATTGTTTTCTAAAAACGTTTTAAATATAATGGTTCGCTCTTTATAATGTCGCAAAAATGGTTCTTCCTGAGGTCTTGCCACGGCATTGACCGCTTCCTTATACATATAGAGTCGCTGCTGCAAAGCTAAACGCTTACGCCCTAACTCTTGCATCTCTTTCTGAATCTTTAATTCCTGTTCGGCCAATAACTCCAATTCTGCTTCCGGCGTTCGATTATTTAAATGCCCCTGAATCTCTTTCAAACTAATACCTAAGGCTTTTAAAAAGCAAATTTCACGAAGGAGCGGAATCTGCACACGGCTATAATAGCGATAACCATTGGATGCTGTAAAAACCGGTGAAAAAAGCCCGATAGAATCATAATACAAAAGTGTCGGCCTAGTTAAGCCGTGGAGCTTGGCCATGTCACTGATACTGAGGAGATTTTCATGTATCGATTCATCCATGACAATTGCTTCGTTTATATTTTTTTCAGAATCAGCGTCACTATTCACAATAAACGGCGTATCCATCCCATGCTCACCGACAATATTTATATCAGTATGCTTTATATCCGTATCGAAGGCATTTGGGCTTGACACTTTTTTGCTTGAAGCATTTGTGTTTGACGTCTTTGTGCTTGAAGCATTTGTGTTTGATTCGTTTGTTTTTGCCTCAATCTCTGTAGCCATGATAGCCTTGCTCCTTTCCCGTTTTTTTAATCCCTTAACTATGTTCTAAACTCTGGTTATATAGTCTTAGCTATGCTCTAAACTATGAACATATACCCTTAACTATTTTCCAGACTTTGAATATATAAATTCCAGATAATTGCCTGCATATTACGATGTCCATTAATCCCCATAAACGGCCGTTCGCTAAGCACAACCTCCGGTGGCACCGGATTACTGATTGTCTGAAAAACTACATTTTTATCAGGTATACACAGGCGCCGTTCCTGGTCACTTCCTAATAATAAACGATTCTCGCCTATTTGCAAAGCATCCTGCCAATCGTGGCCTTGCACATAGGCGTAATAATCCGGTTTATTTTTACTGTCATCATGAATGACATAGGTAAACTGACCTGCATCAAGCCATTCATTATTAAATGCCCGCTCCATACCTTGCACCACAGAACTTGGAGCCGATATGACAACAGTGTCAAACCAAGGTTCACCGCATAAACGTTGAATATCTTTAGTTCGTTCAAATTGACGCGCTTTTTCACTCTGAATAAGTGATTCTATAAGTGCTAACTTATCAGCCGGCACCTCATCAGGCATTAAAGCAGCTAAAATCTCATGAATCCAAGCAAGCGTCCCTTCTAAGCCATAGGGTAAAAGCGGCTCAATGTAAGACATGCCAAGCGATTTAGTCAACCACTCAGCCGCTTCATGTCCCAATTCAGGATGAATAACTACATTTAAATCAGCCTTAGATAAACGTTTTAAATCTTCCATACTATGGTCAACGGCCAATACCAGATTAACCTCTATACCAACTAATTTTAACAGACGTTCCAGTTCTGCCAAATCATCTAATTCATTGTAATACGTAACGGAGCAACCTATAAAATTTACTGAAAAGCTCGCTGTATTCTCACCGGTGTCGTTTCCATGATTATTTTCTTTATCCTTGACAATAGTTTGATTATTTTGCAAATCCACAATTTTCAACAAATCCAGTAATGATTTACGATAACCCGCCCAAAAGTCCCCCAAAGTGCCACCGGAGTCCATGGTAAGAATAGGACAGGTCAAATCGGATTCGCTGACAATACTCGGCAAATCATCACCGATTAAACTAAAGGCACAGCTGTTTTCCACGAGAACGAGTCCCGGCGCTTTTGGCATTTTAGCTAAATCAGCTAACGTATGAAGCACTTCCTTTTCTGTACCAAAGACAATGGCCCCATTGGAAGGATACGTGCACAAAAATCGTTGTCCTAAATTAAGTCCCGGACGATCCGTCACCTTCATGGCGTAATAATAGCACCATGTCGGACCATTCGCCACAATGTACGCATCGGTAATCCCCGCCGCCATGGCAGCCGCACCGGAAAGAGCACAACTTTGTAAGCATTCATTATGATTGAACCATGAATTACCAGCCATAGAGAACAATCCCCCTTTCGCCGCGTCGTCTGGCTAACATAAACAGTTTCCGATACATCTGTACCAAGCCGGCCATGCCGATAGGCGGCAAACAAGGCAATATTAATTGTCGCAAGAAAGGCTCGGCCAACTCCTGTGTTGTTATGATTAACGCTTCCTTCGGCAATACCGTTTCTGCTGTTTCCAAAACAACCGGCGTTTCCGGATAAAAGCGCTGTATCATCGTGCGATACGCAGCTTGCTGTGCCTCCGGAACATTATCCAAAATAACAACTTGATTTAACGCAAGTTGACCTAAATGAAGCCATTCCAACACCCAACTCAAATCATAGTTGGGGTTTATATAGCCTAAAGCAAGCACGATAGAAACCTCTTGCAACGTCTTTTTAAAAGGAGCCAAACCTTCTTCAAAACGACGCCATACATTGGCCTTTACCGCTTCAATGTCTATATTTGGATGAGGGTTATCCCCGTTAAAATCTGATTGACCTTTAAAGTTTTGCAAAAATACACTAAAATCATCGAGCCAACGTTTAGTCCCCTCCCAGCCGATAGGATAATCGGAAGCAAAATGAGGCACGCCCAGCTTTTCAGTCATATAATCGGCAATTTCACGTAAATAAGCATAGGCCTTTTGAGTGCCGCCTAAAATAACGGTTAAATCAGAATCGCCGATTTTTTGCATATCTTCAATGGAGCAATAGCCGGGAAAACTTTTATAAATTTCCATCCCAAAGTCTTCAATTAAAGTACAAAACTGTTGAATGGCCAATGATCCCGGACCGTCTTTTTCACCGATAAGAGTCACTTTATAAGGTGCATTAGCCGATGAATTAATCTTAGGGGCTTCTTTTTTTGCCATAAAACGATCGATTAATAGCTTAGCTGCATTGATAAAACCGCCATAATATTCGCCGTCTAAAAAGCCATGACAATCCACATAAAGTACAGGAATTCCATGCTCCTTTTCCGCCTCTTGGCAAATGGCCGCCGAATCATCACCGATAACACCGGCTACACAGGAATCGGTAACCATAATGTAGCGTGGCGAATACGAGGCTACCACATAGTCCAAGCATTTTTTTAACAGTGAAGTCCCACCAAAAATAGATTCCTTCTTGGCAATATTTGATGTTATAAGCGGTGCCGTATAAGGCGGGTTCGTAAATTCACGGCGCGCCAACATACGAAAATACTGATTACGCTCCATTTCTTCCGTAATATGGGCACACGCTTTCGGTGCGTGATAAACCACCACACAGCCCTCTGAATGAGCTACCGCTTTCCACACGCCGGGCATGCTGCAACTGTAACTGACTTTGTCTTTTATAAAACATCGCTTATTCACGGCCATAGCTATACACCAACTCTTCCAATTCTTCAAACGTTAACGGCTTCGGCAAATCGGTGGCTTTATTATTTTTGATATAGGTCGCCAACTCGCGATACACGCCGGCCTGATTGCTGTCCGGTGCATACTCGATAACAGTCTGACGATTAATTTCCGCATTCTGCACAATATTATCTCGCGGAATCAAAGCAACTACTTTCGTACCTAAACGCTCTGCAAAAGCTCGCACAATAGCTTCTTCATTAGGGACCAAGCGACTATTCAGAATGAGTCCGCCCAAACGAACCGAGCCGCGGCTGGCAAAACGAGCAATCCCTTTACAAATATTATTAGCTGCGTAGAGCGCCATCGTCTCACCGGATGTAACTATATAAATTTCATCCGCATAGCCTTCACGAATCGGTACGGCAAAACCGCCGCAAACCACATCGCCCAGCACATCATAAATCACAATATCCGTATCATCCATAACATTTAGCTCTTTAAGCTTTTCTAAAGCAACAATAATACCGCGTCCGGCACAGCCCACCCCCGGCTCCGGACCGCCTGCTTCAATACAAGTAACTTCGGCAAAACCGGTATGAACCACATCTTCAGCCGTAACGTCATCATCTTTTAGACAAACCTCATCCAGCACGGTTTGGTGACAAATCTTATGAAGTAACAAGCGGGTGGAATCATTTTTAGGGTCGCAGCCGATTTGACAAACTTTTTGCCCCTGCTGAGCCAAGGCAGCCGATATATTGGCCGTCGTTGTCGATTTACCGATACCGCCTTTACCATATATAGCAATCTTTTTCATAGCATCACTGCCTTTCCGTTATTGTATAAGGCTATTTCGTAGCATCCCCCAGCCTAATGCGCACTTCGTTAATAATGTGATTCTCCAAATTACGAATGACCGCATCAACCTCAAATTGATGCACCTCGGAAATACCGGCCGGCTCAAAATACTCGAGCCGGTCAGCCTGATAGGTACCGGAAGATTCAACAGGTACCAAACCCAGCTGTACTAAGCCGAGATTTAATTCTTCATCCGTCAACAGCCCCCACAACCATTCATCCACCAAATGCGACCACATAGCACTCATAACTACAGTTTCATTACTGCGCGCATATTTCTCAAATGCATTAAGAACTTCAAACTTCTCATGGCCGTCAGCTTCATACTCGCTCATATAGCTTTCAAACAGATAGTTCAGGGAAAGCCCGAAGCGCTGCAAACGCTTAAATAGATTATGTTGCTGTTTCGGCCCCAAATGAGTCTGCTTGTATAATGCTAATTTTACCGCTTTTTTGACTGCTTTACCAATTAATTCACCCAATTTAGAATGTTTGCCGGCACTGTCATAATAGTATGGCGATTCACTGTTCGCTACTACGATAGTCTGATCCGTACCGGAACCGATAGCGATTCCCATGGAATAGTGACTCCCCGCTTGAAGTTCTTGTAACGCCGCCGTTTTAGCCTCCGTACAAGTCACTAAGGCTCTTGCCAATAAAGGTTCTGCCAAGTCTCCGTCGATATAGAGGATAATGTTAATCGTGCCGAGTGGCTCTGCCGGATTTTCCGGAGATGCCTTTTTTCGCCCCGTTTTAAAACGAATATCCGCCTCAGTTGTGGCCTCCGTTTTTACCAAAGGATTATGATACGAAGCTTCATCGCCTACACGTCCGCCATTAACATCAATGCCGCCCGTAACAATAGCCGTTACGGTGAGATTCTCATACGATTTTTCAATAATGGCTACATTCTCCATGTAGGCCGCCGTACCGATGCCGGTGCCTTTGGTCGGTTCAAAACCTAGACGAAGCGTGACATCATGCAAATGCTGCAAATAATCTTCCAGTGACGTGCACATCGCCTCGCCCGGACCGGGCTTGGAGTCATGATTGAACACATAGGTATAATCCTCATGATAACCACCATTAAATAGAGAGGTACTCAATACCTTGCGCGGTCCGGTAAAATTAACTACGATTGATCGTTCATAACGTGATACCGAGTCGCCGGTTGGCAATTTCCACAGTTCCATAAAATAGATTCCTTTTGGTGAAAAATAACATATAGATATAGCCCCCATTACTTGCATAATGGGGGTAATCTTTAAACTATAGTAAAAGAACTAATACTATATTGCATTCGATATTTATATTAGAAAGTGAATTCCATACCTAATTGATAGTTGCGGCCAGGCATTGCCCACCAGTCTCCGGCACTACCGTAGTAAACATTCGACATTTCCGCATAATATACATCAAATAGATTATTAACGCGGCCAAAAACAGTAATATCATCAGTAATACGGTAATTGGCACTTACATTCGTAATCCAATAGGTGCTCTTAGGGAAGAAATCACCTTTATCGGCTGTCGTAGCACGGCCCGGACGGTCAATTACGGCACGCACATCCAAATGAGCATCCCATTTTGCATCATTATAGTCAAGGCCTAGATTGATAGCATGTTTTGGCACAAAACCATTCGCATTGGCAGCGCGGTTAGATGTAGCATCAATATGAGTGTATGTATAGCCTGCACGAGCCGACAAGTTACGAGTAATTTGTTTACGCAAATCAAAATTAAAGCCTCGAGCCTTTTCGCTTTCAAAGTTAGCATATTTCCAGGTTGTATAATTGTAGTCAATTTTATCAGTGGAATGGCGGGTAAAGAAGTTTAAATTGCCCAATAAGGAATTACTGAATTGATGATGAACACCAAAATCAACTTCATGACCTGTTTCTGGTTTTAAGTTTCTGTTCCCATAATTATCACTGAATAACTGATATGGGGTCGGAGCCAAGAAATATTCATTATATGACACATATACATTAGTCTTTTCATTTACATCATAACCTAGGGAAATATGAGGTGATGTATGAGACCCAAATTCTGAATGATGGTCGATACGAATCCCCGGCGTTAACGTCCATTTAGGCGCAAAGGTCCAAGCGTCTTGAACATAATATGACGTATTAGTTAATTTTTTACCTTGAATTTTTTCCCAACTGTCACCGATAGTATTTACTTTATCCTGACGCCAATCAAAACCACCAATCAAAGTATGTTCACCGGCCAAATATGTTACCTGATCGCCGATGGCTATCGTTTTAATATCCGTCGTATAGCCGTCATAAGTACCATCATAATGATTGTTTAATACATATAACTGATGACTTAAGCGATCATTAATTGTATTTTTCCAAATACCACGGAACGAATCATTACCTTCATTGCCATAGCGAATATGATTTAATTTTTTAGCAGAATCGGCATATTTTACATCGGCACGATAGGAATCATAGGAAATCATTACATTATTATTAGCATCAATATCACTGCCAACCATAAAAGATGCGGTACGGCCGTTTAAATGCTGTGGAACTTTCACACCATGGGCATCTTTATAACTCCCCACTATATCTTTCTGATACGCTGCACGCCAATATACATTACCCTCTTTACCTTCGTTGATAAATTTGTATTGCTCTTTATCATAACTACCGCCGGTAATACGAGTGGTCGTTTTCATGCCTTCTTCCGGCACACGAGTAATAACATTGACAACCCCGCCGATAGCACCGGAACCATATAAAGTCGAAGCCGCCCCTTTAACCACTTCCACACGATCAATGCCATCCATATTTTTTAAAATAGTAAATGGTACATTCACACCGGCTGCATTCATATTAATTCCGTCTACCATATATAGAACATTATTGCTACCATTAATTCTGAAAGAATTTGAGTTAGTGTAACCGGCACCGCCACCATAGGTATTAAACTCTACACCGGGCACGTTACGCAACGCTTCACCTAAATTAGATTCATGGCGTTCTTCCAAATCTTCACCTTTTAAGACCGTTACACTGGCAGGTACTTTAGTAACCTGCTGTTCCGTTCGCGTAGCGGTTACAACAACATCAGGTAACGCATATACCTCATCAGTAGTGTCAGCTGCCGCCACGGTTTGACCGCTTAATGACATGCCCATTAGCGCCAATGTAACATAAGCAGCTAACATTTTTTTGTTTTTAACAATAACTCGACCCATAATAAACCCTCCAACTCAACACCTATAAAACACTTACTTAAAAAAAGTAATAAAACAAACACAATAAACACATTTTATTTTGCAGAATATCCATAAGTGACACGCGCCAACTCTTCAATGCCATTAACAATGAACTGCGAATAACTCATTATCCAGCGAGCATCAATTACATATATTTGATGATTTTTTACTGCCTTCACATCCTTTAGGGCAGGATCACTATATAAAGCTGTTACTTCTATTTCTTTGTACTGATCAAAACTATAAACATTAGATGGTACGATGATAACGTCAGGATTAATACGTATTAAATCCTCACGAGTTCCACTATCACTTATATCCAATCCTAATAAAGCAGCTGCGTTGGCCGCATTTATCAGTTGAGTCATATTGTCAAAAGTACTCCCTATACCGCCGGTCAAGCCTAAAACGCCATAAAACCCGACAATTTTTCTGGTTTTAATCTGCTCCGTAAATTCTGTAACTTTTGCCAATCGTTGCTGCATTGAGTTTACAATCATTTCACCTTTACTCTTCTGATTCAACAAATCAGCTAATTCTAAAATAGTCTTTTCACTGTCCTCTATAGTTTTGGGAGCTCTATATACATAGACAGGAACATTTAAACCACGTAAAGTGATTACCATTTCCTGATCCACCCAGTCGGGAACTATCAATAAATCCGGATGCAATGCCAAAACGGCTTCCGTATTCAGTTTTACCCTTGCTTTTATTTGCTTGGATTCTTCCGGAAAATTATTTGGCAAATTCCCTAAAGCAGCAATCTTCTGTGGCCCCACCAGAGAAATTACCATATCTTCCGTACTTACACCGATGGGGACTATCCGCGTCGGATGATTCGGTACCTGCACCATAGCACCCGTCGCATCCCTTACTAGATGCGACCCTTCCAGTGGCTTTGTTTCATCTAATGTCTTACAGCCGACAACAGTAAATAATGTCAGGCAAAAGATTAATAAAACCCATAACTTTCTATAAACACTCATAGACTATCGTCCTTCAATTTCACCTTCCATGGTCAAATATAATTGTTTTTGATTAAAATCATAAAAACCTTATTATCTATTTAACTCTACCGTAATATCGGCCGGTAATCCATTTCCGCGCCTATACGGTTCAATGTTAGACGCATCATTGGGAAATATAAAAATGCGTTGCTGTTTAAAATACGGATCCTCATAGACGGCTGAAGCCAAATGAAACGCCTTTTTCAAATTTTGAGCCGTCAAAACATCTTTAGGCCGTCCGTCCGCCACCAATCGCCCTTCGGAAATTAACAGAAGGCGTGTACAAAACTTAGCAGCCAATTCTAAATCATGAACAACGATAAATATTGTTTTCCCCTCTTTACAGTATTGCCGGGCCTGTCTAAAAATCTCATCGGCATACACTAAATCAAGGGCTGCCGTAGGTTCATCGAGTAGTAACAATTCTGTTTCTTGCGCTAAAGCTTTGGCTAAAAACACACGTTGCCGCTCACCACCGCTCAATTCATTAACGGCACGTTCGCGTAAATGCCAAATACCGACATTTTTCATAACAGCCTCAACAATCTGTTCATCATGAACCGATTCATTTTGCCACCACTTTAAATATGGATAGCGTGCCGTCATGACTATTTCTTTAGCCGTATAACCGAAATTTAAATTAATATTTTGTTGCATATAAGCAACAAGCTTAGCAATCTCTTTATCATTAGAATTCGCAATGGATTCACCGTTCAACTTAACATTACCTTCTTTAAAATCGTATAAACCACGTAATGATTTTAAAAAAGTGGTTTTCCCCGATCCATTGGGGCCGATAATACCGATAAATTCACCACGTTTTGCCGTCAAGGAAATATCATGTAAAATCGGTTGCTTGTTCAAGGATACACTTAGATGCTCTATACATAACTCCATTTAAATGCCTCCTTTTTGACGAACGCGACGCAACAGATACAAGAAATACGGTGCCCCTAACAAGGCCGTCATAATTCCTACACGAATTTCATTCGGTGCCACCAATATACGCCCCAGCGTATCACAAAAGACGAGGAAAAAAGCCCCCGCTAAAGCAGAAACCGGCAACAATATACGATGATCCGGACCTACCAAAATTCGAACAATATGTGGAATGATGAGCCCCACGAAGCCGATAGCACCGCTTACGCACACTGCTGTAGCCGTAATAAATGATGCCATGAATAAGAAAATCAACCGATACAGCATAACCGGAACGCCTAAAGCCTTCGCTTCTGTATCACCTAACACGAGCACATTTAATTGCCGTCCCAAAGCAATCAAAATAGTGATTCCTATGAGAAACGGCCCTATAGCGAGCAACACATGTTCCCAGCGTCTGAAATCAAGGCCGCCTACCATCCAGAATAAAAACTCGCGCAAACGATATTCATTCATCATCGTCAAAATGCCTGATGTAAAGGCACCAAGCAACATACTCACAGCTACCCCCGCTAACAGTAATGTAGCCGTCTCAACCCGTCCGCCACGCATAGTAAGAACAATGGTAATACCGACCGCCAAAAAGGCCCCTATAAATGCAAAAATAGGCATATAGAACATACTAAGCGAAGTCAGCCCCAACGAAATGGCACACACAGCACCTAATGAAGCACCTGCTGAAACGCCCATAATGCCGGGATCAGCTAATGGATTTGAAAAAATCCCTTGCATAACCGCCCCTGCTAACGCTAATGAAGCACCAACCATAAGACCTACTAAAACACGGGGCATACGAATATACCACAACACTGCCTCTTGCTCAGGTTCTAAAGGATTTGTTACGTTCACCGGTATTCCCATACCTTGCAGAATGCTTTGCAAGCCACCAAGTACCGGCACCTTAATAGTTCCCATATGAAGGGCCATTATAATGATGCCAAACAACAAAAGTATCAGTGTAAGTACACTAATAGTATGTTTTCTTTTTCTATGCATGAAGTCACCAAAATTAATATCTCTATATAATTATTTACTACATAATAATAGAATTCCTAAATACTATCGCAACTGAAATTCTACATTAACACTTGTAGTCGTACTTATTGGTTCATTACCTCTTCTTGCCGGTTCAAATCGCCAACTACTTACTGCATCCAAGGCAGCCTGATCCAAGATATCACTACCTGATGAATCATTTACCCACACAGATTCAACACTTCCGTCAGCGCCTATAGTCAAACCTACGCCAACACTGCCACGTACATTTTGGTTACGTGCCGCTCTTGGATATTTGGGTTTGGGCGTATAGGTTGGTACCGGTCTGTAAAAAGTAGTATCAACCTCGCTACCGTTAGGGTCTCCCTGAATACCCGGTTCTGTTCCGGTACCGAAACCGGCAAGACCACCGCTACCTGAACCACTGCCGCCACTATTAAGCGCTGAATCCAAGCCTGCATTTACTACGCCTTGCTGGGTTGTTTCCTGATGTTTAGTAACAATACTGTTTTCATTATTACTGGTTAATGGCTCAGAATATTCAGGCAATGCCGTCATCGGCGTTACTGCCGGTAAATTTGCGCCAAAATTTCCACTACCATCACCACCGTCGCCACCACTATTCGGATTGCCTTTAGGATTGGGATGTTTAATCTCTACATAATCAACCTCAATAATCGATGACATATCATCCGCTTTAGGAATGGCCGGCCATGGCAAAAAAGGAATAACTGTTAATACAACAGCATGAAAAATGAGTGAGACGACCCAAGGCTTAGTCCACATATTTCGACTATTCATTGAATTCTCTCCTATCTTTCTTCAGCAGCTATAGATACTTTTTGAATCCCAGATTTTTTCGCTGTATCAATAACGCTTACTACACGTCCATAATTAACACCCGCATCACCGCGAACGATAATGGCCATCTCCGGATTTTTACTCTTTTCGGCATCTAAGCGAGCTTTTAATTGACCTTCCGGAATTCGTTCCTGTTCCAAATAAATAGCTCCGTCCGCTGTTACCGTTATTGGCAATACTTTATCTAAGTTTACTTTAGATGTGGCAGCTTGTGGCAATTGAATGGGAACACTCTTTTGAACAACCATCGTCAACATACTCATCATGAAAAATACCAATAAGAAGAAGATAATATCAATCATAGGTATAATCATCAATTTAGGTTGATGTTCTATTTTCATTGACTTAAGCTTCATGATGTACACCCGCATTCGTATTAATTACATATAAAGAAGCAACGTACTCAATATCGGCAATCAATACATTAACACGCTGAGCCAAATATGTATGAATTACCAAAGCCAAAATAGCTACCAATAAACCTGTAGCAGTCGCAATTAACGCTTCACCGACACCACCGGTAATGGCAAACGGCTCACCGGATTCGATAGAGAGCACACTAAAAGAGCCAATCATACCAACAACAGTACCCAATAATCCCAATAACGGTGATAAGGTAACAATGGTTTCTAAATAATTCAGATATTTCTTCAATTGAAATACTTCATGTGTCGCAATACTTTCCACTACATCAGCAGCTTTTAGATCTTCAGTACGCTCAATAATAGCCGTTTTGACAATATTACCGGCTACGCCCCCTGCTTCATTACAAAGCGCTTTAGCTTCATTTAATTGACGATTACGCAATAAATTCGGTAATTGTTCTTTTAATAATTCAATATTAGATGATGCCGCTTTATAACATAAATACCGATTTACACCTATTGTTACTGCTATAATTGAAGCTAGTAAAATAGGATACATAACTAAGCCACCCTTATGAAATAATGCTAAAATTTCCACGATTTAAAAGCCTCCTTGAAAACATACTTCGAATAAATAAACGTGTTATTATTTAGTTTTTAATATTTTAAGCTTATAAAGTACTTTCGAATACCACATGAGGATATATATTGTCCCCAAAATAATGAACCGATGATTCAACACCATAGAGTTCTTTTATAAAATCAACAGTTAATAACTCCTTAGGTGTTCCTTGCCCCACGACTTGCCCATCCCTCAAGGCTATCAGACGATGACAAAATTTAGCTGCTATATTTAAATCATGAACCGCTATCAATGTAGTACGTTGTAATTTCTGAATAAGCTCCATTATTTCCAATTGATATCGTATATCCAGATGATTTGTCGGCTCATCTAAAATTAAGCATTCTGTATCTTGCGCCAAAGCTCTTGCCAAAATAGTTCGCTGTTGTTCACCGCCGGATAAGGTATTAAAACTTTGCTCTGCCTTTTCAAGTAAACCTACTTTTGCCAAAGCGGCTCTTGCCAATTCAAAATCATCTTTAGTATCACGTGACAAGAGTTTCTTATAAGGGGCTCGCCCCATCAAAACAATATCAATCACCTTAAAATCAAAATTATAAATATTATGTTGTGCCACTACGGCCATCTTTAGCGCTGTATCGCGATAAGATAATTCGTCTATCGATTTACCGTCAAGCGTAATCTTACCTGCATCAGGCTTCAATGTTCGATACACGCACTTGAGAAAGGTACTTTTACCGCTGCCGTTAGGACCGATAATTCCAAGGATTTCATTACTATATAATTCAATATCAATTCCTCGTAAAATATTCTTCTTACCAACGGATAACTGAATATTCTGTGTACTAATTTCCATATCGTCACCTTAATTTCCGAATGAATAGGTTCTTTTAACCATTAAAAATACAAAGAATGGCGCCCCAATCACAGAAATTAGAATTCCAATCGGCAATTCTGCATGTGGCAATATTACCCTGCATAAAGCATCTGCTACCACTAAGAAAATAGCTCCTACCAGTGCGGAAAAAGGAATCAATTTAATATGACCTGTCCCTACAAATAAGCGAACTACATGAGGTACTAAAAGACCGACAAAACCTATAATGCCTGCAGAATATACGGCAAATCCGACAATTAATGAACTGACCAACAAATGAATCTGTCTATATTTATTAAGGTCATATCCCAATGTGATTGCCGCTTCATCACCAACCAACATCAAATTGAGCATTCGACTTTGTAGCCATAAAAACAATATTGAACAAGCCATCACCAGAGATACTACTTTTAATAAACTCCATGTTGCCCCGGCCATGCTCCCCATCATCCAAAATGCGATAGACTGCATAGCTTCTTTGTTATTCGCAAAATATACCACTAAACTCGTAAAAGAGGAACATACGGCACTCAAGGCTAAGCCGGCCAACAATAGTTTAGTGGAGTTTGCACGACCACCCATATTAGCAATGAATATTACACCTAACGAAATAGCAAAAGCACCTATAAATGCCATAATACCAACAGAATTATCACCAAAAGCAAATGAAAGTCCGAATAAAATAGCCACCGTCGCTCCTAATGAGGCTCCCGATGAAATTCCTAAAATATATGGATCCGCTAAAGGATTTCGTACAATAGCCTGCATGACTACACCACTGACGGCCAAACCGGCTCCAACTAAAGCAGCCATTAAAATTCTCGGCAAACGCAACAGCCAAATAATATCATGTATACCACCTTGCCCCGGTGCCTCTATAGGTAATGGACTATTCCATCCATTGACGAGGGTCTCCCAAATAATAAAGTTCGGTAGTCTTACGTTTCCGATAGAGAGAGCCAAAAACATTGCTATAGCCAGTATTATCCCCAGAATTAAAGCGACCGTTGTATATTTAGTTGCCTGTAACCAATTTTTCATACGGCCCCTCCTTTGCCAATTCAGGATATAATCCGTCTACAATAATTTGAATGCCGTCTTTAACGCGTATTCCGGGAGAATAAACAGCATATAACGGCAAAATTTTAATTGAACGATTTTTAACGCTTTTTAAACTTTGCAAAGCCGGATTATTATACAAACGAGCCACTACTTTATCGGCATTTTTATAATCCGATTCAATGATTACAATAAATAAAACATCAGGATTTAAAGTTATCAGCTCTTCATAGCCGGTACTACTCTCATTTGGCAATAACAGCTCACCACCCACTTGTTCTACAATATTACCGGCTAGCGTATTTTCATTATATAAACGCAAATCTTTTCCCATTAATTCTATAATAAGTGCTTTAGGTTTTTTCCCTTGCTCTATCCCGAGCTCACGAGCTTGGTTAACCTGTTGTTCCAAATACTGAACCACTTGAGTAGCACGCTGCTCTCGATCAACAATTTTGCCAATCTGATTTATATATTCATACTCTTCCGCTAGCGTATGTTTTTTATTGAGTTTACTGCCATATGAACTTCGAGCAATATAAGTATTAATCTGTCTGTCCTGATAAAAATTCGTACTTCCAAATACGCTTCTGCTAAAGGTGCTATACTAACCTAAAATAAAGTCCGGTTCATTATATAACACACTTTCTTTATCCGGCATCTGCATACTTTTATAAGGTATTTGATTATAAGCCTCACGATATTCAGGTGATATATATTCCGCATCTGGAACACCTATAGCCGCTATAATATCTTTACCTACTCCTAAGGCCAATAATGTTTCAATTGAGTTTTGCCAAACCGCTATAATCCTGTGCGGAGCTCGAGTATATCTAATAGTTTGCTCGGTTCCATCGGACATCAATTGCTTAATCTCTCTTGGATACCCTTCTTCTATTATTTTAGAGTCATACGTAATGCTGTCTCGATTAATACCTCTTTCAAATGCAGTTTCAGATTGTGAGTTTGTTCTACAGGCACTGCTGATAATGCATATGAAAATTAATAGTAAGCACAATGTATATTTCGTACGCAACCGTAGCAAACAACCAACTCCATTTCACATTGCACCGGCTAATAGCAGGAGTAGTAACTTTCACTATTCCTGCTATTACCGTAAAACTTTAGAAAGTATATCTTGTACCAACCATAATTTGACGAGCCGGCATAGCTGAACTACCGATACCATTCCATGCATTATACGATGTTTCGTATGCTTTATTGGTTAAGTTAGTGACAGTTACATAAGCAGTAATATCCTCGTTAAAGCTATAATTTAAGTTCCAATCAAGAATTAAGAAACTATTAGAGCTAAATGCTGTACGACTGGCACCGGTATACCAGTTAGCCAATAACCCGGTATATAATTTTCCACGCTCATAAGAAACATTCATCGTATAATGATTCTTTGGTCGTAAATTATTAATTCCCAAATTGATATCGGTAGAGTTATTATAGCCCCAGGATGGATCTAACGTGTAACCGCTTTTAGCATCCCAACGATCCTTCATATAGGAATAAGCCAAACCGATTCGTAAATTATCATTAACCTGATGATCTACGGTGATATTAAAAGATTGTTTTACTTCTTTAGCATTTACTGCCGTACTGGTGAATTTATCATTCGCTTCATCATAAATCGGAAGTTTGGCGATGGCATTGGACATATCGGTGTAATCATAGTTAACCCCTACGGTTGTTTTTTCATTAAAGGTCTTACTATAACCAACAGTCCAAGCGTTGCCTTTTTCATTTTCAAGTGCAGTTTTATAGATACCACTGGTTGCAGTATAGTCACCACTACGCAATGGTCTGAGTATATTAGTCCAACCAAAATACAAAGTACTGTTATCGTTAAAAAGATACTCTAAATTCAACGCCGGCGTAATAGCATTCGTGTTACCTTTCATATTGGTACTGCCGTTAGCCGACTCTCTTTTATAATCACTATAGTGAGCAAATCGTAATGCCGGTGTAATATCAAAGTTATCATTCACATGGATTTTATCCTGAACATAACCATAAATAGATTTACGCTCTACACGTGAGGTTGTTAGAGAATTATCTCTTTCGATGCGTTTAGAATAATTCTTGGCATTATCATAAGTAACACTGCCAATCATCTCATGCTTACCGAATGCTTTAGCATACTGCAATTGAATACCACGATTTTTTTCTTCATTCCAACTACGCGGTTCGCCGGCTTTACCGCCTGTTTCTTCAACCCATTTATCCAACGCTTCCTTATTGCCTGGAAATGGCGCTAAGTTTTGACTAATCCAATCACGCAACTGTTCATCTGATGCACCGCCCGGAAATGCCAAACGATAAGCATCTCTTAAATCAGCTGCCGTAACACCGGGTTTACGCCAATAATACAAGTCTCGACCTTCATAACGATATTCTTGATTATAGAGGCGAACAAAGCTTTCTAGACCGTTTTCTTCATCACGGTCAAACATAAACATAAATTCATAGTCATTACGTTTAAATTTACTGTAAGAATTATAACCGGCACCATCTAATGCATATAAATTGTGGTATCCGGGATTCTTAACATCACCGGCTAATGTTGAATTGCCAACGAGTACATTGCCTTCACCAAGTTGACCGACTGCTGCATTAAAAATAATGCGATTCCAATCATTTAAATTCCAGTATTTACGACTAGGCGTTGAAATTGGATAGCCATCCTTACCTGCTTTATAGGTATAAGAGAATTTAATACTTTGTTTTTCGTTTAAATCTTTATCTAAGCGGAGATTTACACCATCTTCACGCCATTTAGAGCCACCTAACGTTGCCGTTTCCCCAGTTCCGGAATCACGATATTTTGTATCCTGTGACATGGAGCGCATGCCCGCTACATAGTAACGCAACGGATTTTCGGCATCGGTACTGCCACTATAAGAGAACGAGTAATTATGACGATTCCAAGACCCGGTAGATACATCAATTGTGCCTAGATTTTCATTACCACCTTTTTTGGTAATAATATTAATAACACCGCCTAAAGCGTCCGAACCATATACAGAGGCTCCCGGACCTTTGATGACTTCTATTTTATCCACACTATTAATATTAATTAATTGGTCTATATTTACCCCGGTAGATTTACTTCCGGAAGCGCTTGAACTGGATATTCTCGCACTGGCAGCATTATCAACACGTCGACCGTCAACTAATATAACTACACGCGTATCACCATTAATGGATACCCCGTTATTATAAAATTGATAGCCATATTCACCGCCACGGTATCCCGGATTCTGAAATGTAACGCCCGGAACACGTTTAATAGCCTCGGTTAAATCAGCATAATGGCGCTTTTCAATTTCTTCACTAGTGATTACTTTTACATCACCGCCGGTACGATAATATGACTGTTCCGTTACCGTATCACCAAATTTGTTTTTTGTTTGATCCGCTGTAACAACCACAGTCCCTAAACTATACTCAGTTAAATTTTCATCGAAAGCGGCCTCAACCGGATGATAATTTCCTGCCATCCCAATAAGATACATTGCTACCATAATTACCAAGCGTTGATGTCTACGCATAAAAAACCTCCTAAATTCCTAAACACCTAAATCCCAAAATACCTAATCACAATACAAAAGAGCAACTAATCCACCTAATTCAAAAATACTTTGTAACTTCATCCTTTCTTATAAATGATATTTTTAATATTTACCCCTATCAAAACAAAACTCAAAAGGCCACACACAATACCTATATACACACCGATTTGCCCAAATAGAGGTAAAAATAAATAACCACAGTTTAAAATAAAAGTTCCCCAACCAAACGAATAACGATTGTTCATAACGATCTGTACACGTCTAAGCGGTTTTATGAATAATAACAGCAATAAAGCACAACTCAAGCCTAAATAAATAAGCCATATGATTTCTAACGCCGGATGCCCATGATTCTTAAAATGTAAATCCACCCCTACTGCCAAAATACTCATATACCATGGTGGCGAGGTTATGTAAGAAATAAACTCCGAACTCTTATAAGCCCACACCCACAAATCGTCAGCCACAAAATATCCCTGATATGCATTTTGTAATTCAGACTTATCAATCAAACGCAGGTGATAAGTACTTGTAGCCGGCTTGGACAAATCCTTTCCGGATGGAATATCTAACGATAAAATCTCTTTATCCGGGTACTTATTCCTTACTAAGTCAAAAATGTCCAAATACGTATAAACAGATTCCGTATTTTGCTGTGACGCAAAATACGCTTCTGCCCCTGCCGCACTATCAGCATAATAAGCCCGTGAAAAATAAGAATGACCTATCAACAAAATGCCTGAAATAAATAAAATAATGCAATAAGGCGAGACTATAATTCCTAGGAATGTATGTAGCGAATACGTGCCTCGTTTCGGCGAAAGATTAATTTTTTTATAAATTTTATAGCCTGCAAAACACGTTACTAAGCTAACCAAACTAAACAGCAATAATAAAATACGACCCATATCGCCCAATAAAAAATTACTGTGGAATCTGGCTAAGGTTCTTACAATTACAGCCGTATAGTCCATATCAACATGGCGTGGTACCATCTGATTATTTGCCGGAATGAACCGACCATCTCGAATATAGTAATGATAACGAATAATTTCCTTATTATTCTTTTCGGTAAAGCGAAAAGAAATTAAAGAGGTCTCCGGTCGAATTGCCATAGATCGCAACGTGTAATTAGGATGTTCGGCCAATATTGTATTAATCTGATTTTGGCTATTATTCCACATGGAAATCTCATGGGCAGAGTACATTTCTTTTTCAATATTTGAGAAAGAAAAGCCTCTAAGCATAATAACTAACCCGGAAAAGCATAGTAAGAAAAATACAATGCCCCCTATATAACCCGTGTATTTATGAATCTTATACCATTGTTTCATATAAAACTCCATAAAAGACCCTCGATCATGATGATTGAGGGTCTTTTTTAAATCGTCTAGTACTCGTAACGAACACCTAATGTATAGGTACGACCGGCAGTTGCCTCATTATCATAGAATTCACGGTCAAATATATTATCAATACTAAATTTAACTGTAAAATCAGGGGTAACACGATACCCAACACTGGTATTCACTAAGAAATAGCCATCATAAGCGCCATATTCGCCGGCTGCTGCCGTGGAGCTTTGGCGTGCGCTAACATATTGCATATCTAACAAACCAGTCCATTTTTCCTTATCATAAGCCAAACCTGCATGGAAGATATGTTTTGGCACAGAGTAATCAACTGCATTACTATAACCTGATTGATTAGAATTTGTTATTTTAGGTCCGGTGATTTTCCCCATTTGCCACGAATAATTAACATATGAAGATAAATTATCCGTAAATTTATGCTCATAGTTAAGCTCAATGCCGCGACGTGTTTCTTCACTGTAATTTATATACTGCTTATACTTAACTTTTTTACTATTCGTTTCATAAAATGTAGCCGCCGCAACCTTATCATCAGTTTTAATATGATATAGAGAAACATCAAGTGTGTCTTTATCCGTAAGCTGACGCTTCATACCTAACTCCCAAGTTTTAGATACCTCAGGATCTAAATCCGGATTAGGAATATAATTACCGGAGTTGACCGAAGCACCGGTATAGACAACGTATCGATAGATGTTATATAAGGCCGGTGGATTAAATGACGCACCATAAGATAAGTAATAATTGGTATCTTCATTAGCTTTGTACTCTATGGCAACTTTTGGGCTTATATGATTGTAAATTTTTCCATCAGAGGTATCATTATAATTAGCTTCTGTTGACCAGAATTTACCGCCACCCTTATCAAAGCGGTCATAACGAGCGCCCAAGAATACTGACCAATCATCGTTAACCTTATATTCGTCTTGAGCGAAAATTGCTAAGTTTTTAACCTTACCATTATCTTGAGCATAGTGTGTTATAACAGAGTTTTTATTATGCCAATTTGATAATTTATAGCGATTCTGAGTCATTTCCTCTGTATGATAAGAAATCCCGGCATTAATCGTATGTTTGCCAATATCACGCCATGTTTTTTCTACCTCATATGTGAACTTTTTACCCGGATATTTAGAGTATTCACCCAAACCGTTCCAATCGATTCCGGTGTAGTTCTTATCAACAATCGGTTGTGTATATCCGTCAACTTTATCATGAATATAACTTGCTCGAGCCACAAGATCATTAGCACTGTCACGATACGTTAAAATGTGTGTATCACGCTTATTTTCGTTATCATAACCAAGAAAACTCCCCGGGGATAATACAACCACCTTTTTATCCGCTACTCGTACAGATCCTTTCCAAACCGGATTTCCATCAGCATCGCGAACATAAGAAAACGGATTTTTATAGAATGATTCGCTGTTAATATGTGAATAACTATAAGATAAAGTCTGGTTTTCATTAAAATGATAACCTACATTAAAACCATAGTTTTCATGCTCCCATTCTTTTTCCCCTCGGCCACCAACGACATAACTACCATTTTTTAATTGCGGTAAATCTGCAGCGATAGCTGCTTTATTTTTACTCGTTTCAGCTACCGGTTTTATAGCGCGATAAAATCCTTTATATCCATCTGATGAGCGTTTTTCATAGTTAACGCCTACGCTCCATTTATCGGATACTCTGGAATTAACTACTACGGCACGTTTCCATGTATTATTACTTCCATACGATAAATCAGCTACAACGGATGTACCGAATTCCGGAGCACTTTTAGTTGTAATATTAATAACACCGGCTACTGCATGGCCACCATACAAGGAAGATGCACCACCGCGTAATACTTCAATACGCTCAATATTACTGATTGGAATCATATTAAAATCAACAGAACCATTATATGTACTATTTTGTTGAACACCATCAACCAATACCAAAATATCTTTGGAATTCATGCCACGCATAGTCAAACTGCCTTGCGCATTTTGATTAATAAAAATCCCCGGTAAAAATTGTAAAGCTTCTTGAACCGATGAAATATTCTTATCAGCTATATCTTGTGAGGTAATAACGCTTACACTGGCCGGCACATTAGCAATACTCTGTTCTGTTTTAGTCGCAGTTACCACCACTGTCCCTAAGTCATAATCAGACATCGCCCCCTCAGCTTGAACGCCTGTACACCAAAAGAAACTCCCACAACACGCCAATACTGTTGCACGTAAAAGAACACCATGTTTTCCTTTCATACCAACAACCTCCTCTTAAATAAAATACCCACACCTTTGTTTACACAATCCCCAACATTCGCTCTTTTTATTGACACAAATTTTAATATTTCGTTCATGTCAATTTTATCCCTCATTCATGTGCAACAAAAAAAGCATATCTACTTCAACTTTGAAATAGATATGCTAAATAGCTTACGCCAAAATCGCCTCTCTATCGCTCGTAGATTTAAAACGGAGATTATAAATAGGCAGTTCTCCTGGCTTAGATTCATAGCTCCTCTCGCCTTCCCAAAATTAATCAGTGGCAATATGAGAGTCGCTCCTCTTACAGTGACGGGATCGCATCGGCTTATACCGATTTCTCTATTAAGTCAAATGACACCTATTTTATTGTTATCAAATTTGCCAATTACACATAATGTATAAAGTTACTTCACATACAGTATATATTTACTTCATCAACTAGTCAATCTTAATTTAAAAATAATATTAATCATGCTATACCCCCTATAGTATATACATTTATGATTTTCCATTTACTTTTGTAATTATTCCTCAATATAAACTTTGCATAATTATTCATAAGATCACAGACCACTAACTTTATATTTAATGACATATTTATCAATAATTTCTATCAATAAAAAGGAGCTGTAACGAAATTGAGTTTTTTAACTCACATTTCTGTTACAACTCCCTACGCATCTTTCCTACTCTGTTTTCCAGAGGTTATAAAGAGTTGCTACGTGTTACAACTACGAATAGCAAAGGTCTTGCACCTATTCCTCTATTAACCCCAATAATTCTTCACTAACGCCCCTCATATCAATAATAATTAAATGATCTATTCAATTAGAATTTAAATCTCATACCGGCGTTAATTTCCCAGTTGAGTTCATAATCGCCGCCGAAACTTTTTGCCACATCAAAGTATAAACTGCTCGATGGATTAAAATCGTAAGCACCGCCCACAGAAACTTCGAACCAAGTGTCTTTGAAGTCAGAATCAGTAGACTTACCATCTTTGCCACTTTCCTGGAAATGTGTTGTACTATCGCCTTTAAATTCATGCAAAAGACTGCCTTTCACATAATAGCGGCTCTTAGCTTGACGCCATTCACCGGCAATTCCCATACGACCAATTAAGCTTGTAACAGCTGATTGATTAACTTGCATGGATTCTCCGGTAGGAGCTGCTGCTGTAAAACTATCAGATCCTAAACGAGCCCACGTTAGCTCAGCCTGAGGCGTAATAATAGCCGAGCCAAGCTGAATCTTTTTGCCGTATTCAACGCCAAGACCTAATACATTCGTACTATATTTTCCGCTTACATAATTACGCAAAGCCCCGGATTCAGCGTTATAAGCCGTAAATGAATTTCTCAAATTACCGACTTTAGCAATAACATCAAAGTATTGCCCATCCGGTTTAACCGTTGTTGCATACGCAGCCACCGTCAATAATTTAGACTCTCCGGAGCTGCCGTTAGCATAGTCACCATCGCCGCGGTTATAGCCTACAGCCCCACCTACATGCCAACCATTATCTAGCTTTTTATCAGCCCCCACTTGAACAGCTTTATATTTATTAGTTACACTCAGCGAATTCTTATTATATTCAGCTTCGCCACCATAAATTCTTGCCCAAATGCCGCTTTCTGTGCCAGTCTGCAAATCACCCAAGCGTTTGGACAAATTATTAATGTCCGTGCGCCATAAAACTGCGGACGATGCAATTGCGTTACTAGTATTTTTCATAATAGCAGTTTCATAACTACCGTTTTCCACGTTACCCCCGGGATTACTTGGCTGAGCCGGATTGACTGGTTTCTCAGGTTGTGCCGGTTGTGTCGGATTAGACGGCACGGCCGGTTTATTTGGTTGCTTCGGCTCTGCCGGCTGTGACGGATTTAACGGTTTATTTGGCTGCTTCGGCTCTGTCGGCTGTGACGGATTAGCCGGTTCTGTCGGTTTATTTGGCTGTTCCGGTTCATCTATAGCCTTTTCATATTCATAACTACCTTGTCCATTAAAACTATCAAACATAATGTTGCCGGTTTTTAAACTTGCACTAGATGATGTTAAACCTTCAGCAATAATTACCTCACCCGTTAAATTTCGTTCATCGACTATATAGCCACGATATACTAACTTTTTAGCCAACGAATTTAAAGTTTCACTTACTAAGTTTTTATCAACAGCTTTATTGGATGACGTATTCAATCCCTGATTATCCGTAATCATCGAGATAACAGAACCGGTTTCTGCATGTTTAACAATCAGATTTCCACCTCTAATATTAGTGGGATTATCGCTATCATGCTCATAGAATACACGCATATTACCTTTGTAGGATTCTACGGTAATATCATGCCAATCTTTTTGAAAAATATTACCGGCCAGAGCTTTCGTATTACCACCGGCCAGAACTTCCAATTGAGTACCTTTGAACCCTTCTGAAGTTTTACCATAAGCTTCATGATTCCAAGTAGCATCATTATTGATAAACAACTTAACATTAGGCGTAAACCCTTGCTCTATTTGCTTGTCAGTAAAATTAGTATCAATCACTCCGGTAAAAGAAGATTGCGCATTACTCAATCCTAATTGCACAATACTCTGTTTAAACTCTTCCGGCCCATAAGTCACAGCACCGTTTAAAGCACCAATATTCCCCTTAACAACGATTGTATTATTCCCGGCTGCCGTATGATCTTCATTCATATTGGCAAAAATAGAAGCAGATTCCGCTATCAAAGAATAATATTGTGAACTTTCATTGCTCACAATAGAGCCACCATTAATAATAACCGTAGCACCATTACCACTAGCCAATATACCATTACCGCTAGATGTGATATCAGTAATTCCTTTTACCTCAATCTGGCCGCCCCTTTTAATATTGCTGCTGCCAACAGCATATAATCCGGTAGCTCCATGATAGGCAGCACCGCCATAACCATTTATCCCAAGTTCTTCATTCCGGCTTTTACCATTAGCAATGAAGTCACCATCAAATGTGATTTTAGAATTTCCTGCACTAAAAACACCAAACGCTGGGCCCCCACTCTTTGCATATAAATTGGTATGACCATTAACTTCAATCTCAGATTTTTTATCTTTGTCTTCACTCTTCACAAAAAAACCTTCCAGGCTATTGTTTGATTCATTAACTAAATTCAAAGTTTTAGCGTTTATAACAACAGTTTTGCCGGATGCATTTTTAATTACACCGGAATTTAATTTCCCATCGGTAGCAATCACAACGGTTTCTGCTGAATTTGCCCCTACTTCAACGCCCGGAATTGTTATATCAGTCCCATTAAGACGATATTCCGCTATGCCATCTAAAGCCTTTGCATCGCTATATTCTGCATCTTTAGTGACATCACCGGTAATCTTACTTTGATACACGGTAGTATCTGCCCCATAAGCTACCATATTAGCCGATAACAATGCCATAGAAATACAACTACTGAGCCATAATATTTTCTTCTTCTTCTTACTTCCCAACATAAAATCCACCTCATACCTTCACAACTTTTTTAATAACTCCCTATTCCCCCCATAAATAGAAACAATATAGCTCTCTCTAATTTTAATAAAATATTCATTAAGAACGAACATTTAGATTTATTTTATTCTGTAATTATTATTCATGTCAATCAATTAGCATATTCTAATTCGTTATTAGTTAATAATTTCCAACTATTTTATATTCATTTATTTTTGTAATATATGGTTAACAATACATTCTCTAATTAATAAATAACAAACTAAAAAATACTTATTTTACAGCATTTTTACAATGTAAAGTATTTAATAAATTACCTGTAATAAATTTTCTATTATACATATCTTTAATTTCTATAATAATTTTTTAAATATTTGTTATTCCTACCATATTAGTTGCTTATAAAACCATAAGAAAATCAGCTATATAGATTATTTTGAATATTATTCCTATTTTCACGCAAAAAAAAAGACGATAGAAATTCTATCATCCTTTTAATAAAGAAAAATATTAAATTAATATTAACAAATTAAATTTATAAGTAGCGAATTATAAACGCGAGATATATAAAATTTCCTCTAATATAATAACAACATATATCCGTTATATAATCACCTAATATATTACTATACGGTTTTGACTACATCAGCCAATAATTTATATGAATAGGCTTGTGCGCTCTGATCGTAAATTAAGCTCTGAGCCATAATCTCTTCAAAAGTTACCCGCTTTTGCAAGTCCTGCAACTGTTTCGCTGCCGAAGCCGGACTACCTATCAAGGAAACGGACGTCATCTGTCTAACTACAGCTTGTTCCCGGAAAGCGATGTCCTCCGCTTTAAAAGGAATAGGGCCAAAATGCGGTGCTCGTTTGGCTGCCACATAATTATCCCAAAGTTCAGCTTCTGATTCCACCGGTGGCTGCAAACCTTGATTATTGCCGGTAACAATATCAATAAAACGCTGCGTCTGCGTCGTCGCTAAGTGTTTAGCTTCTTCGTCGGTATCAGCCAATACGACATTCATGCCCAAGATAACATATGGTTTTGACAACACTTTAGACGGTTTAAAACGTTCCCGATAAATCGCTACCGCTTCTTCCATCATGGCCGGTGCAAAATGAGCAGCAAAGGAATACGGCAAGCCCAATTCAGACGCCAAATACGCACTGTCCGTACTGGAACCTAATATATAGAACGGCACCTGAAGCCCCGCTGCCGGATAAGCATGAACACCATTCGTATCATCAAAATAGCCTTTTAACTCTCGCAACTCTTCAGCAAAATCAGTATACAGATTGTTTGTACGGCGAAGCGCACGTGCTGTTACCTGATCCGTACCGGGCGCTCGGCCTAAGCCCAAATCTAAACGATTCGGATATAAAGTCTCTAAAGTACCATATTGTTCTGCCACCAAGTACGGACTCTGATTCGGTAACATGACACCGCCTGAACCGACACGAATTGTTTTAGTATTCGCCAAAGTATGTTGAATCAAAAGTTGCGTAGCACTACTCCCCAAAGATTTCATATTGTGATGCTCGGCGATCCAATACCGCTCATAACCATAACTCTCCACCGCTTGGGCCAAAGCAATCATATCTTTATAGGCATCAAAATATGTCTGACCGGCTCGCAATGGAACCAAATTTAACATGGACACCTTTAGACTTGCCGGTGCATTCTTTATATCTTGCTTATTATCTTCCTTCATATATATCTCTCCTTATACTCGATTATTTTCAAGAGTGACTGCTTTATCGTATGAAGCTAATTACTCTGCAATATTTATTAAATCTACATTTCGTGATATGAGTATATATCCTAGAGTTATTATATGATTTATCCTATTCGATGTCAACGATATATTTAAATATTTCTATGAATTTAATTATTATAACTCAATAATCCTCCATCGGCGCGGATTTATTTATCCGTTACATAAGATTAGACAACGACCTCATAATAAGATCTACATCCTGGTTTTCCAGCTCTTGGATAATATGAAGATATGTCTTCTGTGTCGTAGTCATACTGGCATGACCAAGTCGCCTGGCCACACTGGCAATAGAAACTCCGGCAAATAGTAAAATCGATGCATGCGTATGACGCAGGCCATGAACCGAAATTACAGGGATATCAAGTTTCCTGCAGCACCGCTCCAGCATATCATTCACAGTCGAGTTATATATCTTTTCCTTTTTAATGAAAATCGGTTTATCCTGCGGCAAATCTTTAACAAGAAAAGCAAATTGCATAATAACCTGCCAGTCTATTTGAATTTTGCGGACTGACGACTTATTCTTTGTCGGTGAAAACCCACCGCCATTTTTGTAATCCCATGTTTTACTCACAGAAAGCGTCTGATGAGCGAAATCAAAATCTGCCGGCGTAATGGCCAATGCTTCTGAAAAACGCATACCCGTCTTAGCTACCAACAGAATGAACCAATCCCAATTCACTTCATCTCCTAAATTCAGGCTTTTCAGCAATGTGTGAAGCTCAAACTGATTCAAATATTTTGTTTTCTTCGGGGCTTGTGCCTTCCCTTTAATAATAACCTTACGGGTCGGATCGCGTGGAATCAGGCCTTCATCAACCGCATCAAGAATGGCTCCTTTCAGCTGATGATGAAAGTCCATCGTCGTCTGCCGCTCATGCTCCTTAGCATACTCATTAATGATTTGCTGATACGAAACCCGCGTTACATCACAAAGTCTCAATCCCGGAGCCAGTCGTTCCAGCCAAGCAAGGCTCATATGATACTTCGAAAGTGTCACATTGCGAATAGCGCCTTCCTTATACACCGAAACCCAGTTACGATAATAATCTGTCAAATAATCCGTTGCTTTATTTATAATCGACATAAGTGCCTCCTTCCTACGCCGATGAAGGATTGGAGGCACTCATTTTGTACGATTTTAATTGTCTTTTACTTTCAGTACCTGTTGCTACTGCGGTTTTGCTTGTTCGTGTCGTTTTAATTCTTACTTGCTTCGTTCTTCTGCTCCTCGTCATCCGGATCTTGAATATCAAAGCCGCCTTCCAGAACAAATTTTGTAAGGAGCTCATCTACACGATTATTCACGCGGAATGGTGGTAACTTTTTCTTATCTACTTTTGTAAAGTAGTCTTGCGCTTTTTCTCTGACTACCGTTGCTTTCAGGGCGTCAAAACGGCCATATTCATTCAAATTATCCTTTGTTACATGGGCATCCATCAAATTAGTCAAAAGCCCTTCATCAACACCAAGATAGGTTGACACTTTTTTATTTTGCTGGCTCTTTGCGTTGGCAATATATTCAACAATATAATCTCTAAATGTCTTTCCCTCGACAATCTTCACATCACCGGTCTGTACATCATGGAGAAAAATATTAGCATATTTTTGCTCTTCTTGTGTTAAAAATGCGAAGGATTTATGAAGGTCGGTCAATGTTTCCTCAACCGTAGCCGGATCGGCGTCCGGATCTTCCAGCTGTTTGCGCCATTTTTCAAAACGAGAATTCATGTAGTCATTATCGATAACACCGGTATTCTGCTCTGTAAGATATGGGTCAATCGGGAACGTCGGATCCTCTGGGCCGTTTGGAAGATTATCATTGATTCCGCCATTCTTCGGGCGCAATTCTTTATACCGCTGATCAAGAATCAGATAATCATCTTCCGTTGGCAACAACTGAATCATTTCTTCTTCGCTCGTATCTTCCACATCAATCAACGAAGAATATTCCGTTTTATCCCACGTAAAGCCTTGAATCCTGGCTGCTTGAAGATACGTTGAAAACTCACGGAACAATTTAGCAAACTTTGCCTTGGACGGTGTATCTTCCGGCAATGTATCCATATCCGGCACGCCGGCGCTTTTAAAAATATTCTTCATTTCAGCAAACGTAGCATTCATATGGCGTATGTTATCCGGCAAATGGTCGGCGAATAAGCCTTGCGGCCGGTCACCGGAGTAAAGCTGTACAGCCTCCTCAATATTACGCTTCATCGTATGCGGCATGCGATAATAACGAATCGAGCCGAATGGTTTTTCATTAATGTTAAAAAGACGGTTCGTTCTCGAAAAAGCCTGAATTAAGTTCTGATACACCAGCATTTTGTCCAAATAGAGCACGTTAATCCACTTAGAATCAAAGCCGGTGAGCATCTGATTTACAACGATTAAGAGGTCCAACTGCTTTTCAGGTTTTACCCATTTATATGGAGTTTTATGAGCCAATCGAGCCGACACATCTTTTTTAAACTTGGCATAACCGCCGATATCAAAGCTTTGCTCGAAAATAGCATTATAATCCTCAAGCATAACCTTAAGTCCATCTTCTTTGAACAGTGAGCGGTCGCCACCTTTATTATCAATAGTCGGGTCAAAAAGCCCGGTTACCTTCAACTGTGGGTAGCGTTCTCTAAATTTAAAGTAATAACGAACCGCTTCCGGAATGCTGCCGGTGGCAAAAATCCCATGGAATTGGTGATTACGCGAAAGAACACGCCAGTTTTTAGCAATATCATCAACTACAGCCCATTGATAATCATCCGTTTGCCAAGCTTCTTGCTCTACATAATCTTCAATGCCTCGTACGTAAGAGCCGTCATCTTGGCGTTTACCTGCCATAGGCACTTCGTTGGACGACATAAAACGATAATATTTTTTGCTCATCGTCGGATCTTCTAAGGCCTCTTCAATCGATGTCGCCCCCGATTCCTTAAGTGCCACTTTTTCACGTAAATCTTTATCCTTATACACCATTACCATGGTCGGGTCAAAGCCAAGCACGTTCTTATCGCGAATACCGTCAGCAATGCTGTACCGATGAAGTTCATCGCCGAAAATATCCGCTGTTGTAGTCATGACTTGTTCGTTTTCATTAAAAACCGGCGTTCCCGTAAAGCCAAAAAATAAAGCATTCGGGAAGGTGGCCTTAATCGTAGCCAACATCTCGCCAAACGTCGAACGATGACATTCGTCAATAATAAACACAAGGCGCTTAGACTGCATTAACTCCAAATCCTTAGCCCGCATTTTACTCGCTGCATCTTCCTTAATATTGCTCATTTTTTGAATCGACGACACAATTAAGGTATCTTTCGGATTTATGCTTTTTAACTTACTGATTAAGGTAATCGTATCTTCCGTTTCCTGCACATCATCTACATTATCCGCAAAGGCCCTGTATTCCTTAAGGGACTGCGTACCAAGGTCAATTCTATCCATAAGGAATATAACCTTATCCGCATCTTTAGAATTGGCAATGAGCTGCGCCGATTTAAAAGACGTCATAGTCTTACCGGAACCCGTAGTATGCCAAATATAGCCCCCACGCTGATTTCCTTCGTGCCAATCATTTTTGGACACACGGTCAGAAATCTTGTTGGATGCATAATACTGATAGCTGCGCATTACTTTCAATACACCATCAGAATCATCTGCTACCGTGTAAAAACCAACCAGCTGATGCGCCATTGGAATAGATAATAAACGTTCTGCCACAATCTTCCAGTCATTTATCGGATCATTGTTCAAATCCGCCCAATGGAAGTAAAAATCTGGATTGAACTTTCCATCAGGCCCCGGATTGGCAAAATACAAAGCTTCCGTCGGATTCATGGCTACAAAGATTTGAATCAGTGAAAAAATTCCTGAAAAAAGCCCTTCATGTGAGTATTTCTGAATCTGATTTGCCGCTTCAATGACAGGGACACCAGACTTCTTTAACTCAATATGAAATACCGGCATACCATTGATGAGGAGCATCAAATCACCGCGTCTATCCTGCAACACTTTTTCGCGACGGGCAAAACGAGGTTGCTGCACAATCTGATAGCGACTTTGCCCCGCTGCAATTTCCATGCGGTCATAAATCTTTAAACTTACTTCTTTGCCGTAATGCAATGTATCGTCAGGATTCTTACGAATTATGGACACAGTTTTACCATTAATAAAACCATTTAACTTCAAAGGAGTGCGAAGTCGACGGATTTGTTCTAACAAGTCTTCCATTTCTTCCGGAATCAGCGGATAATCTCCCAGACGATCAATATCTCTGTTATTTTCAAAAAGAATATTTGCCCAATTTTGAAGCAAGTCTTTTTCCGTCGGATTCTTGATAACGTCCTTTTCCCAGCCATAACGCTGCAATGCAGTTATTAAGGCCGCTTCAAAATCTGATTCTTTGTTAAAATCATCCATAACTTTACTCCTTTTTCTATTAATTTCCATGAATTTTGCTGTCGTTGATGAAGGGTGATGAGTTGATCTAGTTGTTTAAAATAGGCTCCAATCTTTTTCTGCTCTTCTAAACTAGCAATAGGAACTTCAATTTCCATTACTCTATTTTTTGAAATATTATATCTTGAAATTCCTTGTGCAAGGATTATCAGTCTTTTTCTCACAGAATATGATCGCAACATATATGCCATATAATATGGTTCAAGTTTTATCTCGGGTCTGTAACCAAAGCAAAAACTATTAAGATAGACATTATCACTATCTCCAAGCCATACCGATGACATTCCAACCTCATCTGGAGTTTCTGATGAAGTCGTAAAAAGTATATCACCATATTGAACTTTATTTTGTTTATTATCAATTTCTATAGGTTCAGTCATCTGAAAATCAGCAACAGGTTGAGAAAATACATTCATGTAAGTTACAAATTGTGCACTACCATGTCCAAAATCTTCTTTTGATTTACCGGCTAATCCTGAAAATATTGATCCCATATTTCCTAACTTACGCTGTTCCCAAACTATCGACAATAAAATTTAGTTTACCATTTTTAAACTTTTTGCCTTACGTTGATGAAGGGTGATGAGGCGATTAACATTCTTAAAAAAATTCCCTATCCTTTGCTGCTCATCTACTGAAGATAAAGGTATAAGCACTTTTTTAAAATCTTTTAAGTTATAATTTGAACGGCCATCTCCTGTAGCCATTGATATTGCAAAATTCTTATGCTGCGCTGTATTAAAATAAGTAGATAAATAATTCGAGTCTAAAAGCACCTGATTAGGCCTCGTATTAATTGTTGCAAAACCTATGGCTCCTGTTTCTTTTTCTGTAACAACTGCCGATGTACCAATATCTCCAGTATGTACAGTTACAACATCCCCTACACACAATTTTCGATCCGAATTTTGTGCAGAAAAAGTTTCTTCTAAAAATATAGGAACATCAGAGAAAAGAAACCTATTCTCTTTAATATCAGAGTTTCTTATTAATAAAGTTCCTTTATTTCGATAATTTTTAGTCATGGTAGTAACTAAACCAATAAAGATTTCAGCCACATCCGTAATCTTACGCTGTTCCCAATCATCACTGAAGCCTTTGAACCTAATCCTCGGGGTTTTTCTTTTTTCCATCACATTAACCCCCTATCAACTTCTGCAATTCACGGATTCCGGCCATATCAGCTTCAGAACCGGTAAGTTCAGAAAGCATAGCGGACAATTCTTTTTCAGTCTTTCTGATTTCTTCTTCAATATCGCTCATTGTTTCAGCATATTTTTTAGACAATGTTTCAATACGTTTCGTAAAGTCATTGAGCATGGCATCAGCAAGCGCCAACGTGCCGTCTACGATTGGTTTTGCCCATTTTTCATGGAGAAGTTCACGTACAGCTTCATCAGAAAGAGACTCAATCGTTGTTTTTGTCAAAAGATGCAAATCAGTTTCTTCCGTCTTAATCTGATTCTTCAATTTCTTCTCTTTATCGTTAAGACTTTGCGCACTCTTAAGGGTTTTAATCAGCTCTTTGTTTTCAGCTTCATCCTTCTTAAGCTCAGCGATTACGCCCTTAATATTTTTCACCACAAAGGCATCATTAGCATCGTTAAGCGCCTCCGAAATCATTTCCTTATCATCTTCGCTCAAAGACTCGAGTAATTCCTCATAGGAACCCGGAATCTCAGAAAGTTCATTATTCTTCTGCGTCAAAGATTCTAATTGTTCAGCAAGACAAACGCGCTGCACCAAATCAAAGTCGAGGATATGACCTTTCCAGCCATCCTGCACTTCCGCATCTTTGCCGTTCTTTTTCTTGATAACCATATTTGGGTCAACAGTTCGTACAGCCGCCATGCCTTCCGCCTGAATAAGTTCCAAGTCGCCGGAAATAGCACCATACTGTTCTTCAAAAATTTCATACGCCTGATACGGATCTAACAGCGGAATACCGGTAAAGCGTTTGAAAAGATCGGTCGCCAAGGCTTCTTCTTTTCTAGGAATAGAAAGTTCTAAGGCACCATCAATCAATTCCTTATCCAAACTTTCGCCCAAATCAGCAAAACGGTCGCGGAATTGTGCCAAGAAATTCTGCACATCTTTATTGCCTAAAATCGTCTTTTTAATATCCTCCGTACTTACGGACACATATTCCTCGCCTTTAGTAAAGAGCTCTTCTTTTAATGAAGGGAAAACGTTCCAGTAAGAATCAAAGTCAGCTAACTCAGCTACCGGGATGCCACCGAACATAGTCGCATAAATATCGTAGGTTTCAGCGTTTTCAGAAGAATCCACATAACGCGGAATATTCAAGTTGTAATCATTATTGCGAATTTCTTCACGAGTAACTACGCGGGAATATTTATCCTGCGTCAATCGCCCCTTCACCGTGTCTACAATGCGACGAATATCGGAGGCTCGAAGTTTGTTATTTTTACCTTCTTTGGCAAAACCCTTAGACGCATCAATCACAAGAACATCTGTATTTTCTCGTTTTTGACGCAATACCATAATGATAGTCGGAATGCCCGTGCCGAAGAAAATATTAGCCGGCAAGCCAATAATCGCATCAATATTATTCTGCTCAATTAGGTTTTTACGAATCTGACCTTCTTCACCGCCACGGAACAATACACCATAGGGCAAAACGATGGTCATAATACCGTCCGGTTTCAAGTGGAACAAATCATGTAAGAGGAACGCATAGTCCGCTTTGGATTTAGGTGCCAAGCCATAGCGAGAGTAACGTGAATCGCTCTCTTTCCCGGCCGGTTCCCAACGCTGTGAGTATGGCGGATTAGAAACCACCGCATCCACATAGAGCGGCTCATATGTACCAACCGGATCTGCTTCGTCAAAGTACGGCCAATCTTCTTCCAAGGTATCCCCGTTGCGCGTCAGAATATTGTCCGGCAAAATCCCTCGCATAACCAAATTCATGCGAGTCAAATTATAGGTATTAGACTTCAATTCCTGCGCATAGTAACGAATACTATTTTCGTTTTCCATGTATTTAGCGGTAGTCTGGCCGATATTTATAAGCAAGCTCCCCGAACCACTGGTTGGGTCATAAATTTTGATGTTTTCACGACCTCTTAAATGATTAGCCACCACTTCCGACATAAGAAGTGACACTTCATGCGGTGTATAGAATTCCCCTGCTTTTTTACCCGCATTGGCCGCAAAGTTGGAAATTAAATATTCATAAATAAAACCAAGCACATCATAGTCTTGCTTCTTATCCATCGGTATTTCGTTAATAAGCTGCGCCAAATCACTAACGGCCTTCGTCTGCGATTTCGTGTTTTCACCTAATTTAGAAAGGCCTGTTTCGAGGGTATTAAAAATGCCGTCAAATACTTTTTTATGGGATGGCGAAATCAAGCGCGTAAAGGATGATAACGCAATGCGCACATTATCGACCGAGAAATCCGCGCCCATTTTAATCCATGTGGAAAAAAGGTCTTTATAGGCAATAAAATAACCAAGATTCTTCTGAACCGTACGCACCGTTTCATCGTCATCCTCATTTACGTATTCTTTGATGTCTTCCGGTGTGTATTCTTGCGACAAAAGCCATTGTTCTTCTTTGTCCGACAAGTATTTATAAAAAATGAAACCAAGGATATAATCCTTATACTCATTCGCTTCTATCTTAGACCGCATGCGGTTTGCAGATTCCCAAATCTTGGCAGCTAACTGCTGTTTATTCATAAACCTATCCTCCAACTAATACCTTTTGAGCAAAAAAGGCAAAAAAATTTCATTTTACGCTGTTGTCAAGCGTAAGTCTATATGAATATATTATATGAAATATCAGATAATAAGCCAATAGAAAATTTACCTTTTAGCCAAACAATTATTCTTTATTTCTGCCATTGACTCAAACATCTATTCGATGTATTGTTTTAGTAAAGAAGGTATTACGTAAAAAGGAGGTGCACTCATGGGCTATATTAACTACGACTTAGAGCCCCGCTCAGATATTGCGTTTATCGACATGAAGTCGTTTTACGCCAGTGTCGAATGTATCGAACGCGGTTTAAATCCCCTCACAACTTCATTATGTGTCATGAGCCGGGCCGACAATTCCAAAGGCCTGATTTTGGCGTCCTCCCCAACGTTTAAACATGTCTTCGGTAAACAAAATGTGAGTCGCTCCTATGATTTGCCCTTCGATATCGAAACCAGGAAGTTTAATTTACGTCGTGCCCTCAAAGAAGGCTTACCCATTACGCCCAAATATATTAACTACATCGAGAGCTGGGCCAAACGCACTCTGATTGTGCCGCCGCGCATGGGCCTTTATATTATAAAAAACCTCGAGATTCAACGCATTCTGCGCGAATACGCTGCCACCGAAGATATTTGCCCCTATTCTATCGACGAAGGTTTTGTAGACCTGACTCGATCTTTGAAGTATTTTGTACCTAATCCCCAATTAAGTCGCCGTGAAAAACTGGATATTCTGTCTGCCAAAATCCAGCATGATATTCGCCAGCGAACCGGTATTTTTTCTACCGTCGGCATGTCTAATGCGAACCCGTTACTTGCCAAACTGGCTCTCGATAATGAAGCTAAAACCACCTCTACTATGCGTGCCAACTGGTCGTACGAAGATGTATCCACTAAAGTATGGCAAATTCCCAAACTAACTAACTTTTGGGGCATCGGCAGTCGCATGGCACGCCGTTTAAATAATCTTGGTATTCACTCCATCAAAGAGCTGGCAAACTGTAATCCGGATGTGCTTCAGAAAGATTTAGGCATCATCGGTGTACAGCTGTGGTTTCACGCTAACGGCGTTGACGAAAGTAATGTACGTGAACCGTATACACCACAATCCAAGGGGTTAGGCAATTCACAAATATTACCGCGTAACTACACAAAACAGGATGAAATTGAGCTCTTGCTCAGCGAGATGGCCGAACAGGTGGCTATCCGTCTGCGCCATAGCCATCAGCAAACACGCTGTGTGTCCGTTTATATCGGTTTTGCCAAAGAAAGCTATTTTGAACAACAATCTCGAGGCTCATTTCAAGCACAGATGAAGATTGAACCGACGCAACTGACTGATGAATTGACGCGCCATGTAATTAAATTATTTCGAAAACACTATAAGGGCGAAGCGGTTCGCCAAATCGGCGTTCAGTACAGCCAATTTATTCCGGAAGCCTTGCAATCTATTTCTCTCTTTGACAATCCGGATACGGTGCGCAAAACGCATAATCTGCAGCACACAATTGATGATATTCGTCGTCTGCACGGTTTCTTAGCCATTCAAAAGGCCTCGGTTCTCTTGGATTCATCACGTGCCATTGCCCGTAGCAAGCTCATTGGCGGTCATGCAGCCGGTGGTGCCGGCGGTTTGGATGGTTTAGTATGATTGACCGTACCTATTTGCCATTTAAATCCGCTCGCACCTACAAAGACCGCAAAATGGCTAAATGGATGGGCTTCTTTTTATCCGACCACCAAACGGCCTTACTGCAGTCGCACATGAAGCTTGAAATCGATGAATCCATGAGTCTTGAAGAGCGTTTAACCTGGCTGGGTCGACTCTATGCCGGCCAATACACGGCCACTTTTGAGGTACGCGTGCAAAGTAAAGGCCAACCGCTCACCACAAGCCGTATCACAGGGAAAGTCTATGATCTCAGTTTGGCTGAAGTAACGATTAAACATCAAGACGATACCTTTACAACCTTAACTATAGATACTATTAATCGCATTACAACCGAGGAGATGGCAAACGATGGAATCTAGAGAATTTCAACGTAACCAATTGCAATTTTCATACTTTTCACCGAATTATTTAAAGTTTGAAGAAGACTTTTATGAATATTCGGCCCTGGATACACCGCTAACCTTTTTAACCGATGATATTCTACAAAGTATGGCCCATTCACAGCAAAATTACTTTAAGCTCAACAAAGAAAACGCCAAAGATAATCGCAACCATTATTTCTACTTTAAGATCCATGCCGTCGAAGGCAAGCGCCTTATTAGGCAATATATTTATGATGGTCATTCGTTTACTAAAAGATAAGCTGTACTGTTATAAACAGGTTAGCTATATGAAAATCAATGCAAAAAAGCAACCAAAGGAATTTTTACCTTTAGTTGCTTTTTTACTTTTTTTGTTATGTTACTTAACTTAAAATCAGATGGTTACTTAACCGAAACTGTAAACTGTTACTTAACTACATTCTATATTGTTACTTAATTAAAATTGTATTGCCCACTTAGGCAACTTATTTTCTAAACACCGTAAATTTATCTAAAGCTTTTACTTCTTGCCATTGTCCCGGCATATCAGCTTTAAATTCTTTTAAACGGCGATTATCTACGATGGCAACAACATTATCACGAGTTGCCACGGTTTCTTCCGCAATGAACGGCATTACGTTTTTCGTATTCCAATTCATAGCCGACGGTTCAAGACCCGGAATATCCGCAGCTTTTTCAACACGATAAATCAACTGATTGCTGTAGAACCCCGCCGACGTCTGATAACGGCCATAGCTTACAACCATATCCCCCGGTTTAACCGTTTGTGCCACCACGTTGCCTACATCTTTAGAAGAGTAAGCGTTGCAATACGGCATTGCTACGGCGAAGGTAAGCACGGAATACAATACGATATTGGCAATCACGGTGTATTTTACCAATTTCAAATGATTTACCATGACACGAGCCGCCAAAATCGCAATCGGCAACAAATATGGGAATGTATATGTCGTGTATTTAGTGGCCATCAGTTGGTAGAACACGGCAATCGTAAACGCCCAAATCAGTAAGAAGATAGTGGTTTGATCAAACTGCACCATACTGCGCAGCGTTGCCTGCCAAGATGGCATTCCCGCTGTTTTAGAATCGGCCCCCTGTGCATTCATAGGCATACCGGACGAATCAGCCGTATCCATAACAGTCATATGCACCGGCACTCTGGCAGTAGTACCATCGGCCATAACGACTATGCCAAAATGTTTATGACTCTTTTCATTAACAACAGCGTCTACTGCACCTGCAGTTTTTAACATTTGACGCTGTGCCTGAAAACGACGTTTAAAGAGGTACGGCAAGGTAAATACCCATGGGAAGAACCCAATAATAAACATACCCAAATAGTAATACCACACATTATCGCGCGGATGTTCCGAAACAGTAGCACGCAATACATTGTGAACGCCCAAGAACGTATCAATGAAGTCCATGCCGTGCACGCTGTACATGTAGTAATACCAAGGGCCGGCGGTTAGAACAAATATAGCAATCCCACCGAGCCATTTCATATGAAGCAGCTCTTTGTAATCGCGCTGCGAAACTAAGAATAACACAACGATTAAGCCCGGTAACAATAAGCCGATAGGCCCTTTTGTCAAAACAGCCAAGCCGGCAAAGAAATAGGCTCCGTAATAGTAATTACGCTTTTTAAAATAATAACCCAAATAGAAGAAAATAAGAGCCGCATTAAAGAATACAAATAAGGTCATATCGGTAATTACAGTTTTGGAAATGAGCCAATATTCTAACGATGTTCCCAAAATAACCGTAGCCACAAGCGCTGTCAGACGGTTAAAGAGTTTTTGTGTGAACCAATAGGTCATGAGTAGCCCGCTAATGCCGAAGACAGCCGGGAAAAAGCGCGCCGCCCATTCATTGACGCCAAACAGTTTAAAAGCGGCAATCACTTCCCAATAAAAGAAAATAGGTTTGTCATACCAATAATTACCGTAAATCTGAGGCGATAAATAATTGCCGGCCTGCAGCATTTCTTTCGCCGTTAAGGCATAGTTTGACTCTACCGGATCCGTGATGGCAATGCCCCAATTGCCCAGGAAAAACAGATACACACCTAACAACAGAATCCAGCCGAGATATTTTTTTGACTCACTCATGATGGGCACTCTCCTCAATCTGCTTATAAGATAATTCATAATCTGAAACTGAATTTTTAACTATTATGGGACGGCGCTGTGCGTATTTTTTGTCAAGAAAACGCCAACCGTATACACTGGCCATACCGATAATCACTCCAAATATGCCACCCATCAGTACATCTGACGGATAGTGCACATATAAATATATTCTTGAAAAACTGATAAGTAAGGCTACGCCTAAGGCCACATAACGGCCCGGAATCTTATTCATAAATAAAATTGTAACTGCAGCTAAAGCTGACCAAGCATGACCTGACGGGAATGAATAATCCCATGGTTCATGAATTAACAGTTGCACCGCCGGTTGCAGTTCGAACGGTCTAAGCCGTGCTACCATCGGCTTAACACCCAAGTTCAAGAGAACAAAACCAATGAGCATAGCCGTCATCATCATGTAGCCGACCTTTCGGTATTTTTTTTGGAACATGAAGACTATGCCAAGAGCAATCCAGATTGCCCCGCCATTACCTAAATCCGTGGCTTCTTCCATGAGGATATCCAGCCAATGTGCATGCCCATATAACCATATATAATTTAAAATCGAAAAATCATATTGTTGTATGAGACTAAAAAATTGTTCCAGCAATGTAGTAGCCCCCTTTTGTATTAACTTTCATTCTTAGTATACAAAAGGGTTTTAAACAAGATTTACACCAAATATAAACAAAAGTTAAACATTTATTTCAAATTAATAAACCAAAATTTTTCCAATAAAAAATAGCTGCCGGATGGAATTTTCCCATCTGACAGCTATAAAACTCACCTTATATTCTATTTGTTTTGTATTACTCTTTGACATGCTATTGTCTCCGGCAATACTTTATCGAATACTACATTTTAAATTACTACATTTTAAACCGATACCCGGCGCCCCACACGGTTTCAATATAGCGTGGATTGCTCGGATCATCTTCGATTTTTTCACGCAAACGATTGATATGAACAGCTACAGTCGCCACATCACCAATGGCTTCGAGGCCCCATATGCGCTCGTACAAGGTTTCTTTATCGAATACCAAATCACCGTTGCGGACTAAGAACAAAAGCAATTCATATTCTTTATTTTTCAAATTTACTTCTTTATTATGCACAAAGACGCGATGTGAACCGGGCTGAATGAGTAAATGGCCCACCTGAATGTCCGCTTCCCCCTTATTGGTGCTTTGCCCTTTACGTAACCGTTCATATTGAGCAATATTAGCTTTCACGCGAGCCACCAAAATACTTGGGGAAAATGGCTTTTCAATATAATCATCGGCACCTAAGCCTAGCCCGTGAATCTTATCTATATCTTCCTGTTTAGCCGTTACCATAAGAATGGGAATATCCAGCGTTTCTCTTAATTTCTTTAATATACTGAAACCGTCAACGGTCGGCAACATAACATCAAGCAGTATTAAATCAAAAGGTTCATTTAAGGCGAGTTCCAACCCTTTGCCGCCGTCATTGGCGATGGTTACTTCAAATTGGCTCAGTTCTAAATAATCTCGCTCAATCTCAGCAATTGCCTGATCATCTTCAATAATTAAAATTCGTTTCGCCACTACATTAACCTCCGTATTTCGGGAACTTCATGATTATACGCAAACCACCGTTATCAGCGTTTTCAGCTTCAATAGTACCGCCCATTTGCTGCACCATCTTTTTAACAATCGCAAGACCGAGCCCACTCCCCTTATGAGGATTACTGCGCGCCGCATCACTACGATAAAATACATCAAAAAGCCGTTCCAAACTGCTTTCATTCACTCCGGGGCCGTCATCCGCTAAAATAAGCGCAACCATATCTTCCTGATTCTGACAGGACATATACAAATTACCGGTTTCATTCACTTTATATTTTACACTGTTATCGGCAATATTGGCTACAATATTACGGATTTGAAACGGGTCGGCCCAAATCAAAGAGCCCTGCTCAATCGCTTCACGATGAAGAATTAAGCCCTTATTCTTATACGCTTCCCCTTCATCACGGATGAACATTTCCAAATGCGTACCCAGGTCCATTTTTTCAGGATAGCTAGGATATTCTTCCAAATCCATTTTAGAAAACGTAAAGAGATTGCTAATCATGTGCTCCATTTCATCCGCCTTTGTCTGAATCATGCGCACATATTTTGCCTGTAATTCCGGCGTCGTTGCAATACCGTCCTCCAAGCCTTCCGCATACGCCTTAATCGACGTTAACGGGGACCGTAAATCATGAGAAATACCGGCCAACAACTCCTTACGATTTTGTTCCTGCTTTTGAATCAACGTTACAGACTCTTCCAAACGACGAGCCATATCATTAAAATCTTCGCAAATCGGTGCAAATTCGTCTTTCCCATCATAGGTGAGTTTAATTTTTAAATTACCGTCACGAATTTGACGCACCCCCGATACCAATAAATCTAAAGCACTGCGAATACGCTGGAATACAAAGCGTGTTAAGAATTTATTGGCTACGATAATGCCTATGATAAACATAATGAAGATAAATATGAGGGACCATTTAACCGTGTTCTTGGCCGGCCAAGTACGCGTCTTGATTTCCGAACCGTAAATATAGACACGATAATCGCCCGCCTTAGTCACAACATTTCGTGTGGCTATGGCGTGACTACCGTTCGAAATGATGCCGTCACCATTTAGTTGATCCGCTGCGTCTTCCAGTTTAAGGGCTTCCGCATCCGGTGCATCGCCCCAAGTCCATAATTCACCGGAGGGGCTTGCCACACGCACCGTATAGCCTGTTACTTGTCGCAATGCCGCCGATACATCCGAAATCTTCGGATCGCGACCGGCCGCTGCCGTTTCCTGAAGTTTCCCTTCTACCTGTGTTAACATAAAGGTTCCGGTCCGCTCAAAATCTTCCAAATCACGAACGCCGATGTTATTCCGCTGTACGCTTGGAATCCAAATGGCGGCCAAACTAACAAATACAATAAGTAACGCCACTATCGATGGAATGGCAATCATCAAAATATTCGAGATTACCAGCCTCTTTTTTATCAACATGCCTTACTTTGCCTCCCCCTGTCCTTCTATAATAGGATCTATTTCCGGTTCCAATAATCGTTTATAAAAATAATCCATGGCAAATGCGCCGATTGGCGATGTTATTAAAATTGCCATGGCCGATGCAGCCAATACTAAAGGACCGCTATCAAGCCCCAAAGCCAACGGAATGCCGCCGATGGCTGCCTGCACGGTGGCTTTAGGGGCAAAGGAAATGGCACAGTAAATACGTTCCTTCATATTGAGCTTCGTTTTTAACAAAGACGCTCCTACCCCCAAAGCACGCCCCATAGAACCTAAGGCTATAACGCCAATCAAAATGCCGCTCATGCTGAGCATATACGTCGTATCGATAGCCGCTCCTACGAGCACGAATAGTATGATTTCAATAGGAATCCATAGTTGATTAATTTGTCGATTAAGGGCCTGCCCCAACTCATAAGAAACCTGTCCTTTGACCACACTGGACATAATCATAACTGCCAAAAGTCCCGAAACAGCCGCATACGGTTTAAACCAATTGCCGATAGCCACCATCACAAACGACGCGGCAATCAGAATCGTCAGCAATAAGGTCACCGTACCGGGCAATAATTGATCGCCTTTATTCATTCGCTTGGCAATATACGACAGTATAAAGCCACCTATAAAGCCCAGTACAATGCCACTAAACAACGCTACCGGCACCTGGGCGGCAATGGTCAAGGCACTCATCCCTTCCGGTGTAGCCACATGGGCCTCCACGAGCGCTAACACTAATGAAAAAATAACCACGACTACAATATCTTCCAATGACGAGGCTACCATGATGAGTTGCGGAATCTTCTTTTTCGTCCCATAACGTAATTCAATGAGATGAATCATGCGAAAAACCACAACGGCCGGCGATACGGCACAAACAGCGGTAGCCAAGAGTAAAGCTTCCAAGCCATGGAGGTCAAATACATAAAGGCCTAAATACGTAAGTATGGTCAGCTCTATTAACATTGGTACCGTCGACATCATCAGAAGTGGCCGCCCAAGGCTCCAAATATCTCGCAAATTAATAGCAAGGCCTGCCTTTACAAGGATAACTATGAGGGCTAACTGCCGCAAATCAGGTGAAATGGTAAGCATGGTCGAATCGAGCCAATTGCCCCCCTGCGGTCCCAAAAGCATACCGGCCAACATAAGCCCGATAATGGTCGGCAGCTGTATTTTGCGACATACCGCAGCCAAAGCGGCGCCACCTAATATGACAAATCCTAATGATGTTAACATTCTTCAAAACCTCCCGGGACCGATCGCCTGTCAGTCACGATAAATATCCGTCGCTTCCAGGTCGGGGTCCACATCCGTTGCCGGATTATATTTTCTAATTACTTTTTTAATTTTATGTAGCGGGTACGGTGCTCTATCCGGCTGATGATACTATATTTAATGTCCTACATATGTGACATGGACACCATCAAAATACCGTCGCCCACCTTCACGTGCACCGTATCATGCCACACATTACTTACACCTACCGGCTTCGTATTGTACAAAGTCGCGTTTTTCAACGCATACTTAGCCCCCGTAATCGTCACATTATGACACTCGTCAGATAAAGCGAGCACCGACAAGGAATAGTCCATCCGCGGTTCTAAGGTAATGTCGCCGTGGCTAAACAGATAACTATCCGTATCGTGACTCACCATGCGCACGACGGCTCCTTGTGAAACAGCGTACATGGCTGCCTGCACGTTCCCCATTAAATGGTCAAAACGACCGCCAAAGGCACAGTATAAGGTTAAATCTTTATAATCATGTTCCAAGGCATAACGAATGGCTACCATCGTATCTGTATCATCTTTATCCGTCGGTAAATCCAAAATTTCAATGCCCGGCGTTACCTTCCCATGATAAGAATCAAAATCCCCTACTACTAAATTTGGTTCCATATCATATTCACGAGTGTACGCATAGCCTTTATCACAGGCGATAACAAAGTCCGCCGTCTCAATGCCGTCTAATGGTGAAAAAAGTCCACCCAGTACGATTGCACAATGTTTTCTCATAGTCGCTCCCGTTCTATTACAGTATAATATATGATTAACTATACACCATATGAGAGGATAAAGGAACACTAAAGAAACACATAAGCCAAAAGTGTTTCTTATACGTAAACTATGCTCACATGTTAGCTCTAAAATAAATCCCGTATCGAGTATGAAAAAAGAGCTCCATTACAGGAGCTCTTGCAAATATTAATTACAATATTAAATTTTAATACTTAACACAATCGTTCAATTCTTATTTATGAGCTATTTTATAATCAAAGCTGAAACGACCCGGGCCGGCAATAAAGAGCATAATAGCGCCGAACATCATCTGAGACGGATAATCCCATTTTAAGAAGCCGTTGCCCAATTCCAATACTGTAGCCACGAATAAAGTACCTACAATCAGTAACGCACCCAAGCGAGTACCAAGGCCCAATAAAACTAACAAGCCGCCGATTAATTCAGCGCTGGCTGCCATAATACCTAACATATAATAGCCACCGGTAATACCGAAAACGCCTAACATGCTACCTACAGCAGTCAATACTTGTTCGCCGCCGGCAAATTTGAAATAGCCGTGCGCCATCATCGATAACCCGAAAACGATACGATAAAATAATAAGCCTTGATCTTGGTAACGGAATAAGTTTTTCAATAAAATGTCCATGTTTGTCACTCTCTTTCGTTTTGTTGAAACATTATCTAAACACATGTACCGGTCTATAAATCCGATCCGGTACCATTAACACAACAACACTAATCGCTTAACCATGCGATTAATACTGATCAGTTTTAACTAGTAATAATTATGATTACATGTACATTATATAGTGCTTTCCCTACCTTGTCAACAACTATATTTATTTTTTTCTATATTTAATTATAAGAACTAATTTCAATTAGATTGCCGTCATAATCTCGTAAATACACACTTTGCATAGTCCCCAAAGCACCGTGTCGAATCACCGGACCTTCTTCAATGGGATACCCTTTTGCCTCAATTTCCTTCACAATCTCATCAATGGACTCATCCACACGTAAACACAAATCGAGACTGCCATACGCTGGATTTTGAGCGGCCGGTAAAAATTCGGCTTTACGCGTATAGATGTTAAATTTACTCTCGCCAAAGCGTAAAGTATAGCGATTATTTGACTCATCTAATTCCATACCTAGAATACCAACGTAAAAAGCTAAACATTTATCTAAATCTGCTGTAGTAATTACTAAATGATCTATGGCTTTAATTTTCATTGTTATTATTTGCTCCCTGTTCTAAAATAGATTGCTTCACATATGAAATAAACTGTTTCGTTACCGGCGATGCCTCACTTCTATAAATCCTGCAAACAATCAAGTTATAGGCTACATGCAACACGTTTTGCTGTAAGCCTATGTCCATATTTTTATTCTCTATGTGAAAAGAGTAGTCATGTTGTACTGTACTTAGCCCTCCTCTCTCAAGAAAGGCCCGATCAATCAACGTGACTACTCTTTTTTTATAGGTTGTACCCGCTCAATAATACGAGGTTTGTCGCTCTAATACGAGCCTTTTTATGTCCTCACCTAAGAGTTTTTAACGGGCACCCATAACCTTATGAGGTACATACGGTTCTTCCAAATACGCCACGTCTTCGTCGCTTAACTTGACGTTGATGGCGGCCACCGCATCATCAATATATTTCTCTTTCGTCGGCCCGATAATCGGCGCTACGACGCCCTTATGCCACTGCCAAGCCAAAGCAATGCCGGTGCGCGTTGTGCCGTAACGCTCAGCCAGTTCACCAACGCGGTCAACAATAATCTTATCCGTTGCCATCGTGCTGTCATACTTGCCTTTAGCAAATTTATCGAGTTCCGCTCTCGTTGTTGTCGCTGTCCAATCACGACTGAGTCGGCCGGCTGCCAACGGACTGTATGGCGTTAGCCCCACACCCATATCTTTACAAAGAGGAATCATTTCTCGCTCTTCTTCACGATAGAGCAGATTATAGTGATTCTGCATGGCTACAAACGGCACCCAGCCATGACGTTCCGCCGTATATTGTGCCTTTTGGAACTGCCATGCATACATAGCACTGGCACCCAAATAGCGTACTTTGCCGTCCGTTACCAAATCATTAAGGGCACGCATCGTTTCTTCAATCGGCGTGTTATAGTCCCAGCGATGAATGTACAAAATATCCACATAATCAAGGCCTAAACGGCGTAAGCTCTGTTCTACTTCATACATAATTTCTTTACGGGACAAACCGCCACCATTCGGGCGTTTACGCATTTCAACAAAAACTTTCGTGGAAATTACCACATCTTCACGTCGCATAAAATCTTTAACGGCACGGCCCAAAATTTCTTCACTCACGCCGTCACTATAGCAATTGGCCGTATCAAAGAAGTTAATTCCCTGATCAACGGCATGTTTGATGACCTTACGGGCTTCCGGTTCTTCCAAAACCCAACAAAACTGTTCACTCACCGGTGCGCCATAACTCATACAACCCAGCGCCAATTTAGAAACATCAAGACCTGTACGACCTAATTTTACGTATTCCATAGTGTCTCCTTATTTATACTGCCCTATTTGCCTTACGTTTTAATATCGCCATCTTAGTCAAAGATATATAAACGATTAACTAAGGCAGTACTTTTTATTTATTGCGAGATTGATTTCTTACCTCTATTTTACTTGTTTAGGTCCTTAGATTTCAACCATTGTTCTGCCAAATCGGCTTATTTAACGTTTTTCTTAATCCATTTTTCCACATGAGCCGCTACTTCATCGCTGTTTTTATCTTGGAAAATGAAGTGATCATTGCCGTAAATAGGAAGGAAGAAGAGCAGATGCTTTAAATATACGAAGTGCTGCTTTTTTCAAAGATTTCATGGTAAAACCTCCTGTTAACAATACTATTCAATACTATAATAAATTAATTCGATTACTTCTTACCCTTTTAGTATATCGAAAATCTTCTCTAAATGTACAATAGCACTTCTCAATACAGGTATGTGTCTCGTTTATACTGAATAAGAACTAACTCAGTGACTAGATCTTAGTTATACAAAAAGAGGTCTTGCTGAACACTACCCTACAACACTCTGCTGCATAGTCGTTCAGTAAGACCTCTTAATTTTAAGATCACTATTTAATTGTTAGCATTTAATTTGTATTTATAACAGATTGTTCACATCAACAATTAATTATCAGCTTTTTTTGCTGTCAATTTACGTTGAATCAAAGCAGCACCAACTACTAAGATGATACATGCGATTTTGAACGGTAAACTAATCGGGTCGATTAAATCGAACGTATACTGGTCAACGTGAATCATTTCGCCGCCAATCCAGCCTAAAATACCGCCACCGAAGAAAAGAATAACAGGGTATTTTTCAATCAACTTGATGAACATCGTGCTGCCCCAGATAATAATCGGTACAGTGATTAAAATACCAACAAGTACAAGCATCATGTTGCCCTCGGCTGCACCAACAACGCCAATAACATTATCGATACCCATGATACCATCCGCAATTACAATTGTAATAATGGCATCTCGCAAATTACTTTTCGCTTCAATATTATGCGACGATTCGTTGGCGGCCATTAATTTATAGCCAATCCAAAGTAATAATACACCACCTACTAAGCGTAGCCCCGGGATATTATTAATCGCTTCCACAAAAAGAAACGCCATAATTAAGCGTAAAGCAATCGCCCCGAATGTGCCCCAGAAAATAGCCAGCTTACGATGCTTTTCCTGTAAGTTTTTGGCGGCCATCCCAATAACAATCGCATTGTCGCCGGCCAATAAAATGTCGATGACAATAATTTTTGCAATTGCCAATAATCCTGCAGCTGAAAACAGTTCCAAAATCATACCTCCGTCAAATTAATCAATGTATCGTAATATATCAATATACTATAGATATTATATCGAAATATCGTCACCTTGTCGATAGAAATCTGAAAATTTTTATAGCATACTTTTTAATAAAAAACGCTTAACTCTAGCAATCCTTCTATATCATAATACATACACGGCGAACGATATTTCGTTATTCTCGCTTCTATGAGAATAACTTTTCAATCCCCTTTTACTATGTTACAATAAAATTATAATAATATTGACATGATGAACACATTTCGAGTAATATGTTGTGATTAATACATTGCAAATCAGATATTGCGCTTTTTTTGTGATTATTTTAAAATCTCCGATGATTAGTTGGAGACTTTTTTATTGTATAGATAAGGAGTTCGTATGCATCCTACCTTTAAGATTTTTGAAAAAATACTGTTGTTTTTACGGCTAGCCGGCCCTATCGTATTAACCCAATTCTCTTTGATTGCCGGCTCATTTGTAGCCATCTTACTATCCGGTCAATACAGTACCTTACACCTGGCCGGTGTATCGGTGGGCTATAACATATGGACAGCCTGCTTCTTCGGCGCCATGGGGATTTTGCTTGGTATTTCCCCTATTATTGCTCAACTTTTGGGGGCCAACAAAAAAGAGACTATACCGACGATTATTACTCACGGGCTCTATTTGGCGGTCGGCTTAGGAAGCCTCTTAATTCTAGCCGGGATTCTTGCCCTCAAACCGCTTTTGACACTGATTAATCTGGCGCCGGATGCGCAAGTTATAACCATTGACTACATGATAGCCATTGCCTTCGGGATTATTCCACTCATGGGCAGCACGGTTCTCCGAAATTCTGTGGATGCGCATGGCTTTACCCACTATTCCATGATCATTATGGTATCCAGTTTTGTCCTCAATGTGATTCTAAACTATGCCCTTATTTTAGGCAATTTCGGTCTTCCTGCCTTTGGCGGTGTCGGCGCCGGTATTGCTACTGCTATTAGCTGTTGGTACAACTTTTTAGCCTATATTGTTATTTTACTTTTTAACAAAAACTTCAACCACTATAAAGTTTTTAGACAATGGCCCGCTTTTCAAAGCCCCTATGTGATTGAACAATTAACCTTAGGAGTTCCTATCGGGATTGCGATTTTCTGCGAAATGAGTATTTTCAGCTTAGCTGGACTCTTAATGGCTTACTATGGCACGGAAATCATCGCCGCTCATCAGGCCGCCATTAGTTTTACCAACTTATTCTACGGATTTCCTCTCAGTATCAGTATTGCTTCCACAATTACTGTTGGCTATGAAGTAGGCGCACAACGATTCCGCGATGCCAAGCAATACGCCTATATCGCCCGCGGTATCGCCATTATCATCGCCATTCTTATTTGTATGTACAGCTTTACCCACTTGGAACAAATTGCCGGTTTCTATACGAATGATCCTCATATGACCGGTCTAATCAGTAGCTTCTTAGCCTATGCAGTCTTCTTTACTGTTATCGACGCCTTCGGCACACCGCTTCAAGGTGTACTGCGAGGCTACAAAGACGTGCGTATTATCTCTATCATCGCCCTAACCTGCTATTGGGGCGTAAGTACGCCGGTCGCAGCGCTCTTCACTTTTGGGTTCGACTTTGGTCCTTACGGCATCTGGATGGGCCTCTTAGGCGGCCTTACCGCTGCTTCCATTGCCTATACAGTCCGCGTTTGGTATATTCAACATCGCCGCTACGCTAAAGAACTGGAAGCATAAATTGCTTTTGATTGTACTGAAAAATACATTCGTAACTCATGATAGCAAAAAATACAGGGTTGCTTACTCAATGATAAGCGCCCTGTGTTTTTTTACTGTCTATTAATTTTGAAAAACTTCTTTGGGTTATCGCGTCCTGCAAGTCATTTACTTTTACTTCAACTTAACTTGAAAGGCTCGAACCGGCAAACGGTCTTTGCCACTAACGGTGCCAACAATCGGTAAACGATCGGCCAATGGCGTCATGGCAATCGGTTTGGCCAACTGTAACAACTCATTAAATCGGTCTACCAACACTTGCTTTTGAACCATCAACTCTTTTTGCGATTCACCGGTCATAGCCACGCCCGCTTCATAGACATAGTAAAGTTGAATCGACTCGCCCGTAAGCACGAAGTACGTCGCCTTAAGTAAAACAGATTGCGTCAATATGTCCAATAAACGTTCTAATTCGGCAACACTCTGTACCGGCACGGTAATCGTCAATGCATGTAGCACGCCACCGTTGCGACCGGTCAAATTTTGACCATAGTACGAAATCGGCGCCATAACGGCTTCGGAGTCCGGCGCTAAATTCAGGACTTCATTCAATTCATCACTAATCGCCGAATGCCCTGTTGGCTTACCGGATGTGTCTTTAGTGACTAAAATACCATTTGGCTTCCCTTCAGAACCGCCTTCTTTTTCGAGTATGCCTTCAGGAAAAATTTTCCGATAAAATGTTTTAGCATCAATTTCCTGATAGTTCTGACTTTCTATATATCGCAGTAAAGCTTCATATAATTGACTGATTGCCATAAATTTCTCCTTTGTTTGACAGGTAATAGTAAAAGTAATACAATAATAACATATTCCATGCGGTTGTGGCGGAATGGCAGACGCGCTGTCTTCAGGCGGCAGTGCCTTCGGGTGTGCGGGTTCGACTCCCGCCAACCGCACCACAAAAATGCTATTTCTATGATATTGGGTGATGATTGCCCGCTCATAGAAATAGCATTTTTTATATAGCTCCCTTTAATATTAAATAGCAAAGTTTTTATTGTCCTTCTTAATATAGATAT